>NZ_CP039934.1:1312792-1619556 GCF_009792295.1 Myroides fluvii | reverse complement strand
GAATCTTCATAATGTTGCTGTTGCTGTCCACTTGGATCCTTGAAATAAGCGCGAAAAACAATGCGCAAATCGAAAACTGAAACAATCTCCAATCGCACCCATTGGTTTTCACTTGCCCATTGCAAAATGGACTTCTTACTATACAAATGACGTAAACTCGGATGTGTTGTTTCGATCAGGTATTTCGCATTAGCCAATACATAAGCAGTATAACGCGAACGCATTAAGGCTTCTGCTGTTGTTGGAACCTGTTTTCCTTTGAGAAAAGGCATACAACAAGTTTCGAGTGTAGATCCACTTCCACAAGGACATTCCATATCGTTAGTCTTTCAGTTGTTGTTCTAAATCTGCTACGATTTTTTGCATCTTGGCCAATCGCACTAAGTCTTCGTCTATATCCGTCGAATCAATCATCCTCTTTAGTTGCCCTTTTATTTCATCGGCTAATCGCTGTGCCTGCTCCTTCTTTCCTTGTTCTACCATTTGCTTTAAAATGATTATTAACTTTTCCATGACTTTATACTTTTTGCTTATACTATACAAAGATATTGGTTGCTTTCATTTAAATCCGTTTTTTCTTGCTGGTATTTCTGCTATTTTTAGGTAAACGAATCTCCCATTTCCATGTTCAAAAATCTTATCAATCTATTTTTTCCGAAGAGTTGTCCTGGGTGTGCGACAATTCTCCTTACACAAGAAAATCTATTGTGTACCGCATGTCGCACAGCCCTTCCCTTTACGGATCAACACTTGTCTACTACTAACGAGGCTCTAGGTAAATTCTACGGAAAAGTCAGAATACAACATGCAAGTTGCCTGCTTTACTATGCAAAAAACGGAATTGTTTCCAACCTTCTGCATCAGTTGAAATACAACAACCAACCGAAAATCGCTTTTGTACTTGGTCAATTATATGCTGCATTATTAGCTGAAGCGCAAGCATGTCCTGATGCAGATTTCGTCGTAGTTGTGCCCATGCATCGAAAAAAAATCCGACTACGCGGATACAATCAAGTGGATGGATTTGCCACCGCTCTGACACAACAATTTCACATTCCCGTCCACCCTACGGTATTAATCAAAGTTGAACAAACAACCTCACAAACAACAAAATCGTTTCAGGAACGCATCACCTCCAAACCAACTGTTTTTCAGTTGCAATCAACACCGGAGCTGACGGGTAAACACTTTCTCTTATTGGACGATATCTTAACGACAGGAAGTACTTTAGAAACTTGTGCCAGGCTATTGTTACAAATCCCTGATAGCAAGGTCAGTATTTTGTGTTTAGCTTACACAAAGTGAAGTTTTTAGTGGTCGATATTTTCTAAGTAAAAAATATAATTGTTACTTTGCCTTTTCAAAACAAAACTATGTCGAAGTTTCGTCTTTATTTTTTTGCGTGTTTACTCGTTTTATGTATAACTTGTTTTTCAAATTGTGCTAAAAGAGGGTATATTTCTGGTGGTCCTATGGATACCTTACCTCCTGTTGTATTAAAAAGCTATCCCGAAAACTATTCGATTAACTTTGATAAGGATGAGATCCGAATTGAGTTTGATGAGTTTGTCAAATTAAAAAATGCCAATCAGAACTTAATTGTATCTCCTCCATTGAAGAACAATCCTGAAATTTTGCCTATGGGAAGTCCAAAGAAAGTCATGACCATTAAATTAAAGGATACCCTACGCCCAAACACCACGTATAGTTTTAATTTTGGAGATGCGATCACCGACAATAACGAAGGAAACGTATTGCCTCAATTTAAATACATCTTCTCCACAGGGAGCTATATTGACTCGCTTAAACTTGAAGGAACCATACAATCTGCACACAAGTTGAAAACAGATAATTTTGTCAATATCATGTTGTACGATGCTGCTTCGTTTAAGGATTCAACAATCTACAAAGAAAAACCGTTGTATATCACCAATACACTCGATTCCCTAACGACTTTCTCTATTGAAAATATCAAAGCGGGAACTTATTATGCGGTTGCTTTAAAACAAAAGACAAACAATTATATGTTCAACCCTGATCAAGATAAAATTGCATTTATCCAAGATACCATTGTGATTCCTACGGATAAAAAATACAACTTGGTCTTGTTTAAATCAGAAGAGAAATTTGCGGCCAAACGCCCTGCTCAAATTTCGGAAAACAAATGGTACCTGCCTTATAAAGGAAATAAAGATGGCGTAAAAGTAAAAGTCTCTAAAAATGACAGTTTAATCCAAAGTATTTACACCCCATTAGAAGGAAAAGACTCCCTCCAAGTGTGGTTTCCCAAAGTCATTGCCAATTCGATACACATAGCAGTTAGCAAAGACGACTACTTAGAAACCTTTACGGTTCGTCCTCGATTAAAGATAAAGGAAATCGATACATTAAACATCACAGCAAAAAATAACATAATTGATTTTAAGGAAAATTTCACCTTGAAATCGACTACGCCAATTACCGCCATAAATAAGAGTTTGATTCAAATTATCAACAAAGATTCTCTCCCTGTTTCTTTTGAAGTTCAAGAGCTGTTAGCAGAGCAAAAAGTGGCTTTAGTCTTTGATAAAAATCAAGAGGAATTGTATTCAATTCAACTTTTGCCACAAGCCTTAACTGATTTATTTGGAAAGGCTAATGACACCTTAAAATACGCGTTAAAAACGACAAAACACACGGATTATGGAAACTTAAACTTGAAGTTGAGTTCCGTAAAACGCTATCCAATTATTGTGGAACTCATCGACGAACAGGAAAAAGTACACGCTACTCAACTAGTCAAAGAACCGCAAGTCGTTCCGTTTGATCTGTTGCCTCCGCGTAAATATTATGTTCGCATCATATATGATGACAACCAAAACGGCAAATGGGATACCGGTTACTATTGGGATAAACGCCAACCTGAAGAAACTTTTTACTCCAAAGAGCCCATTGACGTACGTGCCAACTGGGATATCAATCAGGATCTAGACTTGAACTAGTTTATTCCTTCTTGATTACTGATAGCAAGTACCTTATAAGTATAATATAACAAAGACACCTCTTGATATAGAAAATTAAGAGGTGTTTTTTTATGTCGTGGATTTTGCTACTTGTATTATTTCTTGCTTTGAATGGCTTCTCTAAGAATATTTTTTTTACCCCAGTGTAAATATTTAACTAAAAAAAGAAAACAACCCAAAAAACAAAACTTCAACTAACTGTAAATCTATCAGTTACAAACGTAGTTAAATTATTATTAAAATAATTTTTTCACACTTTCCTGCTATACATTTGGTCTAACAAAATTAAAATTTAATCCACGATGAGATTAACAAAAATGACTTTAGCTATCGCATTTGTAGCTATCGCTTTCGCTTCTTGTAAAGACCAAAAAGAAGCTCCTGTGACTGAAGAAACAACAACTACTGAAGTAGTAGAAGAAGTTACAGCACCTGTGGCTGTAGACACTCAAGTATTGGTTGCTTCTTGGACACAACCTAACCCTATTAATGACAAAGAAGTACAAGGTTTCGAATTAAAAGAAGACGGAACAGCTGCTTCAATTAATATGGCTACACTGAAAACAAACAAGTGGTGGGTAGAAGGAGATAAATTGTTCTTAGCGCAAGAAAGCATCGGTAATGGTACGTCAAGTGTTGACACTGTATCATACCAATTTGAGGTGGTTGATGGTACAACCTTAAACCTAATTAACGGTGAGTCTAAAGACTCTTTCACTAAAAAATAATCTTTTTTCGAGATTTAGTAGATGAAAACAAAACAAACTGTACTCGCATTAGCTTTTGTAGCTCTTGCATTCGCTTCTTGTAAAGATCAAAAAGAAGCAACCGTAGTGGAAGAAACTACAACAGTAACAGAACAACCCGCTCCAGAAGTGGATGCTGCCCAAGCATTAGTTGGAATTTGGACACAAGCGAACCAAGCAAATCCAAGTGTACAACAAGGCTTTGAATTGAAAGCAGACGGGGCAATGGTGGCTGTAAATGATCCAGCCCTGGTATTTACCAAATGGAAACTAGTGGATAACACCCTTGTTTTTGAAAGCGAAGTTACCAACAACGATCCTGCTTCAGTAAAGGTTAGCACCTTAAAATATGAATTGGCAGAGGGCAAAACCCTTACACTTGAAGTTGAGGGAACTATCCAAGCCTTTACCAAACAATAATAAAACACATCCTTTTACTAACAAAAAGCTACCCAAAAGGTAGCTTTTTTTGTATGCTTAACGTTCTTTCTCCTTTACTTCAATGTGATCTGCGTCTTTTAGAAAAGCAAATCTATTTCTCGCTTTATCTTGCACTGCTTTATCTAACGTACAATATTGTATAGTTATCCCTTCTTGAGGTGCTATGACATACTGCCCCATATAATCAATGACTTGAGAATGTCCAGTATATTGATTGTCATTTTGATCCTCCCCACAGCGATTTACCCCTACCACATAGCTCATATTTTCAATAGCCCGTGCTTTAAGAAGTGAATCCCAAGCATAGATGCGTTGATCTGGCCAACTCGCTACATAAAGTAGCAAATCATACACTTCACCTACATTTCGGGCAAAGGCAGGAAAACGCAAATCGTAGCAAACCAACGGACAGATATTCCACCCTTTATAATGGACAAGTAAGCGTTCCTTTCCAGGCGCATAAACTTTTTCTTCTCCTGCAAGCGAGAATAAATGTCGCTTGTCATAGGTTTTGAATTCGCCCGTGGGCCAAATAAAAAACAAACGATTATAATACTGTTCTCCTTCCTTGATTACAATACTGCCTGTTAAGGCAAAATCAAGCGATTTACAGCGCGATTGCAACTCTTCGATAAACTTGTCTTGCATCGTCATAAAAACGCGCTCAGGGTTCATGGTAAAGCCTGAAGTAAACATCTCAGGTAATACCACCAAATCCGTTTCAGGTTCTATTTGATTCAATTGCTTCAGAAAGAAAGCCGTATTTTGCGGTACATCCTCCCAAACTAAAGGAGCTTGAATTAATGCTAGTTTCATAATCGACATTTAGATCTGACCAAAAGTACGAAATACTAAGTAAAGTAACTTTACAACAGCAAAAACTGATTTACCGACTATCAAAAACACCTCCTACGAACGCTATTTTTTTTCCTTCCCACAAAACTCAAGGTATTTGTCCAATAGCTGTTGGATAAATATAAAATTCTCTCCACTTTGGTACAAATATTTTGCCTCTCTTCGCTTCTTACCTTTACCCATTTCTGCATCAATGAAATTTGACTGATTGGCTTTAAAAGCATTTACTGCTTGTTTATATTCTTCTTTATAGTTAGAAGCATCCAAGTAATTCTTTTGAATATAAACACGGAATTCTTCACAATCTGGATCAAGCTTCATTAAGGTTTGCGCCAATTTTTTCTTTTTCTTAATACCATCGTCTACAAGAAAATAGTAATCTGAATTAGCTACAGGGAAAAGAAAAAAATCATTTGCATATTTACCATTTACAAAAAGGTGACTTTGAACAAAAGCCAGGTCTTTATACTTTACCAATGGATAATAATCCACAAAATATTTATCAGAAAAAGTGTCTTTGTTCTTCAATTGACGAATTCGAATTGGAAAATATTCTTTGTATATCACTTCTTTTTTTCCAACATCTACCAAAATTGAAGTAAAATCACTAGAGGAAACTAAACGATAGTCTGCTGCACCATCATTTTTAAATTTAATTTCATCAGGATCATTAGACCTAACCTTAAAAAGAGGGCTATTTTCTTTTACGGTTCCAACTTCTCGGGTGCCATTTTTAAAGTTTATTATCGCTTTTGCAGTAAGTCCATCATAAACATTGAGTCCAAATTGTGCATAACTAGCCAAAGAAGTACAGACAAATAGGATACTTAGTAGTAAGGTTTTCATTAAATTATAAAATATTATGTTAATAGGCGCCAAATATAATTTAATGATAGTAAAAACAAAACAAAGGCTAATAAAAAAAGCAGCACAAATTGTGCTGCTTTTTCCTTTTTCAAAAAAATATTAAAATCCTTTATAAGGCTGCTTTTAAGTATTCTCTGTTCATACGAGCAATATTCTCAAGAGAAATACCTTTTGGACATTCTACCTCACAAGCACCTGTATTCGTACAGTTACCGAAGCCTAAAGCGTCCATCTCAGCTACCATGTTCATTACGCGGTCTGCTGCTTCTACTTTACCTTGTGGCAACAAAGCAAACTGAGAAACTTTTGCAGAAACGAATAACATAGCCGATGAGTTTTTACACGTTGCTACACACGCTCCACATCCAATACAAGTTGCAGCGTCAAAAGACTTATCTGCATCGTGTTTAGGAATAGGAATAGCGTTAGCATCCTGTGTATTTCCAGAAGTATTTACAGAGACAAACCCTCCTGCGTGTTGAATTTTATCAAAAGCAGTACGGTCCACTACTAAATCTTTAATTACAGGGAAAGCTTTTGCTCTAAATGGCTCAATGTAAATTGTATCACCATCTTTAAACTTTCTCATGTGTAACTGACAAGTAGTAACTCCTCTATCTGGTCCGTGTGCTTGTCCATTAATAAATAATGAACACATTCCACAAATACCTTCACGACAATCGTGGTCGAATGCTACGGGATCATCCCCTTTCTCGATTAACTCATTGTTTAAAACATCAAGCATTTCTAAGAAAGACATATCAGGAGAAACATTGTTTATTTTATACTCAACGATTTTTCCTTGTTCTTTAGCGTTTTTTTGACGCCATATTTTTAATGTAAGATTCATCTGTATCGAATTTTTACAACAAGATATGATTCAAGAATCAATACCTAATATTATTTATAACTACGAGTTACTAACTTAATATTTTCATACACCAAGTCTTCTTTGTGTAGAACAGCGTCTCTAGGATTTCCTTTGTATTCCCATGCAGCAGCATAAGCAAAGTTCTCATCATCACGTTGCGCTTCTCCTTCTTCTGTTTGGTGTTCTTCGCGGAAGTGTCCTCCACAAGATTCTTCACGGTGTAAAGCATCTTTCGCAAATAATTCACCTAACTCTAAGAAATCGGCAACTCTAAGTGCTTTTTCTAACTCTTGGTTAAAGCTTTCTGCAGTTCCAGAAACTTTCACGTCTTTGTAGAATTCTTCTCTCAATGCAGCAATTTCGTCCATCGCTTCGTTTAGACCTTGTGCATTACGAGCCATACCTACTTTATCCCACATGATTTTACCTAACTTTTTGTGGAAATAATCTACTGAATGCGATCCTTTATTATTCATTAAGTGATCGATCATATCTTGTACATTTTTCTCCGCAGCCACGAATTCTGGTAAATCTGTTGGAATCGCACCTGTACGAATATCATCAGCTAAGTAATCACCGATTGTATAAGGCAATACGAAATATCCGTCAGCTAAACCTTGCATCAAAGCAGAAGCCCCTAAACGGTTTGCTCCGTGGTCTGAGAAGTTAGCCTCACCAATTACATAACATCCTTCAATAGTAGACATTAAGTTGTAATCTACCCATACTCCACCCATTGTATAGTGAACTGCTGGATAAATCATCATTGGTGTAGTGTATGGATCCTCATCTACGATTTTCTCATACATTTGGAATAAGTTTCCGTATTTATTCTCTACAACGTCTCTACCTAATTTGTAAACTAACTTCGCATCGTTTTCATTTAAGTGTTGAATACGCGCTTGTTCTTTTCCGTAACGCTCAATAGCAGAAGCAAAGTCTAAGTAAACAGCTTCACCTGTTGCGTTAACTCCATATCCAGCATCACATCTTTCTTTCGCTGCACGAGACGCAACGTCACGTGGTACTAAGTTACCGAATGATGGATATCTTCTTTCTAAGTAGTAATCTCTATCTTCTTCTGCAATTTGCGTTGGTTTTAATTTACCTTCTCTAATTGCAACTGCATCTTCCATTTTCTTTGGAACCCAAATACGTCCGTCATTACGCAAAGACTCCGACATCAACGTTAATTTTGATTGGTGGTCTCCTGTAACCGGGATACAAGTTGGGTGAATTTGTGTAAAACAAGGGTTAGCGAAGAATGCTCCACGTTTGTGTGCTTTCCAAGCCGCAGTAACGTTTGAACCCATTGCGTTTGTTGATAAGAAGAATACGTTTCCATAACCACCCGTAGCAATAACTACTGCGTGTCCTGAATGACGTTCAATCTCCCCATTAATTAAATTACGAGCAATAATTCCTCTTGCTTTTCCATCTACTAATACTAAATCTAGCATTTCATGACGGTTATACATTTGAATTTTACCACGACCGATTTGACGGTTCATTGCAGAATAAGCTCCTAATAATAATTGTTGACCTGTTTGTCCTTTTGCGTAGAACGTACGAGAAACTTGTGTTCCTCCAAAAGAACGGTTGTCTAATAAACCACCGTACTCACGTGCCAATGGCACACCTTGAGCCACACATTGGTCAATAATATTGGCTGAAACTTCAGACAAACGGTGAACGTTTGCCTCACGTGCACGGTAATCTCCTCCTTTTACAGTATCATAAAATAATCTGTGGATTGAGTCACCATCTCCTTGATAGTTTTTAGCTGCGTTAATCCCCCCTTGTGCTGCAATTGAGTGCGCACGACGAGGTGAATCTTGATAACAAAATGCTTTTACATTATAACCAAGCTCTGCCAAAGTAGCAGCAGCTGATCCACCTGCTAATCCTGTTCCAACAACAATAACATCAATGTTACGTTTATTCGCAGGGTTAACTAATTTAATGTGGTTTTTATAATCAGACCATTTCTTATCGATTGGTCCTTGAGGTATCTTTGAATCTAATTTCATAATCAATTTCTTTAGGACTATTTAATAAAGTGAATGTATAATGGAATGATTGCAAACAAAGCTGGAACTAAGTATGCAAATGCATAACCTAACCCTTTAATCAAACAGTTATACTTTGGATTATTTATCCCTAAAGATTGGAATGCACTTGCAAAACCATGAGATAAATGGAATCCAAGAACAATCATTGCGATTACATATAAAATTGTGCTAATCAACCCTGTAGAAGGATCTTTGAAAAACTCAATTGTAATTTTATGTAAATCTTTGTAACCATCTGCAATTTTTAAGTCCATGCCTTTTTGATAAAACGCAGTTCCCTTAATTTCCAATTGTCCCATTTCAACCGCTCTTACGTCGATGGGTTGCTCTTGAACAGTTTTGTAAATTGTAATTGGCTCTTCTTGGCCTTCTACTGTTACTTCAATTGTTTGCAAAGGCATAGTCGTAAAGTGCATTTTAGCCCAGAAATTAACCATGTGCGTTACAATAAAAACTAACAATAAAGTTCCCAATACCGCCATATTACGAGAAGCCCATTTACTGTTTGCACCAGCATTGTTCTTCGCATATCCAATAGGACGAGCTTTTTTGTTTTGAACCGTAAGAACTATACCATCAATCGCGTGGAAAAGGATTGAGATATAGGTAACATAAGATAATACTTTTACAGCTGGATTAGTTGTCATGAATAAGGCATACTCATTGAATTTTGACGCATCCCCAAAAATCAACTGAAGATTCCCTATCAAGTGACCAACTAAAAACACGCATAAAAATAAACCAGTAAGAGACATCCAATATTTCTTTGCAATGGATGACTTTAAAAGTGCAGATTTTGCCATAATGTAATTTTAATTGTTTTTCTTGAAAAAATCTCTCAAAAATACACCTAATTAACGTTATCCACAATGTGTCAAGGTTTATTTATATTGAATATAAACAAAGTTTTTTGCCTTATTTTGCTTAAAAAAAAACTAGATTGGAACTAGATTTAAGACCAAATAGTATATTATTTTAAAAGATTCTAAAACGACTTTAAAATATTCGCATCTATAACAAGAATAAAGTCCGCTAATCCGAGATTGAGTTTTTCGAAATGCTCTACCTGATCCGCCTCAACCATCGTAATTGTTGCCACTTTCAACTGTGGAGCATCGTTTTTCAAGTACCAAAATATCCCTTCATACTTGTTACTGTGGTATGATCCATTATAGTGAACAAATAGTTTATCCTCTTCTATGTTAGTCTGAATGAAATGGGCCATGGTTGCATCTTTAATCGCTTGCGCCTTAGGTAAATTTTCGTTCACGTGATCGGCAGCAAACATCGTCAACATCTCTTTATAACCAGGTAATTCAGGATCATACGGAAATGGGAGAGGTGCAATCCATGCTTTCTCTTCTATTTTTAGTGTATCTAATGCCTCCATTCCACCTTTAAACAACAAGCTTGCATAGCGACGGGGAACATTAGTCGCCACAAAAGAAAGTTTATTTTGTTTGGCATATTCCACCAAGGGACGGTAATCTCCTTTATAGTTATTCCATAAACGCACCTCTTTTTCAAATTCTTCTTCTGCTATTTTTCCCTTCACATAGTTCGTCAATCCATCTTGATTATCAGCTTCAAACATCTCCGCTCCCAATACAAGTTCGCGTTTTTCTCCCAAACTTTGCGTCACCTTTAATTGCAACCAATGCCCCAAAGAATTATTGTGGTATTCTCCAAACAAAACGACATCAGATTTACCCAAGGTATTAATCATCTGTTTATAGGTTACTTTTTTGCCTTTTGCATTGTAAATTTGGTAAGGTTGTCCGTTACTTGCAAAAACACTTCCAACGAATAGAGCGATTAATACGCTATAGATATATTTCATTTTTACTCTGTTTATAAGCCTCAAAGATAATTCTATTTGAGTAATTTAGAATAAATAAAAATAAAAATACCTATCAACAAAAGGCAATTCTAGGACATAAAGTTTTTTTTTCGTTTTGCAACCTTTACTTTTGCTTGCACAACAAAATACATCTAATGATTTCGAAATCGTTACTATACAAAAACATTCAAATTAATTATTACGATAGCGGAAAAGGCAATACGTTAATTTTTCTTCATGGATTTCTAGAAAACGGAAAAATGTGGAAGTATTACATGGATCATTTCGCTACTAAATACCGCGTAATAAGTATGGACTTATTGGGACATGGGGGCACGGGATGTTTAGGTTATATCCACAGCATGGAAGATATGGCAGATGCCGTTCACGCTGTAATTTCCCATTTGAAACTAAAAAGAGTAACGCTAATTGGACACTCCATGGGAGGATATGTCTCCTTGGCTTTTGCTGAACTGTACCCCGATCATGTCAAACGAATTATTTTAATCAACTCAACAGCACGTGCTGACAGTCCAGAACGCGTACAAAATAGAGATCGAGCCATTGACCTCATCAAGAAAAATGCACCCATGTTCATCACTATGGCAATCAACAACTTATTTGCTGATCACATCAGGCCACAATATGAACAAGAGATTAATCACACTCGAGAAGAAGCCCTAAAAACGGCAACGCAAGGCGTTATTGCAGCCTTAGAAGGAATGAAAACGCGAATAGACAGAGAAGTGTTGTTGCACTTTGCTCCTTATTCAATTGCTTTTATATTAGGCAAATCGGATCCTGTGATGCCTTATCAAGACACTATCGATCAAACCCTTGGTACCAAGGCAGAAGTAATAACCTTAGAAGGAGGCCATATGCTTCACATTGAACAAAAAGAAGCCCTTAAGCAACATCTTAGTGAGCTAGTAAAGATCTAAGTGACAGAATAAATTAATAAAAAAATCGAGGATAGCATATGCTCTCCTCGATTTTTTTATAAGGTTTCCACAAAGGGAGTTTCCCGGTTTAAAATAACTAAAATAAGCTTAATCAATTCCTCTCTAAACGCATCCAAAATCACAGGCGTGATGTCGTGATTTACCGCTCTTCCTTCGCGAACACCAAAGAACAAGAAACCTTCTCTTCGGTTTTTAAACGAGTAAATACCCGCCTCTAATGAGGATAAATTTTCTTTCTCTGCATACATCAAGGCATAACACAACAGCTGAATAATTTTATCGTGCTTTAAATGTTCTGTTAGTCCTTCCCATTGGGATAATTTGACCTGATTAGACTCTACTTTTCCCGTTTTATAATCAATAACGCGAATTTTTCCATTGCGACGTTCAATTCGATCGACAAAGCCAAATAGTTTAATCGGATAGGGCAAACGACTATCTTCTAACAGATGTTCTAGGCGCGTTTCTAACGCTAACAATTCCACCTGGTCTCCTTGTTCTAAGCCTTTTAACTCTTCGCGTAAGAAATGATAAACGTTTCGCTTAGCAACCTCAAAAGCCAAGAGGTTTTTACCCATTTTTTCTTTATCACTATTGTAGATCTCTTCAAATTGCACTTGCACTTCCTCATCTGCTTTAGCTTGAATTTCCCGAATCATTCCCACGTCCAACACTTTACCAACATAGGGTTGATATAAATTCTCTAAGGCGTTGTGAATAATAGTTCCCAACGTATTCAAGGCAACACTTTCTTCTACCTCATCCACTTCGCGAATACGCAAAACTTGTTGAATATAAAACTGCAATGGATTGCGCAAATAAGCCGTCAAAGCTGAAGGAGAAAAACCTCTGATTGTTGCAATCTCTTTCAATTTCATCAATAATTCATCCGATTTCTCAATGGCCATAGGCTCATAGGCCTTATCGGGCAAATAAGCAGAATAAGTCACGTTGGACAACTGATGCTTCGCTTGCTTTTCCATTTCCAATTGAGTCAAAAATCGACTCTTTTCTCCCGCATCCATACCCTCCGCCTGGGAATTATAAATCAAATACACTTGCTTTGCACGCAACAGTAAATGATAAAAGTGAAAACTGTAAATTGCATCTTTTTCTTTATAAGTTGGCAAGCCTAACTCTCTTTTTACATCATAAGGAATAAAGGAATTTTGACTTTTTCCAGAAGGGAATTTTCCTTCATTTACCGAGGTAAGAATAACCGTTTCAAAATCCAACACCCTACTTTCTAAGATTCCCATAATTTGTAGTCCCTCGAGAGGATCACCTTCAAAAGACACCTCGCTCATATCCATAATCTGCTTATACAGCACATGGAGTAGATCCAAAGAATGAATAAATGGATATTTTTCGCAATACGACAGGAGTCGATTTAGCAAATTGTAAGAAGTAAACAAAAAAGTTTTCATCAAGCGATTCTGTTGACTATCTACTGCTAATTTATTTTTCACCCGAATAACCAAAGCAATTAAGCTCTTTAATATTTCCGCTGGAGCTTTGTCTTGCCAATTGTCAAAAACCAATCGCTTGGTTTCTTCATCTGAGGCTTTTATCCAAGACTCAAAGCGGTCAAAGGAGAAAAAAGTCAAGTTTTTTTTCTGTATTTCAGACACGACAGCCTCCACATCAAACAAGCCTTCCATTACAGGGCTCGTCAATACTTCTAACACATCGCGGTAATAAAATACATACTGTTTTCCACCACGGCGCACGGCGGCCAAATGCATCTTAAATATTTTGTTCAAAAACAGCTGTACGGGACTACTATTTCCACTATACCCCATCGTGATATTTAGACTAGTAACGGTATTAGGAAGTCCATATAATACAGGTTGTAGTAGGTTTTCATCTCCCAAAACCACTGCTATTTCATCTAAAGAAGTTCCTTTTGCCAATTCTTTATCGACGATAGCACCAACAATTTTTGCTTGTCCAACGCTTTTGGGCGTTTGTATAATTTCAATCTTTTTTTCCGCACTAAAACAAGTGGTGATCCACTCAAAAGGGTGATTTTGATAGTACCCCCATTTTTGCTTAATCCTCCTCAAAAACAACCCTGCATCGTGATATGGATCATGTAAAAATGCCTCATCAATATCCCAAAAAACTCTTGCCCTACCTTCCACTAAGAAGTGTTGAATAATCACTTCTTCCGCTGCATTCAACGCATTAAATCCTGCAAAGTAATATTGCTTATCACTAGATTTTACGAAATCTTGATGCACCGCTACCGCTTCGCGGTAAATCATGCCTTGATAGCCAATCTTCTTCGATTTGAGATGCTCGTATAACGCAGTGTAATACCTGGGTATTTGCTCCCAAAACTGAAGATAGTTTTTCACTAAATCGGTTTGTTGATTTACATCTACTGCCCAGTGATTGATGTCTTCAATATCTTTTAAATAACTAAACACATGTTGTGGATTCAACAAATATCGATCAACTTCATTAAAATCTTGTAACAACATTCTAGCCCAATTGACAAAATAGTCAAAATCTTCAGCCTTATCTGCTAACAATTGTTTATAGACGAGATAGAACTCAAACAAGAGCTCGATCGAATCAATCCCTCTTAATTGAGCAATATCTTGAACTAATTCTTCAACACTAATAATCGTTGGAGCAAAAATACGATGATCGTAAAACGATTTCAGTTGTTCTAACAAAAAGACCTTGGCCCGTTTATTGGGTAATACCACTACTAGATTGTCCATAGATGAAGGAAAATCCTTCTTTATTTCTACGCAGAATTGATATAAAAAACGTTGTTGACTCATGAGAATAAAGGTAATAAAAAAAGGGCTTCGATTTCTCGAAGCCCTTTTCTATCTTATGGTTTCACCCAATTATTTTTGTAATTGAATTTCAACACGTCTGTTTAACTCACGGCCTTTAACAGTTTTGTTAGAAGCGATTGGCTCAGCAGAACCGTAACCTTTAGAAGTTACTCTGTTTGCATCAACACCTTTTTCGATTAAGTAAACTTTTACTGCGTTAGCTCTATTGTCAGATAACGGAACGTTGATTTTATCAGATCCAGTGCTATCTGTGTATCCAGCGATGTGGAATTTAGCAGTTGGATATTCTTTCATAATTTTCACGATGTTGTCTAGAACAGTGTAAGAAGCATCTTGGAAAGTAAACTTACCTGTATGGAATAAGATTGTTTTTCCATAGTCGTTCAGTTTTTTCACTTGCTCTTCTTTAATTTCTGGACATCCTCTGTTTGAAGCAGGACCAGGAACATCTGGACACTCATCTAAATGATCAGGCACTCCGTCTCCGTCTCTATCTGGCCAAGGACAACCTTTGTTCTCTTTTGGACCAGGAACTTCTGGACACTCATCTTTATGATCTGGCACACCGTCACCGTCTGTATCAGGACATCCGTTGAATTCTGGTAAACCTGGAACTTCTGGACACTCATCTAAATGATCTGGAATACCATCTCCGTCTGTATCAGGACATCCGTTGAATTCTGGTAAACCTGGAACATCTGGACACTCATCTAAATGATCTGGAATACCATCTCCGTCTGTATCAGGACATCCGTTGAATTCTGGTAAACCTGGAACATCTGGACACTCGTCATATTTGTCTAAGATTCCATCTCCATCTCTATCAGATCCTCCAAATTGGAAGCGAATCCCCATGAAGTGTTGCATGTGTGATGCAATATCTACATTTGGAATTCTTGTATCGTCAAATGAGTGTTTGTAAGTAGACTGTACTGTTAAAGCGATGTTTTCAGTAAACCAAAAGTTTAACCCTAAACCTCCATTAACCGTACCAGCACTTGCATCACCCATAAAAGTATAACCTCCACCTACTAATAAGAATGGGTCAACTACTTTTGTGTTTAATAATTCTTTGAAGCTGTACTTAACTTCTGCATCAATACCATAGTAAGATAAATCTCCAGGATTGTATTTTAAATATCCTTCAGATTCTTTTGAAATAAATTTTTCAATTTTATTTACTGATCCTACTACTCCTAATGAGAATCCATCACCTAGGTATCTAGATACGTTCAAATAAGAGATTGAAGGTAGAATGTTCCAATCCGAAGTTTGGAAATAACCTCCCATTCTATGTGAAAACCCTTTTGCTGAACTAACTTTAGTGTTTACAGCATTCGCACCAATAGTTACAGCCCACGGATGGTCGGCATCTTGCGCTTGAGTCGAAAGACCAGCACATAGTATCGCCGCTGCAATTAATTTGTTGAGATGTTTCATAACTTTATTTTTCTATTTATTGTAATGTTAAAACAAAAATACAATTATATGTGTAGTTAACAAATTTTATTCTTAACAATTATTATGATTTACCAAAAAAACCCAATATTTAGATTACATTTAGTTCTTTTCCTACCGCTGTAAAGGCCTGAATCGCTTTATCCAGGTGTTCTTGTGTATGTGCTGCGGATAATTGAACGCGAATTCTCGCTTTTCCTTGTGGCACAACAGGATAGAAGAATCCAATGACATAAACCCCTTTCGCTAACAAGCGATCTGCCATCTCTTGTGACAGCTTTGCATCGTATAACATCACTGGGACGATAGCAGAATCTCCATCAATAAAATCAAACCCTGCTTTTTTCATTCCTGCTTTGAAATAATTGGTATTCCATTCCAACTGATCGCGCAACTTTGTATCTTTTTTCAGTAGTTCGAATACTTTCAATGAAGCACCCACGATCATTGGAGCCAATGAGTTTGAGAATAAATAAGGACGTGAACGTTGTCTCAGCAACTCAATAATCTCTTTTTTACCCGTTGTATAACCTCCCATTGCACCTCCCAATGCTTTTCCTAAAGTACCTGTAATAATATCCACACGTCCCATTGCATTTTTCGCCTCCATCGTTCCTTTTCCTGTAGCCCCGATAAATCCAGCCGCATGACATTCATCTACCATCACCAAGGCATCGTATTTATCTGCTAAATCACAGATTTTGTCCAATGGCGCTACTAAGCCATCCATAGAGAATACGCCATCCGTAACGATAATCTTGAAGCGATGTCCTGCCTCATTCGCCTTAATCAACTGTTGCTCTAAATCAGCCATATCGTTATTTTCATAACGGTAACGCGCTGCTTTACACAAGCGAACGCCATCGATAATGGACGCGTGATTTAAACTATCTGAAATAATTGCGTCTTCTGCTCCTAATAAAGGTTCGAAAACTCCACCATTCGCATCAAAAGCCGCCGCGTATAAAATAGTGTCTTCTGTTCCGTAGAAATCTGCAATTGTCGCTTCTAATTGTTTGTGAATATCTTGTGTTCCACAGATGAAACGCACCGATGACATCCCAAAACCATGGGTATCCAAAGCGTCTTTTGCCGCTTGAATCACCTCGGGGTGTGAGGATAATCCTAAATAGTTATTCGCACAAAAATTCAATACTTTTTCTCCTGTAGAAACTGTAATTTCTGCTCCTTGTGGCGAAGTAATAATTCTCTCTCTTTTAAATAAACCATTGTCTTCAATTGACTTCAACTCTTGTTGTAAATGGTCTTTAATTTTTCCGTACATACTTACTCTTTTTAAGCGTTAACTATACTCTTTTACAAATGTATTATATTTAAATCATCCACTCCCATATATAAAATAACTTTTTTAGCTACTTCATACCCCATCTCTCGAAGTGATTCCTCATATTTAGCTAACTGTTTGATATATTTTTCTTCTGGTTTTCCCGTTTTATAATCCAATAAATACGCTTTATTCCCCTGAATCAATACGCGATCAGGAATGAGATTATTCTTGTTTTTCCCAATAATCATCCGTTCATTATATACACGTCCTTCAGCAAAAAACACGTGCAGATCTGGATGGGTAATAATTTGTTTAATGGCCTGAGTGAAGTTGATTTTCTCACTTTCAACAATGAGTCCCTCTTCTAAAGCACGTTCAATTGCTGTATCAATGTCTGTATTCCCCTGGATAAACGACATAATTTTATGGGTGATATTCCCGTATGCTATCGCCTCCCCTACTTGGGTATCCCACATCAAAGCTTCGCGTTCAGCTATTTTAATATCATTAAAGTTAAAAAGGGATTCAACACTTTCAATTAATTTATTTTGATCTAGCGCAAGCGTACCACTTGCTTTTGATAATCGGCACGGATTTCCAAACGCATAGACATGCTCTTCTTCTTGATACCTTTCTTGTTGACGCAAATAGTGAATGAAAAAACGAGACATATTATTCTTGTACTCCCCATCGATTTTCATGTCTCGCGTGGTAATAATATGCAATTGTTCCTCGGCTCTTGTCAAGGCAACATACAATACATTAATATTGTCGAGGAGTTCTTCTTGTTCTTTTTCGGCATATAGTTTTTCGGCATATATTCCGTACTCTCTGACTTCTTTCTTGGCATCCACTAAAGCCTTGGGCAATTCAATTCCCTCGTCAAGTTCATCAAATTCAACCCACAATTTATCGCGATTAGACCGGTCATAATCTTCTTCTGCAAAAGGGAATATAACAACCGGAAATTCCAATCCTTTGGATTTGTGGATGGTCATTAACTGCACCGCTTCTTTTCCTTCTGGAGTTGGAATACTAAATTTGTGATTATTATCCTCCCAATACAAAATAAAATCCCCTATTCCATATTGATTCTTGATGGTGCGCTCCAACACAATATCCGAGAAATACAAAACATACGAACTCGTCGCCTTGGTGGGAAAGAAAGCGCGAACGATAATTTCCACTGCTTCATAGAGCGATTTTTTTCTACATTGATCAAAAGAGATCACAACTCCTTTGGTCAGTAACCAAGCTTCAAATTCCGAATCTACGGTATAAGCCAATCCTTCTTCAATAAAATCGTGCGTTGCTTCTTGTTGCCTTATACTGGCGATATAATATAGGATCATCGATTTAGACTCCTTGTCTTCTTTGTTGCGGATATAACGCAGAACATCCATGATCAATCTCACCTCTGTCGCGTGACTAATCAACAGCGAATCAGACGATAGAATTGGGATTTCCTGCTCTGTTAAATAATTGGCCAGCGCAATACCATGGGCGCGTTTACGCGTTAGCACCACCATATCACTATACATAAACCCTTGCGCCTTACAACTTTGGATCGTTGCTAAGGTTGCTTGGAGATAGAGTTGTTCTTTGTCTATTTCGCTTTCTTTATCCAGTAAACTTTCATCTAGAAATTGCACGTTGACATAACCGCCAACTTTCGCATTTATCTCTTGATAGCTTTGATGTTCATAAATATGCTTATAATCCTCTTGGGTAAAAAAAGAAGAAATGCCACTAAAAAACGTATTATTAAATTGAATGACTTCCGAATAACTGCGGTAGTTCTTCCCTAAGACCACAACTTCTTTGTCGGGGTTAGAAAAGGGATTATCGTCTTTACTCAGAGCAATAAATTGTTCTGCCTTTCCCCCGCGCCAACGATAAATCGATTGCTTGGGATCTCCGACCAGCATCAGGGTACCTTTTACCCCAAAATCCTCACCTGCTAGAGCATTGTCAATCAAAGGCACGAGATTATCCCACTGCATCACAGAGGTATCCTGAAACTCATCAATAAAGAAATGGCGGTAGCGCTCGCCTAATCGTTCATAGATAAAAGGCGCTGGTTGATGCTGAATCTCGTTGTGAATAATCGCATTAAACTGACTAATAGACAACATATTTTTCTCTTCTTGAATATGTTGCATTTCAATGCCCAAGATATTTAGTAGCGACAAGGGAGTGATATTTTTCAAAAACGCTTGATAAAATAAGCGCTTGGCAAATAATTGGTAAATAACCTCTAATTGCTTCAACACTTCAGGTAATAATGCCTCAATGGTATCTCGATCCTTGGCAGCCTTTAAAATAGCTACCTCATCAAACTCAACATACTTTCGTTGGGTACTTTTATCCGTATCATTAATAATGGCCAAGAGGTGATTGGGAAACGTTCCGCGAGAGAATGATTTCATATCTACGCCTTTATCTATCAGCAAATCCCAAATAGCTTGTCCTCTTTGCTGACTTTCCACAGTCAACTCTTCTATTTTTTTTCGCAAGTAGTCTCGAGAGACCACGAAATCACGAAGTGTTTTTTTATCAAATAGAGCAATCTCGTCTCGGTTGTTTTCATTCAATAACAACGCACCCATTTCCTTTAACTCACGGGTAATATCCCAACTCTTGTCATTATCGGCTTTGTCAATAGAGAAGTCGATTAACACTTTGGTTAGCTCTTCATCTGTTCCCGCTTTGGCAATTACAGAATCCACGGCCTCTTGTAGCAGTTCATCCGAGTCAAGCGACACTTCAAAGCTCATGGGTAAATTTAGGTCAAAGGCAAAAGAGCGAATCACCTTATGCGTGAATTTATCAATGGTAGAGATATCAAAAGAAGCGTAATTGTGGATAATATGCTTCATGATACGCTCGGATTTCTTTTTGATTTCCTCTTCTTTCAATCCCGTTTCTTCCACAAGCTGATCCAGCATGGATTGAAACTTACTTCCTGTTTCTTTTTGAGAGAAGGCATAAAGGCAAGAAAGAATTCGATTTTTCATTTCTGCCACCGCTTTATTGGTAAAGGTGATCGCCAGAATTTTTCGATAGGCATCATCCGATCGATCCACTAAGACAATTTTTAAATATTCTTTTACTAATGTATGTGTTTTTCCCGAACCCGCAGAGGCGTTATATACTGAAAATGAAGCTGTTTCCGCTTTAATCATCGAATTATCCCTTAACTTTTATTAACCCTTAAGATTTTTTATATTTCATAGAAAATCCCTAAATTTGAATAAAAATAACACTAATCTTTAAATAATACGAATTATGGCTTTCGAATTACCACAATTACCTTATGCGTATGACGCATTAGAACCACATATTGACGCTCGTACAATGGAAATACACCATACGAAACACCACAATGCTTATACGACTAATTTAAATGCAGCTATCGCTGGTACAGAATTGGAAGGAAAAACAATCGAGGAGATTTTAGCAAACCTTGATATGGCTAATGGTGCAGTTCGCAACAACGGTGGAGGTTTCTACAACCACAACTTATTCTGGACCCTAATGAGCCCGAATGGTGGTGGAGAACCAACAGGAGAATTAGCAGATGCTATTGCTAAAGATTTTGGTTCATTTGCAAACTTCAAAGAAGCTTTCGCAAAAGCAGGTGCTACGCAATTCGGTTCAGGTTGGGCATGGTTATGCGTTAAAAATGGTAAATTAGAAGTATGTGGTACGCCAAACCAAGACAACCCGCTTATGCCAGGTGTTGCTTGTGGTGGTTTTCCAATCTTAGGAATGGATGTTTGGGAACATGCGTACTACTTAAACTACCAAAACAGACGCCCTGACTATATTTCTGCTTTCTTCAGCGTAATCAACTGGGCTGAAGTTGCTAAGAGATATGCAGCAGCAAAATAAGACAGAAAGAGTTCGCTCTTTATATATCAAAAGGGAAGTATCGATGATGCTTCCCTTTTTTTGTTTGATTACTATCTAAATTAAAAGCTTTTCTACTAAATTTCATCTTTTTTTCTGGCTTATCCTTAGTATTTATTTTGTAATTTACCTTGCTATTACCCTAAATCCTACTCACATGCGACTCGATTACGAACCAGAAAGTCTTAGACATAAATCCAAACGAAACTATATTATCATTGGCTTAAACGTATTGATGCTCTTTGCTTTAATTCGCTTTCTACCCTATGAACCTCAAGTAAATAAAGGCCTTGCTCTGTTGGCTTTTGTGGCCGTTTTATGGCTGACAGAGGCACTACACGTCACAACAACCGCTGTCTTTGTTCCCGTGCTCGCCATTGGATTAGGACTAACAGATGTTCAACCCGCACTCGTTTCCTTTGCCGATCCGAATATCTTTCTATTTCTAGGGGGTTTTGTACTTGCTGGGGCTCTACACGTACAAAAGTTAGATTTAATTATCGCCAGTAAGATTATGTACTTAGCCAAAGGTCGATTAGCTCATGCTATTTTTTATTTATTTCTCGCTACGGCTGTGCTCTCTATGTGGATCAGCAATACAGCTACGGTCGCTATGATGCTCCCGCTCGTAACGGGAATATTAAGTCAAATGGACAAAGCACAACACCGCAATACCTACGTATTTGTTTTGTTGGGTATTGCTTATAGTGCAAGTATTGGTGGAATGGGAACGATTGTCGGAAGCCCTCCCAATGCCATCGTTGCTTCTCAATTGAATATCTCCTTCGCAGAATGGCTCAAAATGGGTTTTCCCATGGTGATAATCCTCTTGCCTTTGATGATTGCTGTGATTTATTTTGTCTTTAAACCCAAACTCAACCAGAAATTTGAACATCAAATGGAATCTATTCCCATGAACACGGATCGCTGGATTACCTTGGGTATTTTCTTGTTAACGGCGATTTGTTGGATTTTGAGCAATCAAATCAATCCATTATTTGCAGCTTTGGTTGGATTTGAAGGTACGTTCAAGAACTTTGATACTTTCATTGCACTTGGGGCATTTATTCTTATTTGCGTCAGTCAAGTCTCTCGATGGAAAGAACTGCAACACAATGTCGATTGGGGTGTTTTACTTTTATTTGGCGGGGGATTGACGTTGAGTATGGTACTAAAAGATTCGGGCGCAAGTAAGGTCATGGCCGATTTACTCGTGTCCATTATTCAAGGTAGTTCGTTCTTCATCATCAGCCTAGTTGTGGCTTTCTTTATTGTCTTCTTGACGGAATTTACCTCGAATACCGCGAGTGCAGCACTTTTAGTTCCCATCTTCTTCTCGATTTCTCAAGAATTGGGCATGCATCCCCTGGGACTTTCCATGATTATCGGACTCGGTGCTTCTTGTGCATTCATGCTTCCTGTAGCTACACCTCCAAATGCGATTGTATTCGGTACGGGAGATATTCAACAAAAAGACATGATGAAAGCGGGGTTTATCTTGAATGTTTTCTGTGCCGTGATTATTGGTACAGTGGCTTACTTTTTTTGGTTGGGGTAAGAGTTATTCACTTAAGAACCTTTATATAACTACGTCTTGTTGAATACGATTCATATTTTCTATCTGTAGCTGAACAGGGGTATAAATATCCGTCTCTAATTCAGGAGTTTCAATAGAAATGATCAACGAATAGCGCATCGTTTGATTATACTTATTTTTCCCTTTCAAATTTTTCCACCAACCCGAAGCCTTGGGAAATACAGCTAATTTATTGCACTGAGCAATTTCAACAGCGGCACCTTCAATGTAATTACTGTGGATAGAACCTTTAAACAATGATCCATAAAACCATCTCAAATCAGTAATCTTACTCGTTTCTCCTTCTGGGTTTTCATATTGCTCATTAATTCTTGCCTTAAAATTTTCAAAGCTTTCTGTCGGGTGAATTAGCTTAAATTCCAACGCACTAGATTGATAGGCGTAAGAGGTAGAATATCCTTTTTCCCCTGGATTGGGTTCTATAAAATAAGACAAGGTGACCTTCACTTTTACAATTGTATCTCCTAATTCGGCTAAAATAGCTGCTGGCCACGGTAATTCATAGTAGTGAATTTCATTTGTCTTAACTCGTCTATCCTCTAATTTATAGGGTTGTATTCTTTCTTCAGAAATTAAAGTCAGATAGCTCGATTTGCATTGTACTGCCTTTTTAAAATCGGGTGTGCCATATCCAAAAATCTTCAGTAACTCTTGTTTACTGCGAATAGCTCTAAGATCAGTATTAAACTGCTGTTTCATTTCTGGTGTCCAATCTGCAGCATGTACTAATAACCCTCTAAGCGTTTCTACCCAAGCGTCAGGATATTGTGCTCTCAATCGCGCTAAAAAATTTGATGCTAAAGCTGTTGCTGCACTTGTTGCACTAAATGTTTTAAACTGATTCTGTCCTTCCATAAAAGAAGTAGTCAACAATTCTAATTCTTCATCACAATCAACACTATCCTCTCGTCTAATGGCGTTACCTCCTTCGAATACAACCTCTGGTTTTACAGGCCACTTAGACTCCCAACTTGCAGATGTAGTGCTAAAGGGAGATAACTCAAATGCACCAGCTACTGTATCTATTCCTTCAATCGTTTTTGTTGTGTATGCACCAACGGTTATCGCATTCCATGCCTGCGCTGGACTTTCAACGGATAAATTCAAATTGCTTTCGGGATAATTCTTCCAATCCTCCTCCTGTCTAACATTTCCTGCACTAATAACAAACAATTTTGACTCTCCATCTTCAACCCCACTCGTTATGCTATCGATAGTTGCTGACCAAGTCGAGGGTTTACCAAAATCATTTTGATTAGTGGCTGTAACCGCCATACAATAGATTCGTTGATGATTGGGATTACTAATTATGGCTCGACTCACCGCATCAGTCGTAACAAAATGCCAAGCTCTTTTCGTTATATCCTCATTAGGAGGTAATATCTTAACCGATTCTAATTTATACCTCAATGTATATCGATCTGCTGATTCTAATATGGTTCGCAAATTTGGATATAAGATCAAACCTGCCATTGACGTCCCATGTCCTTGATATCCTACATCTCGTATTCCCCAGTTGTCATCAACAGTCAGTCTATCTTCATCGCTTAAATAATTACGAATAAGTAAGTGATCGTTATTCACGCCAGAATCCAATATTGTCACAACATAAGAAGATTCTTCATAATCTGTTCTTTCCAGAACATTATCGCACCACTCTTCTCTTTCTACACCCATAAGATTACGTGTCCAAAAGCGATTCAATTCTTCTGATCTTCTTATTTCTGCTATATAACTATAAGAACTAATTAAATGATCTAATTGTACGTGATTGGCCTTAATGGAAACAACGGTACGTTCCGGAAAGAATTGTCTTTCTTCTATAAAATCAATATCGTATAGATCGAAAATCGCTATGATTTCTCGATGAACTTCATCTGTCCATGTACTCTCGTTTAGCGTTAACCATAACTCACACCATTGTGCCTCTTCTTGAGGTAGGAGCGCTGAATCTCCCGTCCAAAGATCTTCTATAGAAGCACGTTGAACGGAGGCTATTTTATCGATAAGTTTTTGATGTTTGGGTTTTTGAGAAGCTGTGAATTCAGTTAAGTATTGACTGACCTTTTTAAGTAAGGCCTCTCTTTTTTCAAATGGGATATAGATGATTGCTTCTTCTACTTCATTTTCTCTTTTTAGACTGAGAAAGGTTCCTCCGTTTCTATTTAATGTATCTACTTCTAAACTTTGCCCTTGTTCTCCTTTAACGGTAATATATTCCCCTTTTCGCATGGGGATATTGTGCTGAATAGCATATTTATTTTCTGCCTCAAATCCCGTCCATAGCTGATTCAGACTATCTAAAACAAGTTTTCCTTGTGCTTCTTTATTCCTTTCTGGAAGTGGAATTCCACCAAAACTTGTTTTTGGCCTTGTATAGCCCTGCTGTTCTTTAACATGCTGTACAAACAAATGTGGTTTGAAACTTTCGGACATAAGCAATTACATTAGAGTAGATGATAAGTCTGCTTTCGATCTTTAATCATTTGCAATAGTAGTTTCTGAGAAACGATTGTTTTATTATCCAAGATAATCTCCTTCACAGCATCATTACAAGCATTGGTTATTTCCGCATGACTAAGTCCTTTGGCCTCTTCAACAAGGGGTTTCAAACTGTAATCACCTAAAAAACCACGTAATTTCAACTGAAGTAAAGCTTCAATTTCTTTCGCTCCAGGAATATCGTAATGAATAATATCATCAAAGCGTCTAAAGAGGGCTGAATCTAATATTTTTAAATTATTTGTTGCGCCAAAGATGATACTTTCGGATTGGTCTTGCTCTAAGAACTGCAAGAAGGCATTGAGCACGCGTCTCATTTCTCCTACTTCATTGTCTCTTCCTCTTTCTGCACCAAGGGCATCAAATTCATCAAAGAGATAAACGCCTCGCTTAGACACCATCATATCGAAGATCAGGCGTAATTTAGATGCCGTTTCTCCCATATACTTGGTCATGAGTTTATCCATCATCACCACATACAATGGTAATTTAAGTTCTCCCGCTATAACAGAAGCCGTAGCTGTCTTTCCTGTTCCGGGTAAACCAGACAACAACAGCTTACTTCTATTGCTCAATCCATGTTTTCTTAGTTTATCGCGTTCTTTATATTCACGTACAATGCGATCTAGCTTCGTTACAACTTCGTCTGATAAAACTAAATCGTTTAACTGTATCTCTGGATAATAAACGAGTACCAAATCACTGAGATTGGGTTCTAATTTAATGACATGAAAATTATCCTTTTGAGAACGATCAACCAGCGCTTTAATCTCGTTGGCTACGGTCATACTGCCCTTGCGCGCTTCATGTGCTGCTACTTGAAGTGCAATGGAAGTAAACCGCTCATTATCATTTTTGTAATGCGATTCTAATAAAGACTTTATTTGCTCTGCTGTTGCCATGATGCAAAACTACAATTTATTCTGGATTATTAAAGATAACTAAATCACATCAACAATTGTGCCTTTTGGAGAGGTTTGTTTTTAGGGTTGATGGATTGAAACAGATACTTTTGATAACTTTAGAAATTTCAAATATACCGTATCTTACAAATACCTATGCATAAAAAAAGCCAACCCCTTTCTTTTCTGAGGGAATACCAAAAGTCTCAAAACAAAAAAGCACCAATCTCTCGGTGCTTCTATATAATTTTTAATTGCTATTAATACGGTTTTTCATCTCTACCTTCGTAGTAGTTGATGAATGCGCGGTTTACTACTCGATTTCCTCCTTTTGTAGGATAATCACCCGTAAAATACCAATCTCCTAAGTTCTTTGGACAAGCGGTATGTAAGTTCTCAATCGATTGGAAGACGATTTTTATTTCCGATTTGATTCCCTCTTCTGTTACCATTTGAGCGATTTTAGTCGAAATTTCCTCCGCTGTAAAAGGAGCATAAATCTCTTTTACGTGGTTGATTACCTCTTCATCTTTTAAGCCCACTTGCGCTTTTGATTTTTGGTATACCTCTTCTACGATATGATACATATTGCGTTCTTTCAGCATCTCGATTACCGCTTGGAAAGCGATTAACCCTTCTAATTTCGCCATGTCAATTCCGTAGCAATCCGGGTAACGCACTTGAGGTGCTGCGGAAACAACCACTATCTTTTTCGGATTCAAGCGATCCAACATGCGGATGATACTTTTCTTCAACGTCGTTCCGCGAACAATACTATCGTCGATAATCACCAAGTTATCTGTTGGTTTAATCACCCCATAGGTTACGTCGTATACGTGAGCAACTAAATCATCGCGACTACTGTCATCTGTGATAAACGTACGCAATTTCGCATCTTTAATTGCGATTTTCTCCGTGCGCAATTTCACTGATAAAATCTCTTGTAGTTTTGCTTCAGAAAGCGATTCTTTATTCTTTAAGATATCCGAAATTTTACGTTGATTCAAGAAGTCTTGTGCCCCTTCAATCATACCGAAGAAAGACGTCTCTGACGTATTCGGAATATAAGAGAATACGGAATTATCCGTATCGTTGTTGATTACATCTAAAACTTGTGGAAAAATCAATTTCCCTAAGTCTTTGCGTTCTTGATAAATATCGGCGTCATTTCCTCTTGAGAAATACACGCGTTCGAAAGAACACGCTTTCAATGGAAGTGGTTCTAAGATTTGCTCAAAGTGTACACTTGCATCTTTCTTTACAATGATTGCCTGACCTGGTGTTAGTTCTTTAATATCTTCAAATGGCACATTCAACGCCGTTTGAATCACTGGACGTTCACTTGCTACTACTACGATTTCATCGTTTTCATAATAGAAAGCTGGGCGAATTCCCGCTGGATCTCTAAATACGAAAGCATCTCCATGCCCTAACATTCCAGCCATAGTAAATCCACCATCCCAGTTTTTTGACGCTCTTCTTAAGATACGAGCAATATCTAAGCGCTCTCCAATAATTGGGGAAGCCGTTTTTTTAGAAAAACCTTCTTGTTTGATTTGGTAGTATAAATCATCGATTTCATCATCTAAGAAATGACCGATTTTCTCCATTACGGTAATGGTATCTGACATTTCTTTTGGATGTTGTCCTAGGCGCACTAAATCGTCAAACAACTCTCTAACGTTCGTTAGGTTGAAGTTTCCAGCAACAATTAGATTGCGGTGCATCCAGTTGTTTTGACGCAAAAAAGGATGAACACTCTCAATGCTATTTTTTCCGAATGTTCCATAGCGCACGTGACCCAAGAATACTTCTCCTAAATAGGGAACGTGTTTTTTTTGTAAATCAGCACTATCCGCATATTCGGGATGTTCTTCCATTTCCGCATTAATACGCCCGTTGATTTGAGCAAAAATATCTTGAATGGGTTGTGCTTTATTTGATCGCACACGACTAATATAGCGCTCGCCTGGTTCCATATCAAGTTTAATACTTGCCAAACCAGCTCCATCTTGTCCTCTATTATGTTGTTTTTCTAATAATAAGTACATTTTTTGAATGGGGTAAAATGCACTCCCATATTTTTCTTTATAATAGGATAGAGGCTTTTTTAATCGTAAAAAAGCAATTCCACATTCGTGTTGCAGTGCGTCGCTCATAGTTAGTTGTGTTGTGGGTTATCATTAAAAAAAGCCCCACGACGAGGCTTAGTATGTTGCATGTTTACTTGAGTTCAATGTCGAACTGGGTTAACATTTTAAATTGCATTAATCTTTTTTTCATTTCGGCTTCTTCTAGCTGTTCCATGCGCTGTGTTCCGAATTCTTCCACACAGAAGGAGGCTAAGTTAGAGCCAAAAATAATAGCGTTCTTCATACATTGAAAGGATATACTTCCTCTTTCCGTTAAATAACCAGCAAATCCTCCTGCAAAAGTATCCCCTGCTCCTGTTGGATCAAATACTTCTTTTAGTGGTAGCGCTGGCGCAAAGAAAACATCTTTACCCGAAAACAACAAGGCTCCGTGTTCTCCTTTTTTAATCACGACATATTCAGGACCCATTTCGTGAATTACTTCCGCTGCTTTTACCAGCGAATACTCCCCAGACAGCTGACGGGCCTCTTCATCGTTAATGGTAATCACATCGACTTGCTTTAAAACAGATTTAAGCTCGTCTAATGCGCAATTCATCCAAAAATTCATGGTATCTAACACCACTAATTTCGGTTTCTTTTCCAACTGATCTAATACGGATTGTTGAATAGCGGGATGTAAATTACCCAACATCACAACATCTGCTTGTTTAAAACGCTCAGGAACTACGGGTTTGAAATCCGCTAATACATTTAATTGAGTCTCTAAGGTATCTCTTGCATTTAGATCGTTGTGGTATCTGCCGCTCCAAAAGAACGTTTTTCCTCCTTCAATCACTTCGACACCCGTTGTATCGATATTCTTACTCTCTAGTAAGGCTAAATACTCTTTAGGAAAATCATCTCCTACTACGGAAACTATGGCTGATTCTACCTCAAAGTGCGAGGCTGAAAGCCCAATGTAGGTAGCAGCACCTCCTAATACGTTGTCCGTTTTCCCGAATGGTGTTTCTATAGTGTCAAACGCCATCGTTCCGACGATCAATAACTTGTTCATATTTTTGGAAAAGAAATAAGATGCAAATATATAGCATTCCTGATTTTAGACCAAAAATTAATCTCCTTTATTCTAAAATTAACTTACAGTCAACGCCTTACAACTCCTTATCTTCCTTTTTTATTCCCATCAATCAGGTGGAATTCCTCTACTTTATCTTTTAGACTCTTCTAAACAAGGCGAATACACTGAATCAAAGCTACAGTGTGGTTGTAGTTTAGTTACAGTCCACAATCAACTCGCTCAAGCTTATTGGGACGTTGCTTCGACTTTCCTTCGCCAAAACCCTCTATTTACGAGGAAAAGTCCAAGGAAAGTCGAACATGCCTCCAAGATAAACATCAATTCTCCTTAACGAACTCCTTGCGAACCTTCTGATACACCATTTTTAAATCCATCTTTATACACGAACAAAAAAAGAGGTTCGATTATAAAATCGAACCTCTGCTATAAAAGTTTACTATTTTCTATTTATTCGCGATTTTGCTCATAGTATTCATCGACCAATAAATCCTTTTGCTTCCCAGCTTGTACGGCAAGGAAGTCAC
The DNA here is from genome assembly GCF_009792295.1 of Myroides fluvii. Lineage (NCBI taxonomy): Bacteria > Pseudomonadati > Bacteroidota > Flavobacteriia > Flavobacteriales > Flavobacteriaceae > Myroides > Myroides fluvii. The sequence goes on along the minus strand of NZ_CP039934.1, from coordinate 1,589,727 downwards.
AACGTTCATTCATGGGGTGGTTGTTGTGTCCTTTGACCCATTGAAACGAAACTTGATGACGTCTATAAATACGCAAGAAACGCATCCAGAGATCTGGATTTTTTTTGTCTTTGAAGTTTTTTTTCTCCCAGCCAAACAGCCATCCTTTTGCAACAGCATCCACTACATACTTAGAATCCGAAACAACTAATACACGGGTTTGAGGATTTTTTAATTTTTCTAACCCCACAATCACGGCTAATAATTCCATCCGATTATTAGTTGTAAGTCGATACCCTTGTGCAAATTCCTTAAACACCTGATGACCGGCCCACTCGAGTACCAAGCCATAGCCGCCTGGTCCGGGATTTCCTTGTGCGGATCCATCTGTATATAAAATAACCTGAAAAGCTTGACTCATTTATTACTTATTAGCTAGCAACTGTTCAATTACAATTGGAAAGTGTTTATATTCTAACGCTTGTACTGCTTTGGCGATATCCTCAGCCGTATAATGTTCTTCTACTGGTGTTTTGGCTTGTAAAATAATTGCTCCTTCATCGTAATTTTCATTTACAAAGTGAATGGTGATTCCCGTTTCTGCTTCTTTATTTGCTAAAACTGCCTCATGTACGAAGTGACCATACATTCCTTTACCTCCATATTTGGGCAATAAGGCAGGATGAATATTAATTACTTGATTGTGATATCTTTTTACCAAATCTTCAGGAAACTTCCACAAGAAACCGGCCAAAACGATTAAATCAGGTTGAAAAGCGATCAGTTTTTCTGCTAACTCGCCGTTATTCAGTCTATTTTTATCAAAAATATAAACGGGAACCTTTCTTTTTTCGGCTTTTTCTATTACTTTAGCATGAGGGTTATTAACCAAAACAAGGTATTGGTTGACAATTGAGTTATTCTCAAAGTAGTTGATGATATTCTCCACATTAGTCCCTGAACCTGAGGCGAATAGAGCTATTTTTCTCATGATATAAGTAGTATTTAAATTTTTAAAACACTTTATTTAAGTGCAAAAAAAAGAATAATTACTGACAATAAACAGAAAAATAGTATTAAGTATTAATTATTTTTATAATTTCGCACTGACAATTAACATGTATAATCAGGATATAAAATAAAGTTTTTTATTTTTGCCCTAGGAAATTAAATTTTAAAATTAAAGATTATGTCAGACATTGCATCAAGAGTAAAAGCGATTATCGTTGACAAATTAGGAGTTGACGAGAACGAAGTTGTAGCAGAAGCAAGCTTCACTAATGATTTAGGAGCTGATTCACTAGACACTGTTGAGCTTATCATGGAGTTCGAAAAAGAATTCGATATTCAAATTCCAGACGATCAAGCAGAAAACATCGCTACAGTTGGTCAAGCTATCTCTTACATCGAAGAAGCTAAGAAGTAATAACTAATAACCCACGTGTTGTTAACAACACGTGGGCGTTATTATTTTTTGACATACCTAGTTATTTTTAGAATAGAAAAAAGGACAGATTTACCAGTAAAGTAATCTGATAAACAAATATAAAGTTACCCAATGTTTCCTTTTACATAAAGTGAAAAATTGGGTTTTTTTAACTTATTAAACCATAATATTTACTTTATGAAATTAAGGCGAGTTGTTGTAACAGGTTTAGGTGCTCTTACTCCCATTGGGAATAATATCCAAGAGTATTGGAACAATCTTATTAATGGCGTAAGTGGAGCTGCTCCGATTACACATTTTGATGCTACCAATTTCAAAACCCAATTTGCGTGCGAAGTAAAGAATTTCAATGTAGAAGATTTTATTGATCGTAAAGAAGCACGTAAAATGGATCGATATGCTCAATTAGCCATGGTTAGTGCTGATGAGGCAGTTGTAGATTCTAAATTAGACTTAGAGAAAATAGATAAAGATAGAGCTGGAGTTATTTGGGGTTCTGGTATTGGTGGATTAGAAACCTTCCAAAATGAGGTTACAGATTTCGTAAATGGAAATGGCACACCGAGATTCAACCCGTTCTTTATTCCTAAAATGATTGCAGATATTGCAGGAGGACATATTTCAATTAAATATGGCTTACGAGGACCAAACTTTACAACGGTATCGGCTTGTGCTTCTTCTACCAATGCAATTATTGATGCATTCAACTACATCCGTTTAGGCATGGCAGACATCATGGTAACAGGAGGTTCTGAAGCAGCAGTAACGATTGCAGGTGTAGGAGGATTCAATGCAATGCACGCTTTATCTACAAGAAATGACAGTCCAGAAACAGCATCTAGACCGATGGACAAAGACCGCGATGGTTTTGTACTAGGAGAAGGCGCTGGAGCGTTAGTATTAGAAGAGTATGAACACGCCATTGCACGTGGAGCTAAAATCTACTGTGAAGTTGGCGGTGGTGGAATGTCTGCTGATGCGCATCACTTAACGGCACCACATCCTGAAGGATTAGGAGCAACTAACGTAATGAAAAACTGTTTGAGAGATGCTGGTCTTGAGCCAAAAGATGTTGATGTTGTAAATTTACACGGTACATCTACTCCATTAGGAGATATCGCAGAATCAAAAGCTATTTTAAATGTTTTTGGTGATCACGCATACTCGATGAACCTAAACTCTACCAAATCGATGACAGGCCACCTTTTAGGAGCTGCTGGAGTGATAGAGGCAATCTCCGTAATCTTATCCATCGAGCATGGAATTGTACCTCCAACGATTAATCACTTTACAGATGATGATCAAATAGATGCTGAATTAAACTTCACCTTCAATAAAGCGCAGAAAAGAGACGTTAAAGTAGGTATGAGTAACACCTTTGGCTTTGGAGGACACAACGCTTGTGTGCTAGTGAAAAAATTAGACATTTAAGTACAGCAACGTAATGTTGAGTAATGTATTAAATAAAATATTTAAAAATTCCCGTTCAAATCAAAAGGACGGGAATTTTTGTCGTAAGATATCTCAAATCACGGCTACAAAGCCATTGGATATTACTTACTATAAATTAGCCTTCACCCACCGTTCGATGAACATCCTTGATACTCAAGGAAATCCGATAAACTACGAACGATTAGAGTTTTTAGGTGATGCGATGCTTAACGCAATTATCGCCTCGCATTTATATCTAGAGGTTCCCCGTGGTGACGAAGGGTATTTGACAAAAATGCGCTCAAAAATTGTAAGTAGAGAAAACCTAAACGCTATCGGCAAAAGCCTTGATTTAATCGATATTGTCGAAAGCAAAATGGGCAATCAACAGTTTGGAGAAAATATACACGGCAACATCCTAGAAGCGTTGATTGGCGCAATATATTTAGACCAGGGCTATCCCGCTTGTGAGAAATTTATTCACCAGCGATTAATCTCTACCATTTCGGATATTCACGTATTAGAAACTAAGATTACAAGTTACAAGAGTTTGCTTATAGAATGGTGTCAAAAAACCAAGCACACCTTCAAATTTGATGCATATGAAGAATCTTCCAATGAAGATGTTAAATATTTTGGAGTCAAGCTATTCATTGACAACAAGTTAATATCAAAAGGAAGAGCTACATCAAAGAAAAAAGCAGAAGAAAAGGCCTCGCAACGCGCTTATTTTGCCTTGCAAGAAAAAATAAATCACTAAATTGGTTAATCAATTAACATTTACTTAATCTTTCTTCTAAATGGCTACATATTATTTGAATTATAAAAGTTGTATCTTTGTATCTAACGAATAAACAAATGGGACCAGTAGTTCTAAGATTAGAAGATTTTGAAGCTGAAAACTATAGTCTGATAGCGATCCACTCTTCGCGCAAAGAGGATTTTAAAGTCACCTATCTTATTAATACTATTCTAGGCCTTTATTTAGAACGTACAACGCACGATGTTGAAATTGAAACGGATCAAGGCTTAGCTTCCTTTTCTTTATTTGAATACGACGATCCAGATTACCATGTTTTGTGGAAATTAGTATCCAATAAAGCTTTTATACTTCCTGAGTCACAAATGGCTTCACCCCTCTTTCAATATGTTGTTTCAACCATTAGTAAACAAGGGTATCTCTTACCAGAACACAAAACGGTAGACTACTTTCTAAAAGTTGAAAATACAGATGAACAATTTGAGATTAGCACAGTCATTGAAAAATTAAAATCAATAAAAGTAATTTCTACCGCATACGAGATCCGAGTAGAAGCGATTAAATCGAAAAACAACCTAATTTTTTAAAAATATGGTAGCAAAAAAAAGAACAAAAATTGTAGCAACGTTAGGACCCGCATCAGGGACAAAAGAAGTGTTGCACAACATGATTAAAGCAGGTGTAAATGTATTTAGAATCAATTTTTCTCATGCAGATTACGCCGATGTACAAGAGAAAATCAACATCATTCGTGAATTAAATAAAGAATACGGTTATACAACGTCTATTTTAGGAGATCTACAAGGTCCTAAATTACGCGTGGGGATCATGGCAGAAGATGTAGTTGTTCATCCTGGTGATACGATTACCTTCTCAACCAAAGAAGAGTTCAAAGGAGATGCAAAACGCGTTTACATGAACTACAAACAGTTTCCTAATGACGTAAATGTAGGAGAGACCATTTTATTAGATGACGGTAAGTTAATCTTTGAAGTTGAATCGACAAACAATACAGATGAAGTTGTAGCCAAAGTAATTCAGGGAGGTCCTTTAAAATCCAAAAAAGGAGTAAACCTACCGATGACCAAGGTATCTTTACCTGCTTTGACAGAGAAAGACATCAACGACGCTATTTTTGCTATTAAAGCACAAGTGGATTGGTTGGCTTTATCCTTCGTGAGAACACCGGAAGATTTATTGGATTTACAAGAGATCGTCAAACAACATTCAGAGCACAAAATTCCAATTGTCGCCAAAATCGAAAAACCAGAGGCAGTAAAAAACATCCATAAATTGGTTGCTTACTGCGATGGATTGATGGTAGCACGTGGGGATTTAGGTGTTGAGATTCCAGCACAAGAAGTACCCTTGATTCAAAAGCAATTGGTACAAATTGCTAAAAATGCTAGAATCCCGGTTATCATCGCTACGCAAATGATGGAAACCATGATTTCTAGTTTAACACCGACAAGAGCGGAGGTAAACGACGTTGCAAACTCGGTAATGGACGGAGCTGATGCGGTAATGTTATCAGGAGAAACTTCTGTGGGTAGCTATCCCGTACAAGTAATTGAGAAGATGACACAGATTATTCAAAGTGTTGAGAATTCTCCGTTAATCAATGTACCACAAAGCCCTCCAACAATTAAAACCAATCGATATATCACGAAAAATATTTGTTATCACGCAGCTTTAATGGCTAATGATATTGAAGCCAAAGCCATTTGTACCTTAACAAACAGTGGATATACCGCCTTTCAGATTTCTGCATGGCGTCCAAACAGTGATATCCTTGTTTTTACGTCGAATAAGCGCATTTTAACGCAGTTAAACCTATTATGGGGAGTTCAGGCTTACTATTACGATAAATACGTTAGCACAGACGAAACGATTGAAGATATCAACAACATGGTTGTGGAAAAGAAACACGCTGTAAAAGGAGATATGGTGATTAACTTAGCGGCTATGCCAATCGTTGAAAAAGGAATGGTGAATACGCTGAGAATTTCGGAAATTAAATAGTAATCGGTTATCGGTTATGAGTGATCGGTTGAGAAATCCGAATTGAAAACCACTCATTCAAAAATATAAACGAAAAAAGGAAATCAATTAAAATTGATTTCCTTTTTTTATATCTAATTGGCATTTTTGCTTTTTCGCTTCTTTGCTTTTCCGCCTTTTTGTCAATTTCTCTTAGTAAAGAGTCATTGAACTATTCAGGAAAATTGAACCGTTAACTGCAAGTCTATCAGGCGCTTTTGCTTTTTCGCTTCTTTGCTTTTTCGCCTTTTTGTTAACTTCTCTTAGTAAAGAGTCATTGAACTATTCAGGAAATTTAACCGTTAACTGCAAGTCTATCGAGCGCTTTTGCTTTTTCGCTTCTTTGCTTTCTCGCCTTTTTGTCAATTTATCTTAGTAAAGAGTCATTGAACTATTCAGGAAAATTGAACCGTTAACTACAAGTCTATCAGGCGCTTTTGCTTTTTCGCTTCTTTGCTTTCTCGCCTTTTTATCAACTTCTCTTAGTAAAGAGTCATTGAACTATTCAGGAAAATTGAACCGTTAACTGCAAGTCTATCAGGCGCTTTTGCTTTTTCGCTTCTTTGCTTTTCCGCCTTTTTATCAACTTCTCTTAGTAAAGAGTCATTGAACTATTCAGGAAATTTGAACCGTGAACCGTGAACCGTTAACTGTTAACCACCTATCTACTTCCTTCCCATTCCGCATAAAACTGAGCCAAAAAACCTTCCATATAACGGTGTCTTTCTTCGGCCATTCGCTTACCTGTCTCCGTGTGCATTAAGTCTTTCAGCAGGAGTAATTTCTCATAGAAATGATTGATTGACGTTCCTTTATGTGCTTTATACTCTTCTTTGGACATACCAAATCGCGGGGCTTGTTCTGGATTGTGAATCGGATTGTTTTGAAATCCCCCATAGTTAAAAACACGGGTAATTCCAATCGCACCTATTGCGTCTAATCGATCCGCATCTTGCACAATCTCCAATTCTTTAGAGGTAAACTTCTGATTGAAATTTCCCCCTTTAAAAGAAATATTTTCAATTCCCTTGACTACATGCGCTACAACTTCAGGTTGATACTCCAACGATTCCAACCATTCCTTTGCTTTACGAGGGCCTACTGTTTCATCTCCTTTATGGAACTTACTATCAGCAATATCGTGTAATAAAGCAATTAATCGCACAACTTCCGCATCAGCCTCAGGTTCGCCTTTTAAAATATTGATAGCATTATTGTGTACGCGTTCGATATGAAACCAATCGTGTCCGCCTTCCGCATGCTTTAGCTCTTCCCTAACATAGGCAATAGTTGCTTCAATTTTTTTATTCATGTTTTACTGTAAACTGTTCACCGTTAACTGTAAACTATTTAATAATAGCGGGTTGTACCCATTTAAAAATATGTTGTTCTTTACCCACAGTCATTCTATCTGCGATACGCAACATACGAGTTGGTAATTTCATGAGGTATTCTCTTGCTTTTTCTGCCTCATCCGTTAAACCTGTTAATTTTGCAATTTCCCAACGATCAATTAGTTTCTGCATAATTTCAACATAGTCAATTGCGGTATAAACACCAATACGTTGTGCTGAATCCGAGAACAGTTCGAAAGCATCTCCCATTTTTCCACCTGATTCGCGAATCAAGTTAGCAGGCATGGTAATTTTGCGTTTCATCATATCGACGAAAGCCAATAGCATTTCACTTGGATCTACTTTAAAAATACGATCCACAAATTCAGAATACGCATGGTGGTGGCGCATTTCATCTCCAGCAATCAAACGACAAATTTTCGCTAATCGATGATCGCCATATTGTTTTGCTAATTTTCCAACACGATTGTGTGAAATATAGGTTGCTAACTCCTGAAAGCTTGTAAATACGAAGTTTTTATATGGATCTCTATCCGTACCTGGATCAAACCCGTCATTCAATAGATGTTGGGTTGTAATCTCTACTTCGCGCATATTGACACGCCCTGATAAATACAAATATTTACTCAACAAATCTCCATGTCTATTTTCTTCTCCGGTCCAGTGGCGAATCCATTTGGCCCAACCGTTTCCGCTTTCTCCTTCTTTTTGGTTTACGCCTTCTACATCCATTAACCAAGACTCATACGTAGGTAATGCCTCTTCTGTAATGGTATCACCAACTAAAACCACCCAAAAATCATAGGGTAATTCTTTGGCGTATTCTCTCAATTCTCTGACATCTTCTAAAAATGTTTCACTCTCCGAATTCGGCAGTAAATCAGAAGGTTGCCAAATTTTCTCCACAGGTATTAGATAATCATCTACGAAGCTATCTATATTTTTTTCCAAGAAGTGCATTACTTCTAAACGAACATTGTGTGCTGACATTTCAATTAGTTTTTACTTCGCAACTAGCTCTTCGGTTTGGTTTAGTTTGTTTGGGAGTAACTGCGAGAATTAGTATTTTTTTATTCTATTTTAGACTTTACGATGGCTTCTGTTTTAGCAAAAAGCTCTTCAAAAGAGTACTCGCTAATTTTCATTGGCTTGTGTGTGTAAAGGCTAATTTTGGCTCCTAATCCTAAAGGAAATTTTCCGAATCGAAACAATTTCCACGAATTATTAATCGTCATGGGAACAAGGTAAGCATCTGGTGAAAACTTACATAACATTTTAACCCCATTTTCTGAAAAACGTTTAGGATGTCCGTCACGGCTTCTAGTTCCTTCAGGGAAGATAACAGCAGCGCGGTTATACGTTGAAATATACTGACCTAATCCTCGAATAACGGTTAGGGCTTGTTTTGCATCATTGCGGTCGATTAGCACCGATCCGCCGTGTTTTAAATTATAGGACACACTTGGAATTCCTTGTCCTAGTTCTTTTTTACTGACAAATTTGGGATGGTTCTGTTTAAAGAACCAAATAATCATCGGTATATCAAACATACTCTGATGATTGGCAACAAATATAATGGGTTTATCCGTAGGAAGTTCTTCTTCTTTTGAAACGCGATACGTCGTACCTAAGATACCGGTACACAACATAATCCACCACACCATGCAATCCACCACTTTTTTGTGGGCGTTGTAACCAAAAAGATTAAAAGCGAGCCACTGTAGTCCGTGAAAAAAAAGGAGCACAAGTAACAAACAGAGGACGAATAGTACAGATAATGGATATGAAATTATTTTTTGCATTAGTTCAATGTATATCTTGAGCAAATATACACTTTAAAAAAAAACCACCTTATAGAAGGTGGTCTCTTTTTAGCAATATTCTTTATATGCGTCGATCAAATTTTCAGCGATCATCTCTGCAGGATGTCCTTCGATATGATGTCTTTCCAACATGTGAACTAATTCACCATCTTTAAACAAAGCCATAGCAGGCGAAGATGGAGGGAAAGGGAACATGTGTTGACGTGCTGCATCTACCGCATCTTTATCCACACCTGCAAAAACCGTTACAATTTGCGCTGGTTTCTTTTCTCCTCTTAAGCTCATGATTGCTCCTGGACGAGCATTACGCGCCGCACAACCACAAACTGAATTGACAACTACTAATGTAGTTCCTTCTTTACTTAAAGCAGCTTCAACTTCGTCTGCTGTATATAATGCTGCAAATCCTGCATCAACTAACTCTTGACGCATTGGTTTTACTATTTCTTCTGGATACATACTCTTACCTTTAATTAAAATTGTAAGAACAAAGTTACACTTTTTCTCTTATTTTGTCTACTTTCCATGCTAAAGTATTCCCAACATGCACTACGCTTTGCTTTTGGGTTTCTTTTTCATTTTATTCAACCAAATAAAAATACCTGTCACGGGCAATGAAGTAGCGATTAAACAAGTTATGAAGTAAATAACTTTGGAAAACAAGCCATAAATATCCCCAAAATGAAGCGCGCGAATTGAACTTGCCAATTTTTCTCCCACTGATTTATCTGCGAAAATCTCTTTCTTGATAACCGCTCCTGAATACTGATCTAGGAACACTCGATCATTCACTGTTTCATTCCATCTTGCTAATTCATTTTTATTTATTTCATAAGCCCCTACAGCGTCTTTAGGCAAGCTAACAGCTAAAGAGCGGTACTCATACGCCATTTCTTTATTGGCAATAGCTAGAGCTTCTTCCAAGGTAATTGCTGCTTTATCTTGCAGTACTGATTCTGGTTTTACTTCATCACGTCCTCCAAAAACTTTCGCTCCCAATACACTGCTCAATCCCTCTCTATACCACTCAAAAGACCAGCATAAGCCCGTTAAAGACATAATTAATACAATCAACAAGGTATAAAATCCAAGGGTATTGTGTAAATCGTGATTGATGCGTTTCCAATTGGCTTTAAACTTAATTTTGAATCCGGGTTTGATGCTTTTCCATCCCTTTATTTTTTTAGGGAACCACAAGATCAACCCTGAAATAGAAAGGAAACAGAAAATAATAGTTGCAATTCCAACAATAGGTCTTCCGATGGATGAATCGAGCAATAACCAACGGTGTAATTTAAATACCGTCATAAAAAACTCGTCACCAGGACCTTTTCCTGTTCCTAAAACTTCTCCTGTATATGGGTTAACGTGAACCGCATCTGGGCGCTTTCCTTCTTCCCCACTACTTACCGCAAACACATAGGGTTTACTGGCTTTGCTCACCAAGGTTACGCGTTGTACTTTCCCTTGGGTAGAAGCTTCAACCAATTGAACAAGCTCCTCTATTGGTTTGATTTGTCCCGTTCCTTTATCCGTTACTTGATAACGCGCAGGCTCCATCCAATCTTGGATTTCGGTTTTGAACGTATAGATGGTACCGGTTAAACAGACTACAAACAAGACAAGTGAACTTGCAATACCTAACCACAAGTGGAGGTCATTCATCAATTTGCGAAAAGGAGAGGTTTTCTTTGTTTTCATATGGATATTCAAAAACGAACAAACACGATTTTATACTATAAAACCGTGTTTGTACTTATTATTATTTCAATTATAATGACACTACTTAAAGAGAAATTCTAGAATCTATACGACAATTGTGCTGCGAAATTTCGAGGTGAAATTTCGTTGATATATCCTCCTCTGAAGTAAGATGTGTATCCTCTTTCGTTGAAAAGGTTATTCATAAACACACTTAACGTAGCGTTTTTGTAAGTATAAGCTGCTTGTGCATTCACCGTAGTGTAGCTAGGCATGTCAAATGGTCTTACGTTTACGTTTGTATTATGGCTATTATCTAGCGTTCTACTATATTCGTTTACTGGACGTTTTCCTACAAAGTAAACCCCTGCGCTCAACGATAATCCGTTTAATGTACCTTGGTCAAATTTATAACTTACCCATCCGTTTGCAGTATGCTCAGGAGCGTTCATTGGCGCAGAACCATCCACATATTGTGGGCTATCTTGATATCTCGCATATAAGTTAGCATAGCCTAACATTACCTCTAAGTTGTTGGTAATTTTACCGTTGATTTCCAACTCAAATCCATTGCGTTTTAAATCTCCAGCTAAGATGCTTTCCGTTTTTGATTGCTCGTTTGTTTCTGGATTGATATAAGGCGCTACTAAGTTACTTTGATTGATGAAGAAGTACGTGAAGTTTACACCTAAATGATCGTTATACCAGTTTGATTTGAAACCAAATTCAAATTGTTTAATATCTGATGCTCCTACATATCCCCCACCGTGTAACAATTTATTTGATTGTCTCAAGCTACTTGTTGTAGTATAAGATGCAAATGTGCTGATATTTTCTTGTGGTTTGAAGATTAATCCCACCATTGGATTCCAACGATCTACCGTAGCATTTTCAGTAGTATTACCATTCAAACGGCTATAACGAAGTCCTAACATCGCACTTAATTTATCTCCAATAGCAATATAATCTTGTGCCATGAAACCGATAGTTGGCGACATGGTTCTTGTTGTAGCAATATCTCCGTAGATGATGTTTTCTGGCAATGTATTGTCAATGGGTCCTAATACATTGATATCACTTCTAAAATCAACTAAAGCGTCGTTTCCACCTTTATCTTTCCCCCAAACTTTACCTGTTGTAGAACCAGCAATTGTTTTGGTTTGTCTGTAATCAAAACCAATTTGGAAGGTATGTTTTAAAATACCCGTAAAAATGTCTTTACCGATTAAATCTGCTTGAAATACAGAATTATAATCATCTGATTGTCCTTGAGAAACGGTGCGTTTGATATCGGCATATTTACTCCAATCTGCTCCAATTTCTTTTTTCGGCAAAACCGTTGTTATGTTTGTCGAACGCCCATTTTCATTGTAAATAGATGCTGTATATGACGTTCTAACGCTCAATTTTTCAGTTAATTGTCTTTCGAAACGCGCAACATAATTTTGCATGGTAATCTTTTTAGCGTCTCCTTTGAAACCTAAAAATTTATTATGTGGCATTTTATATAGTTGATTCGAATAATCTGGACCTAAGTTTACCGTTCCTTTGTCTGTAACATAATCCCCATTTAAATAATCCATTTCAACCGTTAACTTGGTTTTGTTATCGATTTTCCATGTTAGGGATGGGTTGATGTAAAAATGTTCATTATTCACATACGTTCTCCATCCATCATTTCTTTCATATGCTCCATTGAAACGGAAAGAAACCGTTTCTTTTTTATCTAATACTTGTTCGAAGTCAACCGTTGGTCTAACTTGACCGTAGCTTCCAGCTCTGAAGCTTACTTCTCTTTGGTTTTTGAAGTTTGGTGTTTTAGTCACCATGTTAATTACTCCACCAGCAGCTCCTAAACCGTTTCCGATTCCTTGTAATACTGCTGCAGAACCTTTGATTACCTCAACGCTCTCAATTCCTTGCATATCTGCTATAGCTGAGGCCGTTCTAAAATCAGAATCCATTCCAACTCCATTTCTCAATACAGGTGTTCCTCTAAATCCGCGGATAGACATACTTTCTGCAGGTCCACCATAGTTTGAAAACTGGGTTACCCCTGCAACGTTACGTGCTGCATCTGTAATAGTCAATGCTCCTTGCTCTTTGATTACGTGCTCCGAAACAATGCTAATGGATTGTACTTGATCTTGTAATCCAAGTGGTAAACGCGTGATATACTGAAGATTTTTTACGTTTTTGTTGCTTCTACCATAAACTGTGATGTTCTCTAATTGGCTATCTGCAACCAAAAGAAAGTTTACGATTTCTTCATTTTTAGCCAGGGTAATGTCTCTTTGAGAGGTTGAATATCCAACAAAAGAAGCCTTCATCGTGTGCTTTCCTTTTTGAATATTATTCAATTTGAACTCCCCATTTTCGTTGGTTTGAACAGCGGTTTGCCCTTCTCCTAATACAACCGTAGCAAAAGGTAGTGGTTTATTAACCTCATCTACAACTCTTCCTTTGATTGTGATGTTTTGAGCGAAACTTACCATTACTCCACAAATGGTAACTAACAATGTAGTATACGTCTTCATTCTGAATCTGTGTTATTTAGACTTATTAAAAACGCCACAAATGTAAAGTGATTCTAAATAATCCGCAAACTTTATTTAGACTTTTTTTATATAAGATTTAGAAAAGAATTTTACTCCCTTGTGTTTTATTCTAAAAAACACACAAAACACCAACTAAAAGACACCAATACGCTATCAAAACCAGTAAAAAGCTCGCTCAATATGCTCAATTTCAGGAATAGACTTTCTTATACTAATAGCTACTATATCGAAACGCACCTCTTCTTTTCGCTTGGATTGTCGGACAAAAGCATCTGCCGCAGTAATTAACCGTTTGATCTGAGGGCTCTTCAAAAACTCATGCGGCAGACCAAAGTCGGTTGAACTTCTTGTTTTTACTTCAACAAAAACCAAGAAGGAATCTACTTCTGCTATGATATCGACTTCTGCTTTGTGGTGTTTCCAATTTCTAGCTATGATCTGATAGCCTTTATCCTGTAAAAAATCAACGGCTAAATCCTCGCCTAACCGACCTAATTCATTTGTTTTACTCATCTATTATATTTAACTAAAAGCGACAGTCACCTGATTGTCTTGTGCTTCTAGTTCAACAATAGTGCCTAATTTTAAAGCCCAATTGGAAGATCCATGTCCGGCAGGAAAATTAAATACTACAGGATAATCATACTCTTTTACAGCGTCTAAAATAATTTCATGTGCATTATATCCAAAAGGAATTGAATTGTCGTGCATGTCCGTCATTCCTCCGACAATAAGACCTGCTAAATCACACAGAAGCCCATTTCGCTTGAGGTTATGCATCATGCGATCCACGTGGTACAAGTACTCGTCTAAGTCTTCGATAAATAGAATTTTGTTCTTGGTAGTTATACTCGAAGCTGATCCTAATAAACTATAGAGGATTGATAGATTTCCTCCCACTAATTCACCTGTTGCTTTTCCTTTTTTGTTTGCAGGATCTGCGCTAATGGAATACGACAGTGTTGCTCCAAACAAAGCGTTGTGAAGCGAAACCTTTGATTCTTCTTTTGCTAAAGGAACACTAAAGGCCATGATCCCGTGCATGGTAGCCATACCCAAGTTGTGTACATGGCTGTGTAAGGTTGTTACATCGCTAAATCCGACAATCCACTTGGGTTGTTGTATCAATAAAGAAAAATCAATTGCATCGATGATACGAACCGTACCATATCCTCCCCTTGCGCACCAAATCGCTTTTATCTCGGGGTTCTTCAACTGAGCATTGAAGTCGTTGATACGCTCTTGATCTGTTCCTCCTAATTGAAAATTATCTAAACCGATTGTTTGTCCTAAAACCACTTCTAATCCCCAAGACGCTAACAGCGCTATGGCGGGTTGGGCTTCTTGCATTGAAAATTTTCTTGCCGTACAAACAAGGGCTACTTTATCGCCTTTTTTCAAATAGGAAGGTATCATTTTACTCATGGTGAAAATATTGAAATTTAAAAATCAAAACGCAGCTGTACAGCCACGGGTTTTTTCGCTGCTTTTTTATTATTTAGATTACTCAAAGATACGCCAATGAGACGCACGGAGTTTTGCAATTCTTCTTGGTAGAGCAACTCTTTGGCACAATCGAGGATAATACCTGCATCAGCAATAAAATACGGAAAGGTCGTACTGCGAGTCTGCTGTACAAAATCGGCATATTTTATTTTCAAGGTGACTGTTTTACCAGCCAAGCTTTGTTTTTTCATACGCAAGCTCAATTCTTCAACAATATGTACAAGTTTACTTTCGAGAAAGACTTCCGAACTCAAGTTTTCATCAAAAGTGCGTTCCGTCCCCACGGATTTAATCAATCGATCTGGACTAACGGGTGAGTTGTGAATACCACGTACAATATAGTAATACGCTTTACCCGCTTTACCAAAGTGCTCCTCTAGGAATTCAAGGGATCTGTCTTTCAAATCACGCCCAGTAAAAATACCGAAATGATACATGCGATCCGCAGTTTTCTTGCCTATCCCAAAAAACTTTTTGATCTCCAGTGCTTCCAAGAAAGACTCCACCTCTTCAGGGTTGATTGTCTTTTGCCCATTGGGTTTATTGTAATCACTCGCCACTTTGGCCAAGAATTTATTGATTGAGATTCCTGCGGAAGCGGTTAACTGCGTACGATCAAAAATCTTTTGTCGAATCTCTTGTGCAATTAACGTAGCACTAGGGCATCCGATTTTATTTTCAGTTACATCTAAGAAGGCTTCATCTAATGCCAAAGGCTCTACTAAATCTGTATATTCCTGAAACACAGCTCGAATTTGCCTAGACACTTCTTTATATCGATCAAAACGAGGAGGCACAAAGATCAAATGTGGGCACTTTTTCTTAGCCAGCACTCCACTCATGGCACTACGCACACCATATTGACGCGCTTCATAACTGGCCGCGGCCACTACTCCTCTTTCGCTACTTCCTCCCACAACAATAGCCTTTCCTCTTAATTCAGGATTATCTAATTGTTCGACCGAAGCATAAAACGCATCCATGTCAATATGTATAATCTTTCGATTCATCTCAAGGCAATTTGGTCAAAATTAATTGAAAAAAATCAGTTTATATTCTTAAAAAGAAATCGTTTTTTTTTAACTTTCCGATGAAAATCCAAGTGGTATTACGTAAATTTGTATGTATTTTAAATACTTTCTGAGTAAGTATGCGTTATTTTCAACAAATAAACATTACTGATACTATATTGTTATTTAATTCGAAAAATACAATCATAAAATGAATGATTTTTTAGCGCAGGCCTTTATATTTTTATTTGCCGCAGTAATTTGTGTGCTCATTTCTAAGAAACTAGGAATGGGATCTGTCTTAGGTTATCTATTTGCAGGAGTTTTAATTGGTCCTTTTGTCTTGGGATTTGTCGGAAAAGACGGCGCAGATATTATGCATGCCACTGAGTTTGGTGTTGTGATGATGTTGTTTCTTGTCGGTCTTGAACTCGATCCGAAAGAATTCTGGAAAATTCGGAAGGAGATTATTGGATTGGGAACTGTGCAAGCGCTGGGAACGACAATTATAACCACAGCCGTTTGCTTTTTTGCCATTGGCTTAGGTTTAGGTACTTCGATCACGATTGGATTTGTGGTTACCATGTCCTCCACGGCTATTATTCTACAGACCATTTCCGAAAAGGGGCTCAATAAATCTAATGTAGGAAAATCGAGCTTTGCTGTATTGCTCTTCCAGGATATTATGGTGATTCCCGTCATGGCCTTGATTCCCCTTTTGGCTGTTTCAAAAAAGATACCGATTTCAACGACCAATAGCAGCATGCTAGATGGTCAACCCGTATTGATGAAAACCATGGCAATTTTAGGCGCTATTACGGTTATTTTCTTGGTTGGCAATTATATCGTCAATCCGCTTTTTAAATCGGTTGGTCGTCTGCAAATACGCGAAATTTATACCGCTTCGGCTTTACTTTTAGTTATTGGGGTATCCTTGTTGATGCAACAAGTAGGACTCAGCCCTGCTTTAGGAGCGTTTATTGCGGGGGTCGTTTTAGCGAATAACCCCTATAAACATCAATTAGAAAGCGATATTGAACCCTTCAAGGCGCTCTTGCTTGGTATTTTCTTTATTGCCGTAGGATCAACCATTAACTTTGAGGTTATTGCGGCTGAACCGCTGATTGTCCTTTCTTTACTCGTTGGATCGATGACAATCAAAGCAATTGTTTTATTTGCTATCGGAAAATGGAAGAAATTCCCAAAAGATCAATCGTTTCTCTTCGCTATTTTACTCTCGCAAATTGGAGAATTTGCCTTCGTAATTTTAGCCTTGGGAAAAACCATCAACATCATTGACCAAACTTGGTACGATTACCTTTTGGCCACAACAGCTTTATCCATGGTCGTAACCCCTATTTTAATGTTGTTAAACGAGAAGTGGATTGGTCCTTATTTAGGTTTAGCATCGTCGCCAACGGTCAACCAACCATATGATGATTTATCGCATATCTGTGCAGATAAGAAAATTATCATTGCTGGTTTTGGAGATTTTGGAAATACGATTGGACGTTTATTGCAAGCCAATGACATTCCTACTTTAGTGTTAGACAACGATGCTGAGCGCGTGGACCACTTGCGCAAATTGGGCTTTAATGTATATTATGGTGATGCAACATCAATCAATATATTAAAATCGATAGGCGTAGAAAAAGCCGATTACGTTATTGCTGCTATGGATCCACCCGATGTCAATCAGCATTTAGTTGAAGTATTACACAAAAACTTCCCTGATGTAGAGGTAATTATTCGCGCCAAAAACAGAAAGAACGCCTACGAATATTTACAAGATGGCTTTACAGAGGTATACCGCGAGAATTTCTTTACGGCAGTTTACGTTGGATCGGTAATGCTAGAAAAATTGGGATTAAGCCATGAGGAAGCGAGAACACAAAGCGAATTATTCATTCGAAGTGACCGTGCTTCCTTGAGAAAATTAGCGAAGAACATTCACAATTTAGAGGACTATATTACCGTATCTCGACTTGAATTTGAGCAACAATCGAACTTGCTAAAGGATAGTTTGCGTCATAAGAGAGAAGCAAAGGATACTACAGATTATACCGATTAATGAAACAAAAAGGGAGATGTAAATTACATCTCCCTTTTTTATTTTCGTTGTTTGCCTACTTTTTATCTGGTGTTTTTTCTGATACTATAACGGTATTTCCTGTTGGAATGAAGAATTCCATCGGAAAGCTCTTAAAGTATTTCAACACAGCCCAAGCAAGTTCTCTCGTTTCTGTAAATGGTATATTTCTAGAGCGGAAAGCCAAGAGAATAGACAGACCGAAACTAACAATAAAGTTCATAAATCCGATTAACCACATGCCTATGAAAGCCCATACTAACATTGAAGTAGGTGCTTCAAATCCCGATCCGTAGAACCCGATTGCGATATTTCCACTGACAAAGGTAATGTGTCGTATATCGATATCTAATCCGATAAAAGTTCCAATAGCCCCACAGGTTCCCATGAATAGACCGAAACAGATATTGGACGCAATTCCCGGCCATTTGGAATCTACCCAATTGGCAATTTTTGTAGATCGTTGAATTCCAAAATTATACTTTAACCAGGGATGTTCTTGAATGCGGTAAAAAACGCGGTTGTGTTTATTTCTATTGGATACATTACCCGATATAATTCCTGACAAGAATAAGAAAATACCTGCAATACCCGCGTGAAACAAGGCTTTCGATTCGATGGGATCAGCGTCAATTAACATGCCTTTCCACTCTTTTTGCGCAATATTCACATCAAACACAGAATCAAACCCCCACATCAACAACAGCGCAATAGGGAAAGCTAAGATTACGTTTCCTATAAAGGCGATAAACTGGGAGCGCACTAATCGCGCAAACAATTTGGCAAAACCAATGTGCTTATCTACACTGTCCACATGTTGTTTTTGTCCGTCTTCGATTGCTTTAATAATCGCCGCTGCCGTCATGGCAGGCTGTTTCGTTGCCAAAGTAAAACCAAGCAAATAGATTAAACAGAATCCCAAGGCATAGTTCAAGCTATACAACATCGCATGTCCAAAAATACTAGCGTCCAATTTATGAGCTAATAACTTCAGGATACACATAAATCCTACAATAATACCCGCTCCCATGGCTCCTCTAAACATATGCCAATACTCTCCTGCGGTTTTAGTGATGTAGTGCTCTCCTGTTTTGGCCGTATGTTGCGTAATCTCATACGATATAAGTTGCGTACTCTCCTTAATCAGTCCAGAAACGTTGTATTTGTAGCAATTATAGTCTATCAATTTACGCGCCAACCGAATGGTGTTCTTTTTCTGCTCTAAAGCGGTAGCTTCTCCTTCAATAATAATCAGTGAGAGCAAAACATCCACGCGTTGCAATTGCTGTCTTAAGCGCAGTAAACTTTGGTTAACTTTAATGGAAATTCCATACTTGGAACTATTCTTAAAGGCTTGATTGACAAAATCTAAACACTGTTTGTGAAATATTTTTATCTGTTTACAGTTAATATCACTAAGTGTCAAATAATTAATATTCCCTTTTAGGATGCCTGATGCCACCTCCATAAACTCTTTTTCCAAAGCCAAGAAAGGACTCTCAAAGTGAGAGTATTCTGGCACCATGCTGATAATAGCACTTTCCATGGCTCTACCACTCATCCGTTGGGTAATTAACCCAATAGAGTTCAACAACTCACCCATCACCGATTCATCGGATATATCGGTAAAAATATCAACAAAATTCAGTTGATCGAATAGTTCTAACAGTTGTTCTTCTGGAATCAAATCAACCCATACAGCATCTGTATGTTTGTGGAATACTTGATTTAAAACATATTCATAGGTGTCTTTTTCGGGTTGATAGGGTAAAATTTTAGCCCATAAACGCTTTTTAACCTCGTAGAAAAAATCGGAATCTTGTAAAATACCTGCGTCTGAAATCATACGACTGAAACGTCGATTAGCGAGTATTTCATTTAAATATTCGATCAGAGCTAGTCGTTCGACTTCGTGCGTTTTTAAATAAGATGTAAAAGAATCGATGGAAACTCGATTCGTTTTTTTTATATTTCGCGGTCGAAAAATATGTACAAGATCGACTAAAAATGAAATATCTTCACTTGTATATATTTTACCATCAACTACATATTTATTAAAAAGCTCCTCAATTCCTTGAGGTGATTGCAATATGTATCTTAATTTCATTTAAAAATGTATTTTTTTCTTAACAGTTGAATAGAAATAACTATAACTTGGCATAAATTTACGTCTTTATTTTATACCTCATGATTGAAATCGAAAGAAAATTTCTTACAAAAAGCGCAAACTTTGAATCTTTAGCTCATTCAAAGTACACCATTGCACAAGGCTACCTCAACAGCGATGCTAACCGAACCGTCCGCATACGCATAAAAAATGACAAAGGATATATCACAGTAAAAGGGAAAAGCAACGATTCAGGCACTTCGCGTTTTGAATGGGAAAAAGAAATAGACTTTCAAGAAGCCGAAGCGTTATTGAACTTATGTGAAGATTATATTATTTCCAAAACACGATACCTCATTCCTGTAGGTTCTCATCACTTTGAAGTAGATGTTTTTCACGGTAAGAACGAAGGTCTTGTTGTAGCTGAAGTAGAATTACAAGAAGAGCATGAAGCCTTTGAGAAACCTGAATGGCTGGGAGAGGAAGTAACTGGGCAATTGAAATATTATAATTCCTATCTATCGAATCACCCTTTTACTACATGGAAATAACAAACAAGGCATGCATAGTCTGCAGCTATATAAAAAACAATACCCCCATTAACACTTGATTAATGAGGGTATTTGTCACATGGAAATCAACAATTTAAAAGAAATAACACTCGGTTATCTAGTTTATCTATTTATTTGAATCCATCCTGTACGCATTTTTCCATTTGTTACTACAAGGTAATAATAGGTACCGGAGGGTAAATTATTTCCTCTTTTATCTTTACCAGCGAATTCATCCGTATAGAAACCATTAAAATTAAATACTTCAATGCCGCTTCTATTGTAAATTTTCAGGTTGCTAACACCGTATTTCGATAAATCCAAGCGGTCATTGATTCCATCTCCATTGGGAGAAAATCCTTTTGGCAGTGGACACTCTTCATAGGTTACTCGGAAGCTCGATTGGTCAAAACACGCAACTTTATCTTTACTTGTTTGAGCATAGATATAGATTACTTGGTCCTCTACAATCTTGTCTCCTGGTTGTAACGCTCGTCCTTGCCCATTTGGTTCGGTAAAGTATTTATTTCCACTAGGCAGCGGTGGCAAAGTATAGATTTCACAATACAGCTGTTGATCTTCGATTACAAAAGCGGGAACTAACTCCAAAATTTCAATCGTAAATTTACTTTGATAAGAACATCCTTCTCGAAGCGCATAGACATACAATTGGTGTTTTCCTGCTTTATCAAAAACAGCTCCCCCATCAAATTGCTCGCCTTGTCCATAAGGTTCCGTAAAATAGGCTTCTCCTTCTGCTAATTCTGGTAGAACATAACTTTGACAAGCGAGAATTGACTCTACTTTTGTGGCTGCTAAAATCTTATTGACCTGTAAAGAGAAGTTAGTATAGGTAAAGCAATGGGTATTTTTATTTTCCATCTTCACGTATAGCACCGTTGGCTCTATGGCTGTAGTGGTATACATCGAAGGCAAAGGATTTACATTGGCCAATAAATCTTCTTCTGAAGCAAAATAACTTAGAGCAAAATCCTCTGCTTTAAACTTCCCTAACGCCTGTTTGTCATTTTGAGTCAAATCGTAGGTATAAGCAAATCCTGGTTCTCTATTACAAGTGTAAAGATTCTGTGGTTTTGTGATGGGGTGCTTCTCTTTAATAAAGTGAAATTCTTTATCAATGATTTGCTCTTTGCCATTACAGTGTTGATACGTAATACGTCCGGTATAAGTTACCGTTTGATCGATCGTGACATTGATATCCTGTTGATCAGTTAAAAATTCCCCATCTTTCAACCAACTAAATTCTGCAATGGATTCACCACTTGGCACAAAACGCCAAGCCTCATTGGCTGCAGTCCAAGTGCCTACATTTCGATTCGGCGGAACTGTTGCTTCTGTTCCTGTTGCATTTTGAATTCCCACAACACCTAATCCGCCGTTGAAATTGGCACAGCTAGGTCTATTTTTGATGTAGACTTCAATAATATTGGTTCCTTCATACAATACAATTTGAGACGTTTGTGTTGTCCCCTCAATATCATTGACATCATACGGACATCTACTTTTATCATACAGCCCTAAATGGTAAATATTGAAGACTAAAGCACGACAAGGGAAGGTTCCTAGTACTTGGTAATTAACCGAATAATCCGCTGGTGAATTGTTTGGAAATAAGTCCTGCATCACACCAAAAATACTATTTACATAGGGTATTGTATTGGCATTCGCACTATTAGTTGGCAATTGAACTCCAGGGTTCATCGCATATCCCGATGAAGAATCCGGAGCATACAATCCATTTTCAGCATGTCCACGAACGCTAAAAGTAATCATTCCGTTGGTGCCAATTAATACCTTATTATACGACTTGCCATAGAAACAGAAATCAAATCCTAAATCAATCACTTCAGACCAATGGTCATCTTTAGTTAATGGAATTAAGTTTCCTCCAATAAAAGGGAAAGGAGGTTTATATTCAATTGCTTCTACTGTATATTCCGAAGTATTTTTGATATCATAGTAGCTAGCAATTAATTCTAGATTAACATTCTCGTCGCCACAAATGACATAGCTTCCATCCTCCGCTTGTGGAAGGTCAATAGGTTCTACATCAATATTTGCACACCCTGGAGGATTAAAGAGGTTAAATAAAACCGCAGGGCTCCAAGTTCCTTTTTCTATATCTGAACAGATAGCACGTACATATACATGATAAAAGGCTCCTTCTACTGCTTCTCTGAACACATAGCGTGGAGTATTTTCCACCCGAATACCAGCGGTTAATGGGGTTGGATCCGGTTGATTCGACGCTACGATATAGATTTCCCATTGTTGTTCTTGTCCAAGGGGCGTCCATGTAATCTCAATATTCGAAGAATTTGAAACTCGAACGGCTTCTACATCCGCCACATCTTTACAGGTAAATGGTTTAATCAATAAATTGTCAATTGCAGCGGGGGGTTGCTCTCCACTGCGGTTATCTTGTTGCCATTCAAAAACGATTCGCACATCTTGTCCTGCAAATGCGGTAATATCCATTCGAGTTTGGAATCTTTGGAAGTCACTGCTATTGAAAAAACCTCCTTCACGAATCGAAACCGCTTGGCTAACGCTAGACATACGCACCCCTGCTTGAGGGACATAAGACATCGGAACAATCCACGCTGTCATATAATCAACGCCAATATTTCCTCCTGTTCTTCTGTCATATTGCTGCTCTCCTTTTGAACGCCAATCAAAACTAATTTCCAATTGATCTAATCCTAGGGGGATATGTACATTCTTATACGCGTGTATTACTTGCTCTTTATTTAGTGTATACGCGTTATTCACACCATTGTTATTGGTGATATACAAGGCCTTCTGTCCTCCGTTATGCACAGCGTTACCTACCACCCATTGATTTGGCAATGCGGTTGTTACTCCTATTTTCAAGGTGTCTTCAAAATCCTCAAAATGAGGTAATGGAGTAATAGAAATAAGAGGCGTAGTTGCGATAAAGGGTCCCGTCCATAAGCTTGACTCACTATTACTACAAACGGAGCGAATCCAAACATAATACATCGTACCTTCTTCTAAATTGGAAAACGTATAATTGGTTTCTGTTGTGGTATGTGTCGGTATGGTTGTATCATGAACTACTGTATTTAGATCGGTTGTTAAAAACAAATCATACCCTGTCTGCTCTGTTTCCCCCGTCCAACGCATATCAAATGCTTGATCGCGTATTCCTTCGATTACTACCGCTGTTGGAGGTAGACAACTCTTGATAAAAAATTCGATATTGTCGATAGCCGCGGCAGGATTTTCACCACTACTAGTGTCTTGGGTCCATTCAAAAATAATACGCATCGTACGACCAAGATAGTCTCGAGCGGGAATTGTAATATGTTCGGCTGCAAAAGTTCTACTTCCTGAATAATATTCTCTTCCCAATCGCACGGCATTGCGGTTATCACCTTGTACAAGTACACCTGCACGTGGTGTATAGTCCGCAGATACCAACCAAACACGGAAATTGTCATAACTTCCCTCTCCAACATTGCGCCAGTCAAAATTCAACATCAACTCCATTCCCGTTGCAGGAATTGCAAAATCTTTATAAACATGAGAGGTTTGTCCTCGACCAGGTACCGTATGCAAATACTGATTGCTAACGCCATTATCATCGGAAATATACAAAGCTTTTGTTCCTCCATTATTCACGGCATTGCCAATGATCCACTTGTTGTGGGTATCATTGCGATATCCAAAAACGGGATTTTGTTCAAAATCTTCCGTATACGGCAATGTAGCAGGGTTTAATTGTGTTTGTACAACAATAGGCCCTACCCAAAAACTCTTGTCTCGCCCACAAACCGAACGAACCCAAAGACTATAATACGTTCCTTCTGTTAAGTTAGCGAATACAAAGTTGGTATCCGTTGAACGATGTGTTGCTGCCGTGGTTGCTATAGGCATTTCATCCGTGGTTGACGCATATAATTCATAAGAAGAGGCACCACTACCCGTCCAGGTAGTTGCAATCGTACTGCTCGTTACCTCTCCTGCAACAAAGTCTCTTGGTGGACTACAGCTTACTACTTCAACACTCAAATTATCAATTGCTGCAGCAGGTTGATATCCCCCACTAGTATCTTGTTGCCATTGAAACACCAAGCGATATACTTGTCCTTGTATCGCTTCTACTCCAACAACAGCATTTTCTCTGCTAAATTCGGTCTGTTGATTGAACATTTCACGTCCTACAAGAATGGCTCCTGCCACGTTTCTTGCAATCGTTCTTCCTCCTGTAGGAATATAAGTTGTAGGCACCAACCACACAGTAAAGAAATCATAATCAGCTTCTCCTAGACAGCGCCAATCGAATCCGATAGCTAATTCTCTTGCATCTGCAGGAATAATAATATCTTTATAAGCATGTACCACCTGATTGTAAGCAATTTCATAAGTATTGGTAACACCGCCATCCCCACTAATATACAAGCTATGAGTTCCAGAAGTATGTACAGCTTGTCCGATATACCAACGATTAGTACGATCAGTTGTAAAATCAAAAGTAGGATTAGATTCAAAATCATCCACATAAGGCAAAGCCACGGGAGTATTAGGTAATGTAATTTCTTGTGGGCCAATCCAATCACTTTGATTGGTATCAGAACATGCTGATCTCACCCATACCCAATACGATTGCCCTGGCGTTAATCCTTCAAAAGTATAACGAGTCGTTAACGACTGGTGCGTTGCTGTTGATGTATCCTCTGGGATTGTCGTCTCTGTCTCACTTAAGAATAGTTCATAGCTTGTCGCTACACCCTCCCATTGGGTTTGGAATCCCTGATCAGACCCGTTGCTAATTGTCAAGGCCGTCGGAGCCCCACAGAATGTTGTAGATAGTTTTAAGTTGTCTATCGCTGCTGGAGGGTTACTTCCGCTGTGTTGATCGTTAATCCATTCAAAAATCAAACGCATCGTTTGCCCTTCATACAGCTGCCCATCGATAGAAATGAGTTCTGTTGTAAACACACGTGAATCGGAAAAGTGTTCCCTTCCCAATTGAACCCCTCCACTAGCCGCTGCAGTTATCCGCACACCCGCTTGAGGAGTATACGTTACAGGAACCCACCACACGCTGAGTTTATCATATCGACTTTCCCCTACCCCAATCCAATCAAAGGTAAGCGTCATGTCCATAGCCCCTGCTGGAATAGTAAAATCTTTAAAAATATGTGAAGCGATATCTACAGGCACATAGTTGGAGTATGCATGTGTTTGCCCCCCATCATTGGAGATATACAAGGCTTTTGCTCCTCCATTATGCACTGCATTTCCAATAAACCATTGGTTAATCGTATCATTGCTAATTCCATAAAACTGCTCCGTTTCAAAGTCATCTACAAAAGGTAAATCCGCCGGAATTAAAGTAGTCTGTACTGCTAATGGACCGATCCATCTCGAAGATTCTGTTCCACATGTTGAACGAACCCAAATAAAATAGGAGGTTGCCTGCGTTAAATTTTCAAAGGTATAACTCACCTCCGTCGTTGTATGCGTTGGCGTTGTGATAGCTGTAGGTGCCTCATTTGAAGTGCCTAAATATAGTTCATATCCTTGGACATTCACTCGTTCTTGCCATGAAACCGCAAGAGTATGAGCAGTAAAAGCACCCAACTCTAAGGCTATTGGTTCACTACAGTGTATCGGGTTGATTGCTAAATTATCAATAGCTGCAGGATTTTGACGTCCATCGCGATCATTTTGCTGCCATTGAAAAACAAAGCGCACTGTTTGTCCTTGAAACTGACTAACATCTATATTTTTTTCAAAACGAGTAAATGTATTCTTTAAATACAATTCTTCAGTACTAAGTGCCATTGCTTGTGTTCGACCCTCAAGTCCTTCTCCCGCCTGCGGTGTGTAAGTTATAGGAACCATCCATACACTTAAGAAATCAGCAGGATTATAATTACTCGTATTCCAATCGTACGATTTTTCTCCTTCTGCACGCCAATCAAAACTCACGGCTAACATATCTACATCTTGTGGAATCTCGATATTTTTATAAGCGTGAATGATTTGGCTTCCTTGATAATTATAGGTATTAGTAACCCCTTGATCTTTGGTAATATAGAGTGATTTAGCCCCTCCATTATTTACCGCCTGACCAATATGCCATTGATTGGGTTGAGCATGTGTATACCCCCAATTTCCATTAGATTCAAAATCCTCCGTATAAGGAAGGGGAATACTCGATACTAAAGGTGTTTCGATAAAATAAGGACCCATCCAATTACTTTCCTCTCCTGTTTGACAACTTGATCGAATCCAAGCATAGTATTTAGTTGTTTCAATCAAATTAGTGAAAGTATAGGTTGTTTCATTAGTCGAGGCTAATGGAGGGGTTTCCGCTGTGGGTACCATTTGTGAGTCTGTGGATAAAAACACCTCATAACTTGTACTGTTATTCGATGCAGACCACGAAAAATCAAAAGCTCCGGCTCTGACATTAGAGATACGAGCCTCTAAAGGTGGTATACACTTAATTGCTTTTACAGCTAAATTGTCTATAGCTGCCGCAGGATTACTTCCCTGACTCTCATCGTTTGACCATTCTATGATCAAACGCATCGTCTGACCTGCAAAGGGCACGGCATCCAATACGATTTGCTCGCGTTGAAAATCAGCTTGATTCGAATATCCATCTCGTCCTACTCGTATCATCGTACGATCTCTTTCGTTTATTCTAACTCCCGCTTCGGGTGTAAATGAAATCGGCGCCAACCAAATCTTGAAATGGTCGTAAGAGCGCTCACCAACCCCGCGCCAATCAAAGTCGATAGCTAGTTTTAAGGCATCTGAAGGAATAGCCAAATCTTGATACGCATAAGAGACTTGTCTACTACGTGAATTAGGTTCGTATTGGTTTGATACACCCTGATCTTTGGAGATGTATAGGGATTTACTTCCCCCATGGTTGACAGCACTTCCAACAAACCATTGATTCACCCCATCATTCACAAAACCAAAAGAAGGGTTTTCTTCAAAATCTTCCTCATAAGGCAATGTTTTGGTTAGTAATCGCGTTTCTACTTCAAGGGGACCCATCCAAATACTCGTTTCATCTGCACAGAGCGATCGCGCCCAAACAAAATAGGTCGTAGCAGGTTGTAATTGGTCAACAACTAGATAATTGGTTGTCGCAGTATACGTTGTTCCCTGCGTACTAGCGAATGAAGCCTCCGTATTCACTCGAATTTCATAACGTTGATTGTTGTTTGCAATCCATTCTAAACGCATGGATTCAGCACCAATCGTATTGAGATGAAATTCCATAGGAGGTATACAGGATACTTCTTCCAATTTCAAGTTGTCAATAGCCGCTGCAGGTTGCGCTCCACCACCACTTTCTTGTTGCCACTGAAAGACCAAGCGATAAACTTGTCCTCCCAATTCTTGAACAGGAACAATAATGGTTTCATTCCTAAACACAGGATTATCTTGATAATAGCGTAGTCCGATTTGCCTAACTCCAGTTCTATTAGCGTTAATCGGGGTATGAGCCGTGGGTATATAATCCTGAGGAACCAACCAAACACTCAAATAATCTTCGTCCTGTTCTCCAACAGATCGCCAATCAAAAGAAATGGCAATATTTTCCGCTTGTTGTGGAACGATAAAATCTTTATACACCTGAGACACTTGATCGGAATACAACGCATATTCATTCGTCTCACCGTCATTTTTACTAATATATAACGCTTGATCCGCATCATTTTTTGCACCAGCACCAATATACCATTGATTGGTTCTATCATTGCTAAAGCCAACTAAGGGCGCCTGTTGAAAATCCTCCACATAAGGCAACGCAACTGGCGCCATCGGTAGGTGAATGGAAAATGGTCCAGCCCAATTGCTTTGGCTATTAAAGCTATTTTCACAATTGGATCTTATCCAAACATATACATTCACTTGGTTACTTGGCAGATCCAAAGTCAAAGTGGAAGCTATTGTCGTATGCGTTGGGGTCATAAGACCTCTAGGCGCTGTACTTGTAGAACTCACAACTAAATCATACGAAATAGCATTAGAAATGGCTTCCCAACCTAAAGTATAGGAGGTTAGAGATACATCCCGAAGCTGAATTTGCTCTGGTGAATAACAAAAAGCCAATGGAGCTACTTCACGATGCTCTTTATGTTTCGATACAACTTCGACATCCACTGTCCGAAAACCCAATTTACCCTTACTTCCTTCTGTATTGGCCCATAGGGCTATGCCCCACAAAACAAAACAAAGTAACGTCACTAAAAAGGTATTGCTTACCTTTATCTTGTTCATACTTCTCATGTTTTAATTTAGACCAAATATAAATAGCAATTAAAACATTACAAATTGAGAACAAGAGAACAATACTAACAAAGTCGTGTAAGAATTAAACTAAAAAAACAGAATACACAAAAAGAAAGTGCATTACCTCCCTTTTTTTTATAATAATTTACTATTTATAAGTATAAAATATAAAGTTGTTAACGTTTTACTTTTATTTATTCATCAATAAAACAAAGTACCTAACGAATAAACGATACCTTTTATCTTAAAACAACGGCTGATTGAACAAAGAATACCTGATGGATTAGGCGACGATGTTGCTGTTTCATCCATCCGCTACTCATAATAGAGGTTCGAATACGTCTATGCAGCTAATCTTTTGGTTTGAAACGTCTGTAAAAGAAAGGTTTCTACTCTTACAAAACGATTTTGGAGATACTAATTCCGCCTTATTTTATTCCAAAATAAGAGTTTTCAATTTTTTTTAAAAAAAATCATCTTTTAAACTTTTCGGCAAAGGCCAAAAAAAAAGATGTGCGGTGCACATCCTCGACTTGTGGAAATTTTCCACACTATCCTTACACACTTTTCTACTAATTGAATAACAACACTTTAGGTTTTTATTCTTCTTGAAAAGCAAATGCGGTTATTCAATGGGGCATTTTTATTTAGTTGAAGTAAAGCATTTGGACCATTCTACACAACTAAAAAAACGACTAAACCCTTACTGAATATCTTCTATCATACGTTCTACCTTCACATCTAAGACCCCACGTCCTAAATTATCTGTCAAGTCCATAAACGCTCGTTTTGAAAGATCAACCGTACGTCCTTTGGTGAAAGGGCCACGATCCGTTACAGTCAGCACCACAGAACGTTTATTTTTAAGGTTTGTTACTTTAATCTTTGTTCCGAAAGGCAATGTTTTATGGGCTGCCGTGTATTTCGAATTATCGAATATCTCCCCACTAGCCGTCTTTCTTCCTGAGAATTTATCGTGATAGTATGACGCTTTTGTTTCATCATTTATTACTTCAAATGAATCCTCTTCCACCTCTGCCATTACAATAGAATCTTCCTCAATGATAGGTAAATCTAATGTAGCTACAGTATCTACTACTTGTCCCATACTAACAGCAGCGGGTTTGTTTTTTTCTTTCAGCTTTCCTGCCTCTTCAAAACTCGATAGGGTGAAGATTGCTAAGGCAAAAATTATATATTGAAAATATTTCATGTCTTTCGTTTCTAAAAATAGATACTATTTCAAAACAAGAAGTGTACCAAAATGAAAAAAGAGAGCATGGCTCTCTTTTTGTATCATTTAAGTTGTGATTATGCAAACCAAACTTTCCAAGGAATTCTAGATAAGATTAATACCAAACCAATCGTATAGAAAATAGCGAACATTTTAAATTTCTTGTTGCTATCGGTTGTCTTTTTGTGTTTTGACCATCCAATTGTAATCAGCGCAATTGCAATGATGTTAATTAGTGGGTGCTCTAAAGCGTACAATCTCAAGGTAGAATCTTTCATTGCTACACCAAAGCTCTGTACTAAAGGCGAAACGAAATACAAGATAATCCCTAACAATAATTGAATATGACAGAAGATTAACCCTATCAAACCTAATTTGCGATCTTTCTCTGTAAACTCTTTTTTAGAGCTTAATCCTACAAAAGCATTAATGACTACGATAATCAAAAAAATCAATGCTAAATATGCAACGCCTGAATGCGCTGGCTGTAACATTTTATCCATATTGTTGTTATTAGTTTACTGACAAATATAAATAAAACAATTGAAACTAAACGCTTTGCTTCTGGATTTACATTCTGCCATTTCGATTGGTTTTTTCGGTGTGAAAACCTCAGCATAAACCGTTAATCTAAAGGAAAATATGCAAGTAGAAAGCGCATATACGTTCCTTTTCTTTAGTTAAAATTTGCAATCAAAACGAATTTATCCCGATAAAAACGAATACCTTAGGTTACAATTTGTTCTCTATGGTAAAAACGATTCAAATTCTCTATCCCTACTACCTACTGTCCTTTATAGTGACAGTACCCCTCGCCTGGACAACCGTTATTTGGTGGTGCATCCCGGCCATGCTAGGCACTTTTCTTGCGCTCCTTTATTTTTGGACATTTCGCCAATACGAGCTGTACTTTTTCAAAAACAAAGGATGGCAACCGCGCCATCTTGTCTTTACCTTATTGGGAAGCAACTTACTACTCGCTTTTCTGATTTCCACATTTAAATTGCGCTAACCATGTCAACCTTGTATATAGATAGTCTTGTGTATCAGATCAATCACAAAACGATACTCAACAACATCTACTTTCAAATGCAAACGGGAGAGCTCATTGAGTTAACCGGTTCCAATGGAGCGGGAAAATCAACCTTCCTCGAGGTGCTATTTGGCACCAAAAAACCGCAACATATGCACCTCAAAATCGATCAAAAGCTCATTCGTAATTCCAACCACTTACAACGTTATTTTGCATTAAAACCACAATTTGGCTTTTTCCCCAAACACCTGCGCCTCCGAGCTGTATTGCCCAAACAGTATTGGGAGTGGCCTGATTTTAAAACACAGTTAAACCATCCAATTTCTCATTTTTCAACGGGCATTCAACAGCTTATACAAACGCTATTTGTACTTGAACTACCTCAACCTTTTATTTTATTAGATGAACCTTTCGCGGGGCTATCCCCCATCCTTCAAGAACAGCTTCTTGCTGTTTTACAACAAAAAAACAAGACTAAAGGAATTCTTATCGTCAATCACATCCCCCATCTCTTAGATGAAATTCGAACGCGAGAAGTACAGCTCATCCAGGGCATTCTCCAATCAACTTAAAAAGGCTTTCAAACTAGATTGAAAGCCTTTTTTTTTATAAAATTAACATTTCAAACTCCTATCCCTTAATGCATTAAACATTCAATTATACCTTTTGATTTCTCCTTTTCCTAATTTAATTTCACCTTAAAAACCAACTTAAACCGGGAACAGGGAGAAAATACTGAACAACTAGAAGATGAAAAAAATTGTACTAGTCTTATCGCTTTTTGCGCTATCTACAACAAGTTTCGCCAATTGTTTTCCTGTTTATTTTTCTTGTGGAGGTGGAACAACTTATTGTGCTGAAGAAAATTCTTCATTTGACCAAATTCAAGAAGATGTTGAATATGTAGACCATTATGTCTGCGGGTAAAAACTCGACAAATCCAGCGTGTTTTTACACGCTGTTTTTTTTTATTAACCTTAAATCTACTATGATGAAAAAATCACTTTTAGCAACTCTCGCTTTTATGTTGACCATTTGTTCTTATGCTCAGCAAAAAACAATTATGCGTTATAACTATTCTGGTAAAATTGTCTCAGATAAAACACAACCTCAAAAGATAGACGAAAGCGTATTTATATTAGATATTGATTCTACACAATCCTCGCGTTTTCTCGAATTAGCGCTATTAGAAAGAAAGCGAGGTGCAGCTACTGTAAAAAACCAAGATGAACTCATGCAAATTCTTTCCACTTATCGTCCTAAAACAAATTTTACCGTTTTTTATTCTAACGGAATCTTAGCTAGCACTAGTAAAATATGGAGAACAACCTACATTTATAAAAAATCAATAAACGATCTAATCTGGAAAATAGAACCAGGTACAGAGCAATGGAACAGCTATACTGTTCAAAAAGCGACTACGTTCTTTGAAGGCCGATATTGGAATGTCTTCTTCACTACAGCTATTCCCTTAATTGAAGGGCCTTATAAATTTAAAAACCTACCTGGTTTTGTGGTTAAAGCCTGGGATGATGAGCAACATTATGTATTTGAGCTTCTCAATAATGAAAAAATAAAAATTGACAATTGGGAAATAATAAACCCTAAAGAGTTGGAAATAGAAATCACAGAGGAACAATATGTCAAGGCCTTGAAAATTCAGCAAAACAAAACATATAAAGATAACTTAATTGAAATGAATCCCAAAAATGCTGAAACAGTACCAGCAGAATTTGATGTAAAAATAGGCCTTCGTTCGAATCCAATTTATAAAGTTCAATAAATTAAAAAACAAAAGACTGTTTTTCATTTTATTCTAAACATTCCTTTTTATCCACTTACTATTTATGCCCCATTTTATTCACAACTCTCTTATTTTATGTACCTTTCTTCTAGCAAGTCTAGTTGCCGTTGGACAAGAGCGCATTCAAGGAAAAGTGGTAGATCAAGCAAACACGCCTATTGAAGGAGCCATCATCTCCCTTGTAAAAGCAGAAACTGAAGAAGTGATTCAATATACACAATCCAATACAGCAGGGGTTTTTGAAATGTCGTTACTTACACCTAGTCCAAACCTCAACCTGCGCATTCAACATCTTGATTATGCGCTATATCACCATGCTTTAGTATTTCCTGTTTCTTATCTCACACTCACCTTAAAAGAACAGCAAACCGTACTAGAAGAAATTTTCATTAAACCTTCTCCAATTACTCAGCGAAACGATACCCTCAGCTATCGCGTAGAATCTTTTGCTACCAAAACCGATCGCGTCTTAGAAGATGTCTTGAAACGACTTCCTGGTATAGAAGTTAGCGCATCAGGTCAAATCAAGTATCAAGGAGAAAATATCAATCGATTTTACGTAGAAGGGTTGGATTTGATGAAAGGGCGTTATTCCGCGGTTACCAAAGCCATTTCACCAGACGATATTAGTCGGGTAGAGGTTTATGAAGATCATCAACCCATCAAAATGTTGGATGGCAAGGTTGCAACAGGTAAACCTGCTTTAAATATTCGTTTAAAAAACAAAGTAAGTCGTGCAGGTACAGCCAAAATTGGTGGAGGATTTACTCCTTTTCTTTGGGATGTTGCTCTTTCTCCAATGTTCTTTAGTCAAAATTTTCAAACGCTCGCTAGTTATGAAACCAACAATACAGGACAAACCTTAACTACTAAAATGCAGCAGTTGTATACGTTTCAAGAGTACGATACTTTTTTATATTCCTCAACCAACACGCCTTTTCTACAACTAGCCACTAATACTGATCCTTCGATCAAGCAGAATCGCTATTGGTTTAATACAAGTCATTTAGGGAATCTAAATGTACTGCAAAAACTCAGAAGCAATTGGGAACTTACAGGAACCTTCTATTATTTAAATGAAAATAATGATGCTGATGATCGAGTACAAACCACAACCATACACTATCTAAATCCAACACTTGGTACCTCTGAGCCCATAACATATCAAAGAACAACCGCTAGTCATGCGGCAAAAGAAATCTTTCATGCTGAATTGACCGTAACACAAAATAAAAAACAAAACTATACCAAAAACAAAACGACAATCCGCGTATCAAAAGATAAAACAAGGGGGGATTTGGTGGTCAATACACCAGAAAATTTGATTCAGCAAAAAGTAAACGCTCCTATTTTTCAATTGCAAAATACGTTGAGTACCCTTATTCCTTTAACGGAAAAGCATTGGATTAATTTTCGTTCTCTCCTAGATTTTTCAAACAGCAAAGAAGCGTATTCCGCTTCTCCAACTGCACTTTTTAATTTAGATAATCCAGATTTATCCACTTACCAATCCTTATCACAACACTATGATAATCAATCATTCTATACAAAAAATGCTATAGCCTATGTTTGGAGGCAGCATGCTTGGACTTTTTCTGAAGAATATAACTTTACCTTCCAACAAACGCATGTCAATACGGGTTTGTATGGAAATGAAACTGATTTTTGGATTCCTATCCCTGGAGATTACCACAATCAACTGCATTATCAAACGAGCAGTAATGCCTTACATTCCAGAATCAATTTCAAAGCGAAACGTTGGTCCTTTAACCTCAATCTTCCTTTAGATTGGACCACCGTATCGCTGATAGACAAAGAAAGAGACCAGCGTGATAGCAATCGCAAATTATTTCTTTCTCCCACTTTTTATGCGCAATATGTTGCCTCTTTATACTGGACATTCAAAGGAAACATAGGGTATACCAGTGTTTTCACACCACTAAATCAACTGTATTCTTCTACTGTACTCAATGAATTAAATTTTAGCGCTTATACCAATCGCATTCTACCAAGTCATCACTTTACGAGTAAAATTGAAACCAACTTTAAAGATCCCTTTACGGGGTGGTTTGCCTATTTTAATCTAGCATATATTGAACAACAGAATCCTATTTTATTTGCTCAAGAAATTGGCGAAAATGGGCAACAAGTTATTCGCGCTATTGAACAAAATAACACCCAAATAACACAACGCTTAGAACTAAATATCAACAAGTTGATTGAACCAATTAGCACAATCTTAAAAGGAAGTTTTTCACATAGTAGAAATAAAAATCCAATGTTAATTAATCAAGCGCATAATACAGTAAGAATCCATCAAAACAGCTATCGATTCAGTTTGTCCAACACCTCTTTTACTTGGTTGAATATTGATTATTCCTTTGCCTATCAACAAGTCCAAAACAAAGATTTTTCTTCTTCCAGTAGCACTAAAATAACCCATGATGCGACCTTGGGTTTACTGCCTTTTGCCCAACATACTTTACTTACTACACTTGCGTATCAAGAAGATCACATCCAACAACAATCGTTCAGCAACACCTTTGTAGATTTAATCTATCGCTATACTTTTTCCAAACGCAAAATTGATTTGGAACTCGCTTGGACCAATATTTTTAATTATAAGGAATACAGTCAGGTCATCGTCAATGATATGATGACAAATGTGATGCAAACGCCAATAAGACCACGACAGCTCATGGTCTCGATTCGCTTTGCCTTCTAACTAAACAAGGCCTCCAACTAAAGTTGAAAGCCTTATTTAACTAACGTATCCAATTTAAAAGTAATACTCTATTTCTTTTTAATAATCTCAATTACCCCATTTTCTCCTTCTTTTCCATATTTTTCTTTTGCCATTTCTCCTTTTAAGACATTCATACTTTCAATCTCTTCGGATTTAATTGTACTCAGCTCACTCGGTTTAATTCTTTTACCATCCACAACATAAAGTATTGATATTTCATTATCCGGCATAGATGAAAAGGAAACCGTATTTATTGTTTTTCCTCTTGCATCAATTCTTTGCACTTGATTTGTGCCAGAAGTCACAACGATAACTCCATTTTTTCCTTTGTCTCCATATTTTTCGATACTTTCTTCTGTGCTGTAGATCTTGATATTTCCACCACCCAATCCAGTAGGACTTATTTTTTCCAATTCTTCCAAGGACATTTCCTTTCCATTGTAGATAATTAATTTATCCTTTATTTGCTCTAATTCTTGCTTTCTCAATTTCTCCTTTTCTTTCCAGGATTTTTCCATGTCTTTTCGAGAAGCTTCCATATCTTTTCTTGACTTTTCCATTTCCTTTCGAGATTCTTCCATTTCCCTTCTTGCTTGCTCCATTTCTCTTTTTAGATTCTCTTTCTTCTTCTTCGTTTCCTCTTTTGTTCTTTGAGCATCTCTCAGCAGTGTTTCTCTATCTATAGTATACGAAATTTCATCTCCATTGATTTCCTTTCCTATTTTCGCAAAATCTTCCATAGTATATTCTTTCCCATTAATGACAATACGAGTCTTTGAATCAGTTCCCGTGCTTGTAAACGTATAGGTTTGAATCGTGCCTTCTGCCCTTCTTTTTTCTGTGTGCAAACGATGTTCTTCTTCTGTCAGTTCTTTTCCATTCATTGTCATCTTGATTTTTCCTGAAGGATCATTTGTCGTAACATAAATGGAACCCTCCCCCCTTTGATTGGCCTCTGCTGTTTCTCCAGCGGTCCTTCCCTCTTTTGCCTTTTGTATCAAATCATCCAGTACCTCTTTTTGAGCTGTGTTTACTTCCTCTCCATTATTGCTTAGGATTGTCGTTCCACTTGCTTTTTGCATTTTTTCTGGTTCTTGTTTTGTAGTGGCTGTTTCCTGATTCACAAAGCGAATTTCTGCCTTCGTATGTACTTGAAAAAGCAAAAAGAATCCCACCGCTAAGGGTAGACATAAAACAAATTTTGATTTTTTCATATTTTTAGATTTGGGTTGGTTTAACATGATGATTCTCTTTTTTAAATCTGAAGATCTAAAAGAGTTCACTAAAGAAAGGGATGTAGTTTTGGTTTGTTCAAACTGCACCAAAGTCATTTGATAGTCATATCGATTTTGTAGTGCGGTTACTTCTTGATCGACGATATATTCTAAATTGAGGCGAACTACTCGCTCTAAAAGCAATAAAAAAGGATTAAACCAAAAAATGCGACGCACTAATTGAACAACTAAAAGATCCAATGTATGCTTCTGTTGCACGTGGATGTGTTCATGTTGAATGATTGTCTCCAATGCACCTATTTCTTTGTAATTAGAAGGTAATACAATCCAATTCCAAAACGAATACGCCTCTTGTGTGGTGTGATCCACTTTAATATTAGTCTGTACTTTCCAAAGTTGCAATTGCTTAATATGGCGAATCAACCCCAATATTGTACCGCAAAAGAAGAATCCTATTACAAAGGTAATTCCTCCAAACACATAAGGTAGTAACGCAACAAAGTCCACCTGTTCAAAAAAGCTTTGCTGCATTGCTCCATCAGGAACCTCATTCATTTGATTGAGAAGCAAAGACCAATCCATCGTTTGCTCAACATAGACTGTTTTCGTATAACTGAGCAAAGGCAATATAAGGCTCAGCGCAATTCCTATTAAAAAATAATAGCGAATTGCTACAAAAAACGTTTCCTTTCTCAAAAACAAGAGATAAAAAACGAGAATCAGCAACAATAACCCATTCGCTTTTAGCAGATAAAGAATAAAAGGAGTCATACGCTTTTACTTTTTTAAAGGATTACTACTGTTTGTTTTTTTCGATGATCGAAAGAATCTCATTTAATTCTTTTTGTGAAACTTGTTTATCCTTGACAAAAAAGTTTACCAAATTACTAAACGAATTATCGAAATACTTTTGCATGGTTTCCTCCATAAACATCGATCGATAGGCTTCCATCGTAACCACGGGATAATATTGATGTGATTTTCCATACGCTTTATAGGCCACTACTCCTTTTTCTTCGAGAATGCGAACTAAGGTAGATAGCGTATTATAATGAGGTTTGGGTTCTGGCATTTCTGCAAGTATATCATTAATAAATCCTTTTTGGAGCTTCCAAAGGATGTGCATAATCTCTTCTTCTTTGTTGGTTAATTTTTCCATTTTTATTGCTTTTGAGTAAAACAAACATATAACTAAAATTTTAGTTACCAAACTAATTTATTAGTTTTCAATATTATTTTATTTGAATAGAATAAAAAAAGCACCGTAAATCACCTTGATTTACAGTGCTTTTAAAGAAAAATAACACGTAGTCTCCTACAATGCTTTCAACAATTGAAGCATTTCTTTTGGCCCAACGTACGCATACTGTTGGTATATAATTTCATAGTTTTTATTTAAAACGACCAGAGCGGGATAAGCATTTTGAGACGTTAAGGCTTCTGCTAATTCATGCACCCCCGATTGGAGTCCTTTCTTCTTAAACACAAAATCTTTATTTTTAAAGCGAATACTTTCCTTCGATTCTGCATCAAACGAAATAAAATAGACTTTTTCTTCTAAAGCTAGTTGTACCTTTTCATTGGCAAAGGTTTTCTTCTTCATCAGCGCACAATAGTTACACCAATTCGTATGTAGAAATACAACGATGGGTTTTGCTTCCACTTGCATCTTCTTTTCTAGCGTTGAAAACGCAACTTCCTGTGCCTGAATTTTAGTCATTCCCACAACGAACAAAATCAACAAACTAAAAACAAATCCCTTGCCTCTACTTAACCTTCTCATGGGCGAACTCATTTAAAAAATACTATAGCGAACGCCGATAAAACCTCTAATTCCTTGTAAAGCGGTATAGCTATAATCATTGGGTTCAAAGATCACATCTGTTCTTCCTGGAGGAGGGGTAACCCCATTCCCTGGTTCTCCAAACGGATCCCACCATCTTGCAATGGTATCTTCTTTCGGAAGCGTATTGAATAAATTCTTCACTCCTCCATATACTTGGAAATTATTTCCGAATTTCTTCGTTACCTGTATATTAGCGATAACGGTCCAAGGGGAATATTCCGGTCTATAATCATTTTCTACGCGAGGCAATCGCATTGGTCCTTTCCAATCGGCCGTTAAGTCAGCTGAAAAACCACGACCAAAATTATAACTTGCCAACACATTACCCGACCATTTGGGCGAGTGATAAATCTCTTCACGCACTCCATCTTCCTTGCGATATACCTCCATATAAGTTGCCCCCGCCATTAATTTCAACGGAAAATCAAAGGCCACATCCATATTCAAAGAAATTCCTTTGGAAATAGCATGTCCATCCAAATTGGCGTAGATAATTTTGTACTGATCGGTATCGGTATCAGCATCAATCTTATTGGTGAAATAGGTATAGAATCCATTGACATCAAAATTAAATGCTCCAAAGTTTGTCGGTACTTTAACCGTATAATTCAAATTGACATTGTACGATTTTTCCGGATCCAAAGCCTCTGCAAAAACCACTTCTCTAGCACCTGTTAAGGCACGGTGATCTTCTGTAAATACGTTTACGACTCTAAACCCAGTTCCAAAACTCGCACGCAACGCGTGATTGGAATTCGGTGCGAATTTATACCCTACACGAGGTGAGTGAATTCCACCATGGGTTTGATCATAATCAAAACGATACCCTAGCAATACCTTATTTTGTTTATTTAGCGACCACTCATCCTGCACAAAAAGTCCGGGAATTGGCGTTTCTTGCGGTTGATTTTTTACCAAACCCTGTTCGTCGTAAATCCCTGTTGCTCTGGTATTGTCATCGTAATACGTATATTTAAACGACCCTCCTACCAACAAACTGTGGTTGCCTATGGTCTTATCCCAATACGCCTGTGCAAAAGCTACCTGCTGTTTGGCATCATACGATTCTGGTCCATACATCGAATTTTGATTGTGGTAGATATAGGAAAACTGGGTATAAATATTTTCTGTTGTTGGCAATTGATACATTCCAATTGCCTCAAATCGATTGGTAAAAATACTTTCTGCATACACTTCCTCACTACCGCGGTGTTTCTTGCGATTCCAATTGGTTTCTCCTCCCCAACGGTCTTCATACACATAGCGCAACGCCAAACTAGCCAGGCGATTCTCTGGGCGTTTCAGACTAAACTTATTAAATAAAGAAACGCGTTCTTGTTGGGTTACATCGGTAAATCCATCGCCGTTCTTATCTTTTCGCTCTCCGAACTTGAAGTAGTTTCCACCAAATAAACCGTTGACTTTTTTGCCCAATTTATAACCTGCCCCTAAGTCTACATTATTCTCCAACCAAGTTGTGGTAAAGGCATCCACACTTAATTTAGCAGCGTGTTCAGGATCTTTGGTAATCACGTTAATAATCCCTCCCATCGCTTCGGTTCCATAGAGAGAAGAAGCGGGGCCCTTTACTACTTCTACGCGTTCAATCATGCTCGTTGGAATACCAAACAACCCATAAACAGTTGAAAGTGAAGACACAATAGGCATTCCATCAATCAAAATCATCGTATAAGGTCCTTCCATTCCATTGATGTGAATATCGCCCGTATTACACACATTGCAGTTTAACTGAGGTTGTACTCCGTTAATCATCTGAACCGCATCAAATAAATTCGCAGTCGGGTTCTTTTCAAAAAACGCTGGCGTGTAAATCTCAACTGGAGTTACCGCATCTGATTTTAAAACGGGTTTTAATGATCCTGAAATTACAATTTCTTCTAAACTCGAATCTTCTTCTAAATCGAAATGCAACGTCACCACTTGATTCTCTTTCACAGCAACACGCTTCGATAGTTTTTTAAAACCCACAAATTCGGCTTGTACAAGGTAACTCCCAGCTTGTACACCCTCTATTTTATATTTTCCATTCTCATC
This sequence comes from Myroides fluvii, assembly GCF_009792295.1. Lineage (NCBI taxonomy): Bacteria > Pseudomonadati > Bacteroidota > Flavobacteriia > Flavobacteriales > Flavobacteriaceae > Myroides > Myroides fluvii. The sequence continues at coordinate 1,549,107 of NZ_CP039934.1, read as the reverse complement.
TGTAGTTGTCCCTTTGGAAGTTGTGGCAATAGACACACTCGCATAAGATAGAACTCCACCTTTAGAGGTGACCTTTCCCTGAATAGTTTGAGCTTCAACTGCGTCAGCAAAAACCAGAAGAAACAAAAAACTTATTAATACACGCATAAAAAATTATTTACTATTAGATTAAATTAAAATTTAGGCAAAGCTAAAAATATTATTTAAATAAAAAAAGCTGTAAATTTGTATTTTATAAAAACCATTTCCATGCTTACTTATTCAGAAGAAAACTATTTGAAAACAATTTTCCATTTATCTCAAGGAGAGGAGGACGGAATTTCTACCAATGCTATTGCAGCAAGAATTGAGACGAAAGCTTCTTCGGTGACTGATATGATTAAAAAATTGAATGAGAAGAAATTAGTTACCTATCAAAAGTATCAGGGAGTTCGCTTAACTGCAGAAGGGCTTCTGGCGGCAAAAATGATTGTGCGAAAACATCGTCTATGGGAAGTATTTTTAGTGGATAAGTTGGGATTTAGTTGGGATGAAGTCCACGATGTAGCCGAAGAACTCGAGCATATTAAATCCGAAAAGCTAATCAATAAATTAGAAGCTTATCTTGGATTTCCGACGGAAGATCCACATGGAGATCCGATTCCCAACGCAAAAGGAGAAATTAAACAAATCAAGAAAAAGCTATTAGCCGAAATAAAAATTCAACAAGTTGTTATTTGCGTAGGAGTAAAAGATTCCTCGGCCGAATTTTTACAGTATTTGGACAAGCAAAAAATCGCCTTAGGCAGTGAGATTGTCATTTTAGAAATTGAACCTTTTGACCAATCGTTTTTGATTGAGATTAATGGTACTAAGATCACCATCACCAAGAAGATTGCCAACAATCTTTTTGTACAACTGAAATAATCACAAGGCTTACTGATCAGTAAGCTTTTTTTATTAATTCCGTCAAAAAACCTGATTATGAGTCAATTATTCAGCCCTCTTCAATTAAAGAATCACACCTTAAAAAATAGAATTGTCGTTTCCCCCATGTGTCAATACACAGCTATCGATGGCTTTGCTACTGATTGGCATCTCGTTCATTTAGGACAATTTGCCACTGGACAGGCCGCTGCGATTATTCAAGAAGCAACAGCTGTTGTACCGGAAGGCCGAATTACGTATGGCGATTTGGGTATTTGGTCGGATGCACATATTGAAAAACTACAGCAAATTACGCAATTCATCAAGCAACAAAACTGTATTCCCGGTATTCAATTGGCACATGCAGGTCGCAAAGCCAGTTGTGAAAAACCGTGGATTACGAGAGATCAAATTGCGCCTAATCAAACTAATGGCTGGCAAACGGTAGCCCCGTCGACGATTCCATTTCATGAAAAAGATCACCCCCCTGTTGCGCTGACAAAAGAAGATATCCTTCAAACGATTGATGCTTTTAAACAAGCGGCTATTCGTTCGATACAAGCGGGTTATGAGATTATCGAATTACACGGAGCGCATGGTTACCTCATTCATCAATTTTTCTCTCCTTTAATCAACAACAGATTAGATGAATATGGCGGGAGTTTTGAGAATAGAATTCGCTTCTTACTCGAAATTATTGAGGCTATTCAGCCTATTTTAACCACCCAGAGTTTGTGGGTTAGAATATCCGCAACCGATTGGTCAGAAGGAGGTTGGACGATTGAAGAAAGCGTTGCACTCGCTAAAATTTTACAAGAAAAAGGCGTAGAAGTAATTGACGTAAGTACAGGCGGTGGCGTAAGACAGCAACAGATTACAACAGGATTGAACTACCAAGTACCCTTTGCTGCAGCTATTAAAAGCGAAACTTCATTAGTAGTCGGAGCTGTTGGCGAGATCAAAACAGGTCCTCAAGCCGAAGCAATCCTACAGCAAAATGAAGCAGATCTGCTTTTTATTGCACGCGAATTTTTACGAGATCCTCATTTTGTAATGACAGCCGCACAACAACTGCAAGTTGAAATTCCGTGGGCACCCCAATACGAAAGAGGAAAAGAATAATTAAATTTTACAACTATATTCAATGAATAAAAGCTTATTAGCCCTAGCTGTTGGTGGATTAGCCATCGGTATGACCGAATTTTCGATGATGGGACTATTACCTGAAATCGCAAAAGACTTACAAATATCCATTCCAAAAGCAGGAAATTTTATAGCAACGTATGCCCTTGGTGTGGTCGTTGGCGCTCCCTTATTGGTGATGTCTTCCAATAAATTTGCGCCGCACAAAGTATTAATGGCTTTGATGCTGTTATTCTCCGTGTTCCACGTACTTTTTGTGCTATCCCCTTCTTATCCTATCCTAATCGCTACGCGTTTTATGTCGGGATTACCTCATGGCGCCTTTTTTGGCGTGGGATCTGTCGTGGCCACTCAATTGGCGCAAAAGGGAAAAGAAGCCCAAGCGGTTTCCATTATGTTTGCGGGATTAACCACAGCCAATTTAGTAGGTGTTCCTTTGAGCACTTGGATCGGACAACACTATTCGTGGCGTGAAGCCTACGCGTTGATTGCTTCTTTAGGGGTAATCACTACCCTTGCTATTTATTTTTGGATTCCCAAATTACAAGCAGATACCACTACAAACACCAAAAAGCAAATGGCCTTTTTCAAAACGCCGATTGCGTGGATATTAGTTGCCTTAATTTCCATAGGAACAGGTGGACTATTTGCTTGGATTAGCTATATTGCTCCCATGATGACGAATATCGCCTTAATTCCTGAAGCCAACATCCCTATTATCATGACCTTAGTCGGATTGGGTATGTTTCTCGGTAATTTTGTGGGAGGAAAAATTGCAGATACTTTTTCTCCAGCTAAAGCCGTTATCTTTTCCTTCACTTTGATGGCGCTGTGTTTAATCGTTGTTTACTATACCGTACACATTCAATGGATGGCTTATGTTATGTCATTAGTAACGGGATTAGTTGCCTTTACAATTGGATCTCCCTTACAAATGTTGTTGATCAAAAATGCCAAAGGATCAGAAATGTTAGCAGCCTCTGCAGGACAGGCTTGTTTCAATATAGGTAATGCACTCGGTGCTTTTCTCGGAGGCATTCCCATTACGATGGGATTAGGGTATAATTCACCTGAATGGGTGGGCGCAGGAATGGCCATCTGTGGTGCTATGTTAGCCTATCTATTTATTCAATTCAAAAAAAGAGAGGAAGCTTTGCCACAAGAAATTCAATAGTTTACAACTACATTCTTGAGGCAAAAGACGGTCCATTCACAATAAGTTTATAAATTTGCAGAAATAATTTTTACCATGTATAGAACTCATACTTGTGGAGCTTTAAGCGCTTCCGATATAAATACAACAGTTACCCTTTCAGGTTGGGTGAGTAAACACCGCGATAAAGGTTTTATGATTTGGGTGGACTTACGCGATCGTTACGGCATAACACAATTGATCTTTGATGCGGAAAGAACAGATAAAACTGTTTTTGAAACGGCAAAAAACTTAGGTCGTGAGTATGTAGTTCAAGTAACGGGAATTGTAATTGAACGCGCTTCAAAAAATCCAAATATGCCAACTGGGGATATCGAAATTTTAGTTGAGTCACTAACCATTTTAAACGAATCAAGTGTTCCGCCTTTTACTATTGAAGATGAAACAGATGGTGGAGAAGATATTCGAATGAAATATCGCTACCTGGATATTCGTAGAAATCCTGTCAAAAACAGTTTACTTTTCAGACATAAAGTAGCTCAAGAGGTAAGAAATTACCTTTCAGCTCAAGATTTTTGTGAAGTTGAAACTCCTTATTTAATTAGTTCTACCCCTGAGGGAGCACGTGATTTCATTGTACCTTCACGTATGAACCCTGGTCAATTTTATGCTTTACCTCAATCCCCACAAACCTTCAAACAATTATTGATGGTTGGTGGTATGGATCGTTATTTCCAAATTGTGAGATGTTTCCGCGATGAGGATTTACGTGCAGATAGACAACCCGAATTTACCCAAATCGACTGTGAAATGGCTTTCGTTGATCAGGAAGATGTGATGGATACATTTGAAGGGATGACGAAACACTTACTGAAATCGATTCACGGTGTTGAAATTGACGAATTCCCACGTATGACTTATGAAGAAGCGATGCGCACCTATGGAAATGACAAGCCAGATATTCGTTTCGGAATGAAATTTGGTGAATTAAATGCAGTAGCACAACACAAAGAATTTGGCGTTTTCAACAGTGCTGAATTAGTCGTTGGAATTGCTGTTCCAGGTGGAGCTGCTTATACAAGAAAAGAAATTGACGCTTTAATTGATTGGGTAAAACGCCCCCAAGTTGGAGCTTCAGGTATGGTTTATTGTAAATGTGAAACCGATGGTTCTTTCAAATCTTCTGTAGATAAGTTCTATGACCAAGAGGATTTAAAACAATGGGCTACTGTAACAGGTGCACAAGCTGGAGATATCATCTTCGTTCTTTCAGGACCAGCAAACAAAACAAGAGCGCAATTAAGTGCTCTTCGTATGGAATTAGGAAATAAGTTAGGCTTGAGAAAAGCGGATGAATTCGCTCCACTATGGGTGATTGATTTCCCATTATTCGAGTGGGATGAAGAATCAGGACGTTATTTCGCGATGCACCACCCTTTCACCTCACCGAAGAAAGAAGATATCGCTTTATTAGACACTGACCCAGGAAAAGTACGTGCTAATGCCTATGATATGGTTTTAAATGGAAATGAAATTGGGGGAGGTTCTATTCGTATTCACGATAAACCAACCCAAGAATTGATGTTTAAACACTTAGGTTTCTCGAAAGAAGAAGCAGAAAAACAATTTGGTTTCTTATTGAATGCCTTCCAATATGGAGCACCGCCGCATGGAGGATTAGCTTTCGGATTAGACCGTTTAGTGGCTATTTTAGGAGGACAAGAAACGATTCGCGACTTCATTGCCTTCCCTAAAAACAATTCAGGAAGAGACGTGATGATTGACGCTCCAAGTGCAATTAGACCCGAACAATTAGAAGAATTACACATCGCTATCAAAGCAGAAAAATAACAAAAAACGGGAATCCAAGGATTCCCGTTTTTTATTTCTTTATTTTATATAAGACTGCATCTGCGCCATCTAATAGTATATCCTTCTCGTAGGTAAGTCCTAGTTTTTCTAAAACGCGTATAGAGGCTCTATTGGCTTTCATCGCTCTTCCAATGATACAATCCAGTGCGAACGCATCAAATCCTAGTTGCAAACAAGCTTCAGCACTTTCTGTTGCATATCCCTTGCCCCATTCTGCTTCGAAAAAGCGAAATCCAATATCCGTTTGCTGGGTTTCTTCATCAAACTTCAACCCACACCAACCGACAAATCGACCAGAATCCTTTAAAACAACAGCCCATCTTCCATATCCATTTTCTTTATAATCGCTATAATGCTCCAAAAATTCAGTTGCTTCTGCTACATCTTTAAAAGCAGCATTGCCCGTATAACGAATCACATTGGGATTGGCATTCAATTCAAAAAAGGAATTTGCATCGCTTGGATGAAGTTCTCTTAAAATTAGGCGAGAGGTTCCTGCAATTTTCTTCATTACATCAATAGCTATTTACTATTTAGCATTATACATATTCATGGCATTATTCAATCCGCCTAAAGCAAACTCTTGAATAGCCTTAGAAGACGTTTCTAGACGCTCTACGAGCTTTACTCTTTCTTCCTCTGACCATTCCCCCAATACGTAATCTACTTGCTGTCCTTTCTTAAATTCGTCGCTAATACCAAATCGGAAACGAGGGTAATTTGTGTTGGCAAGTACTGCCTGAATACTCTTTAATCCATTGTGTCCTCCATCTGATCCTTTCGCTTTGATTCGAATCGTACCAAAGGGAATATTTAAGTCATCCGTTACTACTAGAATATTTTCTAAGGGGATATTCTCTTTCTGCATCCAATATTGAACGGCCTTACCGCTTAAATTCATATAAGTATTAGGTTTCAGCAATATCAGGGTTCTTCCTTTTACCTTAACCTCGGCTAAGCTTCCCAATTTTACCGTTTGCCATTCTCCACCCAAATCACGAGCTACCTGATCGACAACTTTAAATCCAATATTATGACGGGTATGAATATATTCAGCACCAATATTTCCTAAACCAACAATTAAAAACTTTTTCATTGTACTATGTTACTAATTTTCAAGGTACAAAAATAACGCAAAGCCAAGCCATTGCAAAAGTTATTTTGGACAAATAAAAAAAGCGCCTGTAAAAATACAGGCGCTTTCCAATAATATAGATAAGCTAAAATTATTTTTTCTTTGTAGGAGCTTTCGCTGCTTTCGCTGCTTCTTGAGCTGCTTTCATCGCTGCACGAGAAATTCTCACTTGACAAACTACCGTGTTATCTGGGTGTAATAATTTATAGTTGTCTGTTGTAATATCAGTAACGTATAATTTGTTCCCCATTTCTAAGTTAGAGATATTCACCTCTACGAAGTCAGGTAAGTTAGCTGGTAAAGCTTTAACTTTTAATTTACGGTTGTTGATGTTTAATACACCCCCAGCCATAACTCCTTTAGAGTTTCCTGAAACTTTAATAGGCACTTCTAACGTGATTTCTTTATCGTCGAATAATTGGTAGAAATCGATGTGTAAGATTTTATCAGATACTGGGTGGAACTGAATGTCTTGTAAAATTGCATTGATTTTTTTACCACCGTCTAATTCAATCACAACCGTGTGTACATTAGGAGTGTAAACTAAACTTTTAAATGCTTTCTCTTCTGCTGTGAAGTGGATTGCTGATTGTTCTCCTCCGTATACTACGCAAGGAACCATTCCAGCATTACGTAAGGCTTTAGTAGACACTTTACCTACGCTTTCTCTTTCTGATCCTTTAATTGTAATTGATTTCATTACTTTAAATATTTAATATTAATAATTTACATTACGAATGTTTTGCTAATCGATAAATTCGATTGCACGTTGTGCATTGTTTCTGCAAACAAAGGAGCACAACTAAGTACTTTAATTTTAGTACATGGTTTTTTTAACGGAATTGAATCTGTAACGATTAATTCAGTTAAGGAAGACTCTTCGATCTTCTCGTAAGCGCTTCCTGATAAGATAGCGTGTGTACAAATTGCACGAACACTTAACGCTCCTCTTTCTAACATCATATCAGCCGCTTTCGCTAACGTTCCTCCAGTATCAATCATATCGTCAACTAGGATTACGTTACGCCCTGTAACATCACCAATAAGCTCCATCTTCTCGATGATATTGGCTTGTCTTCTTTGTTTATAGCAGATGACTACATCCGAATCTAAAAACTTAGAATAAGCATACGCGCGTTTCGAACCTCCCATGTCTGGAGATGCAATCGTTAAATTCTCAATATTTAAACTCTTCACGTATGGTAAAAATATCGTCGATGCATATAAATGATCCACTGGTTTTTCAAAGAATCCTTGGATTTGATCTGCATGTAAATCCATGGTCATGATTCTAGTTGCACCAGCTGATTCTAATAACTTCGCTACTAATTTAGCTCCAATCGGAACCCTTGGTTTGTCTTTTCTATCCTGTCTAGCCCATCCGAAGTAAGGGATTACTGCTGTAATATGTCTTGCTGATGCTCTTTTAGCAGCATCGCACATTAACAATAATTCCATTAAGTTATCCGATGTTGGAAACGTAGAACACACTAGGAAAACTCGTCTTCCTCGAATTGATTCTTCAAAAGAGGGTTGAAATTCACCATCACTGTAATGTGATAACGTCACTTTACCCAATTCTATACCATATTCTTTTGCTATCTTCTCCGCTAATTCAATACTTTGCGAGCAAGCAAAAATTTTTGCTTCTGATTCAGGATTTAACATTTTTTCTAATTAGTTGTTATGTTGTTAGTTAGTGCTTCCTTATAGTAATTCAGCGATGCAAATTTATAAAATATTAATTGACTAAAACGTTTTTTTTGCTTTTTTTCTTTGATAGCTTATTTTTTTCTGTAAATTTGCACTCACAATTCAACACCAAATGCCCGGATGGCGGAATTGGTAGACGCGCACGACTCAAACTCGTGTTCCTAGGAGTGTGGGTTCGATTCCCACTCCGGGTACGAAAAAAGCCTAACTTTTTAGTTAGGCTTTTTTATTTACTATCTTTTCTATTCTAAAATCAATTACCGTAATCTGTCAACCGACATCTATTTCGCATCATCTGCAGATGGCCCATACATTCCAGGAATTGGAATATCAAGCAAACGCAAATAAACGGATAATTGACCTCTATGGTGGTAGATGTGATTATTCACTACAAAGCGGTTCGCACCAACCTTAGGCATCTCCATGATCGTATGCTCTCCTGCTTTCAACGCCCAAGTTTCCATCCATTGCTCCTCTGTCATCAATTCTACAGCCTTTACAACGCGTTGCTCATACAAGTCAATTAACTGCAGCAAATCCTCCGTTGTTTTAGCCTCTAAAGGCTTATAATCCGTATGAAAATTTAAACTCTCTTGTTGGGTAATTATTTCTGTCCAGATAATCAATTCTACAATATGCTTTGACAAATCTCCTAAACTCATCGATTTTACATGGGGTTTCCAATCCCATTTATCTGTAGGTACACAAGCAATAATCTTTTTTGTACTACTTAATTCGTGTTGTAATTCTACTAAAAAACTTCTGTTAATACTCATAATTTCATTTGTTATTTTTCTTATCTGAAAACTACAAAACGAAACGGACATATTCAATTTATTTGACAAATATAATTCTACTGCAATGAAAGCTCCATTTGATCGTTACGTACTTTCATTTGGATGATTATCTTTGTAAAAAACTACTACTTTGAATCAAGATTCTACCTACCTTTCTTTTGATGATGCTAAACGCAAATTAGAGCACTATTGCGCCTATCAAGACCGTTGTCACTCAGAAGTAGTCAACAAGTTATTTTCATTGCGTATAACGCCTCAAATACACGATGAAATCATCGTACACCTTATCGAACACAACTTTCTAAATGAAGAGCGCTTTGCAAAAAGCTTTGTAAGAGGAAAACACCGATTAAGTGCTTGGGGAAAGAATAGAATCACCGCCGAATTAAAATTCAAAAATATCAATAGTCGATTAATTACAATTGCACTAACGGAAATCAGTGATGAAGAATACTACCAAACGTTTGATCGCGTTAGCGAGAACAAATGGAATCAATTAACCGATCAAGATATACAAAAGAAAAAACAAAAATTTCAGGCCTACTTATTCCGAAAAGGATATGCCATGTCAGACATTATAAACAAGACACAAGACTTAGAAGTAAACCAATAACATCAAATACTAGCCCTTTTAAGGGCTTTTTTTAGCTTCCGACCTACTTGTTTGATACAAAACAAATAATCCCTGTAAAAGTCTAAAATCAACATTTAAGCTTGTAAAAGACAATAGAAGCCGTTTAAGCTTTTTGATCTTGGAAGACAATCAACCACCACCAAAAAAAGGCGAACCATCTTCACAACAATCAACTCCCAACCATCAACCCACAACAATCAACTCCCAAAAAAGCATAAAACAAAAAAGCCTGACTACTAACGTAATCAGGCTTTTTAAAAGAAGGGCGACGACATACTCTCCCACCGTGAGGCAGTACCATCTGCGCTAGCGGGCTTAACTTCTCTGTTCGAAATGGAAAGAGGTGAGCCCCGCCGCAATAACCACCCTAAAGCGGTTGTTATAAATTCCTAAAAAGGATCCTATAACTAATATTGTATATTATAACGTAACAAATACTTACTTTTTTTAGAAAGTTGCCCTCCCTCTACACAAGGTAGAGGGAGATACACATAAGCTTACGGGCTATTAGTACTACTCGACTATGACATTACTGCCTTTACATCTATAGCCTATCAACGTTGTCATCTTCAACGGCCCTTTAAAGAAATCTCATCTTGTGGTGGGTTTCGCACTTATATGCTTTCAGCGCTTATCCCTGCCCAACGTAGCTACTCTGCGATGCCCCTGGCGAGACAACAGATGCACTAGAGGTTGGTCCAATTCGGTCCTCTCGTACTAGAATCAGATCCACTCAAATTTCTAACGCCCACAGTAGATAGAGACCGAACTGTCTCACGACGTTCTGAACCCAGCTCGCGTGCCACTTTAATGGGCGAACAGCCCAACCCTTGGGACCTTCTCCAGCCCCAGGATGTGACGAGCCGACATCGAGGTGCCAAACCCCCCCGTCGATATGAGCTCTTGGGGGAGATCAGCCTGTTATCCCCGGCGTACCTTTTATCCTTTGAGCGATGGCCCTTCCATGCGGAACCACCGGATCACTATGCTCTACTTTCGTACCTGATCGACTTGTTAGTCTCCCAGTCAAGCTCCCTTATGCCATTGCACTCTACGCACGGTTACCAAGCGTGCTGAGGGAACCTTTAGAAGCCTCCGTTACTCTTTTGGAGGCGACCACCCCAGTCAAACTACCCACCAAGCAATGTCCTCTGCAACGCAGAGTTAGATCTCAAATAAGCAAAGGGTGGTATTTCAACAATGACTAACCTACGCCTGGCGACGCAGGATCGAAGTCTCCCACCTATCCTACACATCACTTATCCAAGAACAATACTAAGCTATAGTAAAGGTGCACAGGGTCTTTTCGTCCCACTGCGGGTAATCGGCATCTTCACCGATACTACAATTTCACCGAGCTCATGGCTGAGACAGTGTCCAGATCGTTACACCATTCGTGCAGGTCGGAACTTACCCGACAAGGAATTTCGCTACCTTAGGACCGTTATAGTTACGGCCGCCGTTTACTGGGGCTTCAATTCAATGCTTCTTCTTGCGAATAACATCTCCTCTTAACCTTCCAGCACCGGGCAGGTGTCAGGCCCTATACCTCATCTTACGATTTTGCAGAGCCCTGTGTTTTTGATAAACAGTCGCCTGGACCTTTTCACTGCGGCCAGCTTGCGCTGGCGACCTTTCTCCCGAAGTTACAGGTCTATTTTGCCTAGTTCCTTAGCCATGAATCTCTCGAGCGCCTTAGGATACTCTCCTCGACTACCTGTGTCGGTTTACGGTACGGGTACTAATAATCTAAGTTTAGAAGCTTTTCTTGACAGCCCTTAGGCACACTATCTCGTTGTTCGAAAACGCTGAGTACTATCGCATTTCTCCATCAACTACGCATTTTACTATAGCTGATATAGGTACGTGCTTCAACGAACTATTCCGTCAGTTCGCGGTGCTTTCATCACTGTGTCACTCCATCACAATTATTAGTAGTACGGGAATATTAACCCGTTGGCCATCGACGTCCCCCTTCGGGTGTGCCTTAGGTCCCGACTAACCCTAAGCTGATTAGCATAGCTCAGGAAACCTTAGTCTTACGGCGGGGGTGTTTCTCGCACCCCTTATCGTTACTTATGCCTACATTTTCTTTTCTATAAACTCCACCATACCTCACAGTACGGCTTCTACGTCGATAGAATGCTCCCCTACCACTCACGTTTAAAACGTAAATCCATAGCTTCGGTAGTATACTTATGCCCGATTATTATCCATGCTCGATCGCTCGACTAGTGAGCTGTTACGCACTCTTTAAATGAATGGCTGCTTCCAAGCCAACATCCTAGCTGTCTGGGCAATCAAACCGCGTTTTTTCAACTTAGTATACATTTGGGGACCTTAACTGATGGTCTGGGTTCTTTCCCTCTCGGACATGGACCTTAGCACCCATGCCCTCACTGATGATTATCATTAATTAGCATTCGGAGTTTGTCAGGAATTGGTAGGCGGTGAAGCCCCCGCATCCAATCAGTAGCTCTACCTCTAAGTAACTATGATCATCGCTGCACCTAAATGCATTTCGGGGAGTACGAGCTATTTCCGAGTTTGATTGGCCTTTCACCCCTACCCACAGGTCATCCGAAAACTTTTCAGCGTTAAACGGTTCGGTCCTCCATTTAGTGTTACCTAAACTTCAACCTGCCCATGGGTAGATCACACGGTTTCGCGTCTACCACTACTGACTAAAGCGCCCTATTAAGACTCGCTTTCGCTACGGATCCATGACTTAATCACTTATCCTTGCCAGCAACGGTAACTCGTAGGCTCATTATGCAAAAGGCACGCCGTCACCCCACAAAGGGGCTCCGACCGCTTGTAGGCGTATGGTTTCAGGATCTATTTCACTCCGTTATTCACGGTTCTTTTCACCTTTCCCTCACGGTACTGGTTCACTATCGGTCTCTCAGGAGTATTTAGCCTTAGCGGATGGTCCCGCCAGTTTCAATCAGGGTTTCACGTGCCCCGACCTACTCAGGATACCACTATCCTTATCTTCTCTTACTTATACGGGACTATCACCCTCTTCGGTTTACCTTTCCAGGTAATTCTAATTCAATCCGCAAGAAATGTCGTGGTCCTACAACCCCAATATTGCCGTAACAACATTGGTTTGGGCTATTCCGCGTTCGCTCGCCACTACTAGCGGAATCACTTTTGTTTTCTTCTCCTCTGCCTACTTAGATGTTTCAGTTCAGCAGGTTCGCCTCCTATTCGGATACTATGTCTTCAACATAGTGGGTTGCCCCATTCGGATATCTACGGATCAAATCGTGTGTGCCAATCCCCGTAGCTTTTCGCAGCTTATCACGTCCTTCCTCGCCTCTGAGAGCCTAGGCATTCCCCATACGCCCTTATTTTGCTTATGTGCTTACAATTCTTTCGAATCGTACTTTCTATAAAATTTTTATTAAATAATAATATTAAATTACTATCTAACTGTATTTGTCGTTACAATATGTCAATGATCGTTTTGGACCGTAGTCCTGGTGGAGAATATCGGAGTCGAACCGATGACCTCCTGCGTGCAAGGCAGGCGCTCTAGCCAGCTGAGCTAATCCCCCGTTTTTAGGTCAACAGCTAACAGTTTACGGTTAACAGTAACTTTCAACGGTTTAACTAACCCCTAGAATTTCCTTTGTAATACTTAGTAGTCCCGGGCAGACTCGAACTGCCGACCCCTACATTATCAGTGTAGTACTCTAACCAGCTGAGCTACGAGACTCTGTATATTACTTATTTTATATTTGAACAAACAGCGAGAGTAAATAAACCAACCTCTTTTTTTCTCTAGAAAGGAGGTGTTCCAGCCGCACCTTCCGGTACGGCTACCTTGTTACGACTTAGCCCTAGTTACCAGTTTTACCCTAGGCAGCTCCTTGCGGCGACCGACTTCAGGTACCCCCGGCTTCCATGGCTTGACGGGCGGTGTGTACAAGGCCCGGGAACGTATTCACCGGATCATGGCTGATATCCGATTACTAGCGATTCCAGCTTCATGGAGTCGAGTTGCAGACTCCAATCCGAACTGAGACCAGTTTTTGAGATTCGCATCCAGTTGCCTGGTAGCTGCTTTCTGTACTGGCCATTGTAGCACGTGTGTAGCCCAGGACGTAAGGGCCGTGATGATTTGACGTCATCCCCACCTTCCTCGCGGTTTGCACCGGCAGTCTTGTTAGAGTTCCCGGCATGACCCGCTGGCAACTAACAATAGGGGTTGCGCTCGTTATAGGACTTAACCTGACACCTCACGGCACGAGCTGACGACAACCATGCAGCACCTTGTAAATTGCCCGAAGGAAAGTCTATCTCTAAACCTGTCAATCTACATTTAAGCCCTGGTAAGGTTCCTCGCGTATCATCGAATTAAACCACATGCTCCACCGCTTGTGCGGGCCCCCGTCAATTCCTTTGAGTTTCATTCTTGCGAACGTACTCCCCAGGTGGGATACTTATCACTTTCGCTTAGCCACTCAGTCCGAAAACCGAACAGCTAGTATCCATCGTTTACGGCGTGGACTACCAGGGTATCTAATCCTGTTCGCTACCCACGCTTTCGTTCATCAGCGTCAATAAGTATGTAGTAATCTGCCTTCGCAATTGGTATTCCATGTAATATCTAAGCATTTCACCGCTACACTACATATTCTAATTACTTCCATACTATTCAAGTCTAGCAGTATCAACGGCAATTTTACAGTTAAGCTGTAAGATTTCACCACTGACTTACTAAACCGCCTACGAACCCTTTAAACCCAATAATTCCGGATAACGCTCGGATCCTCCGTATTACCGCGGCTGCTGGCACGGAGTTAGCCGATCCTTATTCTTACGGTACCGTCAAATATCTACACGTAGATACATTTCTTCCCGTACAAAAGCAGTTTACAATCCATAGGACCGTCATCCTGCACGCGGCATGGCTGGTTCAGAGTTGCCTCCATTGACCAATATTCCTCACTGCTGCCTCCCGTAGGAGTCTGGTCCGTGTCTCAGTACCAGTGTGGGGGATCTCCCTCTCAGGACCCCTAATCATCGTCGCCTTGGTATGCCGTTACCACACCAACTAGCTAATGATACGCATGCCCATCTTTCACCGATAAATCTTTATTAATCAAATGATGCCATCCAATTAAACCATGAAGCATTAATCCGAATTTCTCCGGGCTATTCCTCTGTGAAAGGTAGGTTGCATACGCGTTACTCACCCATCCGCCGGTCTCTAGAAAGCAAGCTCTCTATACCCCTCGACTTGCATGTGTTAGGCCTGCCGCTAGCGTTCATCCTGAGCCAGGATCAAACTCTTCATCGTATATTTTTAATATTGTAAAAAGTTAGCTAGTTTATTCGTGATCCTAAAATCACCTTACTCTCTTTATTTTGTATGCTGTTGTCCAATATGTCTATGATCGTGTTTCAATCTCGCTACTACTTGATTTTCGAAGCGAGTGCAAAAGTAAAAAACTTTTTCGATTTGACAAAAAAATTTGATTTTTTTCTGTATCCCTCGTCAACCAGTCGGTTACTAAAGCGAGTGCAAAAGTAAAAACTTTATTTGAACTAGCAAAACTTTTTGAGAAAAAATTTTTCTTCCCTTTTTGCCAATCCTCAGTATTTACTGAAGCGGACTGCAAAGATAAGACTCTTTATTTCATTAATCCAAATTTATTTTTGAAAAATATTTCTGAACCAATCTGTCGTCTTTTCCTCTGCTTTTCTATGAACGTCTGCTTGTTTAATGCGGATGCAAAAGTAGCACCTTTTTTGCCACTTCCAAATTATTTATTGCTTTTTTTGCAATGATTTTACACCTTTATTCGCAACTTGCTATTATGCTACCTTTTACACCTTGAAGTTTTTTTGCTTTTTTGCTGAGTTTTTACGTCTACACAGTCTCATTTAGTTATTTTGAACCAAAACGATGCTTTATCTCTTTTTTGAGCACTTTTCAAGGGATTTTGGTTTTGTATTCATTTTCAAACATTTAGCTTTTTTTACCTCCTACACCTATATAGAGGAGAAAAGAAAAATAATGCTAAAATCGGGTTACAACTCGCTGAATAGCTAAAAAAAAAGGGTTCGTGTTCTACTTTATATAGGGTTCAGTTGAAGTTTAGTTTAAGGGCACTTTGACTAAAATCGACTTTCAGTGGACTTTCCTTGGACATTCCCTCGACAAAAACACCCTTTTTCCTTGGATACTCCAAGGAAAGTCGAAGAACTCTCGAGCTAAATGAACAGGCACCTAAAAAGAACCTAAAGAGAAACCCTTTGTTTTTAATCAGAAAAAAGAAGGCAACTGTAAAAATAAAGGGAAAGGAGAGGTTTTTATCTCTCCTATATATAAGGAGAAAAAAAAGGAGAGCCTAAGCTCTCCTTTTTATACAAAAACAAAATAATAATTCTAAAATTAAAAATTTTAAAATGATGTTGTGATTCCAAATGTTAACCCAGCTGCTTCTGATACATAACGACAAATTCCACCTACACAAAGTAATCCACCACGTTGTCTTCCATAACTAGCAGAAACACGAGTAGTACCTTTCGTGAAACTAGCACCTATATTATAATAATGAATACGGTTTTTCGTAATATTACCTTCTTCATCTTCGATTTCGATGTCATTACCATAGTTATACATGTCGCTTACAAAAACTGACCAATTCGCATTATAAGCAAATTCTAAAGTTCCAGCCATCCAGTTTTTCTTATCTTCTTTCGTCCATAAATGCTGTGCTTCTAAACGCACAGACTTATCTCCCATAAACTGGTACGTCGCTTCCGCACTAACAATATTCGTTTTGATTGTTTCAAACAAACTCTCTAAAGCCTTTTGGTTATAAGATTGGTTCAAGTACATAAAAATAGAAGACCAGTTGTTACTCCATTTTTTACGCACTTCAACACCAAAGTCATGGTAGTATTTATCTCCAAAATCCAAAAATCCCGTTTTTACGATTTGACGTTCATCTTCATATTCAACAAGCTCTGGTTTTAACCCAGCCCAGTACGATCCGTTGATAACTACATTAGTTCCATACTTTCCACCAAAAGTAGATCCCTTCTCAAAATTATGGTAAAAATCAAACTGCCCGCCAATTTCTCCGATTTTCTCTTGCGTTTCAAAAGTGCTCAACAAATACTGCGCTTGATACACATAGATATTCTGTAACGAATAATCGTATTGTTTAGTCAAAGCGGGAACATAGTTCAAAACTCCTCTATTGTAAACATTAGCTGTTAACACTCTATCAGAATAAAAAGCCATGTTTTCGAGTCTTCTCAAGTTAAAACTAAAACTAGTTCCCTTTGCCGCATATCCTCCATTAAATAACAAAGCATTTCCATCTTGTTTTGTATTTCCTTTAACTCCAGACTCTACCAATGCGTCTTTCCCCTTGTACACGTACTCGATTTCTCCAAAGAAATTCTTGTAATCAAAACCTACTCTTCCAGAAAACGCATGCTGCATTTTGCTTAGATTTTGGTTCATTTCTTCAATATAATCTTTATCTTTTTCTACCTTCCCTAAATAACTTAACCCGGCTTGAAGTCCAAATTCTTCAAATTTAAAAAACTCCGCTACATCAACTTCCGCATTACCACCAAAAACGTAAGAATCTGACAAATCAAATCCCATTCCGATGCGTTGTTTACCTCCTAATACGGTCAGGTTAATATGATCCAATAGATTGTATTTTACATTCAATCCCAAAATGGCATTGTTAATCCCAATCTGTCGATCTTCCCACGCACGGAATAACAATCCACTACCAAACTGATCGTAAAAGTGTCCAGCTGTAACATCCAACCCCAATTCTCTATTGTTGTAGCGCGCATAAATAGCACCAATATCGAAACCTTTATACTCTGGAGAATAGTTCAAGATTGCTTTGGGTTCATACCCTTCCAATTGAGCACCAAAACTCCAGTTTTTCCAATCATAATCAGCCTTTAAGTATGAATTTGTTCGAAAGCGATCTTCTGCTTCAAACTCATCGATTTTAATTTTCTTGTCGTCAACATACCATTGTGAATTATTCTCAAAACCGACACGGACTTGTGCTTTTGCTCCCAAGAACATCACTAACCCACATAATGTAAAAAATACTTTTTTCATCCTTTTACTTCATTGCAGCTTTCACTTGCTTAATTAATTCCTTCTCAACTCCTGGTGTATAACTCGTGTGTTTGTATACAACCTTACCTTTATATATAACAGCTGTAAAAGGCACATTTACCACATTCATCGCTCTTTTTAAATCGTGATTTGTATCCAACAGAACCGTATAATCCCATCCTTTACCATTAACCAATGGTTTTACACGTTTTACTGATTTAGCATCATCAATAGACACCGCAATTAATTTTACCCCTGTTTCTTTTTGCCATTCATCATATACATCGTGAATTGCGGCCAACTCTTTCAGACATGGTCCGCACCAAGTAGCCCAAAAGCTCACAATAACTGGTTTTTCTTCCTTTGCAAAAGAAGCAAAATCAATTTTCTTACCGTCTAAATCAGTAAGAGTTACTGAGGGTAAGTCCTTTTGTTGTGCGGCAGCACCAGAAAAAACAAACAATAAAATAAATGCATAAAACGCTTTCATAATTTTTTAATTTTAGTTGTAAAGTTCAAAAATAGAAAAAAAAACCTATATTTAACTTTTAATTAACCGAAATTTATATTTATTTTTACAAAAACAACTTTAACAAATTATTTTATGAAACAGAACAAATTAGCAGCTTTAACAAAGGTTCTTCTTTCTTCTCTAGTTCTATTGTTTGCTTTTACTTCATGTAGCAGTGACGACGGTGGAACAAAAAAAGACAAAGGACAAGGAGGAGAAAAAGACAAGGTAAAAACACTTGTACTAGAAGCTCTAGGAGAATTAAGAGTATTGGAAAACACAGCAATAACATTTAAAGTAACAGGAGACGGAAACACTTTAGCTGATGCAATGCTTTATATTGACAATCAAGCAATCACAGAGAGCACTTATACTTTCACAACAGAGGGTACCTATGCTGTAATGGCAAAAAAAGAAGGTTACAAAGACAGTAATACGGTTACAATTAAGGTATTCAAAGACGAAGTTCCTGTAGTGCCAATTGGCGAGTTAAAATATCAACACCGTGTCTTAATGGAAGACTTTACAGGCGTTCAATGTCCTCCATGTGCTAGTGCAATCCGAGCACTTGAAAAATTAGAGAACCATACCTATAACGGCAATGGCTATCCAGTAGATTATTCAAGTATAGTAGCTGTTGGAATTCACATTAGTATTCCAGGACCAGATCCATTTACAATTACACGATTTGTACATCCTTTATTTGATTATTACAATACTAAAGTAGTAAATGATCCAGAAACACAAGGACAGCGTTGGGCACCATTTATTGTAATTAATGGAAAAGCAGAATGGGATACTAGAACAATGACAACAGTAGCAGGGCAAAACCACCCAATGACATTAGTTGAAAAAACATCGACAATTGGTATCAAGCTAAACTCTGTATTAAGTGCTACAGCTGGCTATGCAGAAGCTGAAATTGCATTTTCTCAAGATTATGAAGGTTTAACTATGGATTATTATATTGTAGAAGATGATGTACAACATTCACAAGCGGGAATTGGAGCTAACTATCTTCACCATGCTGTATTAAAAGGAGCTACTCCAGCAATAACTGGGTTATCGATTCCTTCTGCTCAATCGAAGAAAGGGAATATCTTTGTAGCAGAGCGTTTTTCATCTACCTACAAATTGGCAAACGAGTCTAATCTAAGGGTTATTGTTATCATTAGAGATGCTCAAGGCAATGTATTGAACGTACAAGATGCTAAAGCAAATACAACAAAAGATTTTGCGATTATAGACTAATAAAAAACATAAAAAGAACCTGCCTACTAGGCGGGTTTTTTTAGAACCATATCTTACAATAATCACCTCACTTGTTCTAGTTAATTGAATTATAGAACTATTCTACAAGGACTGATTGCGTAACATATACAAACAAAAAAGCCTGACAAGAAATTGTCAGGCTTTTTTTTGCTCCCCCTCTTGGGCTCGAACCAAGGACCCTCTGATTAACAGTCAGATGCTCTAACCAACTGAGCTAAGGAGGAAGGTATCTTACCTTAAATGCAGTGCAAAGATAACATGATTTTTTATTTCTGCAAACACATCCGCTTTATTTTTTATTTACTTGAAGATGGCCTTGTAAATATCATTTCCGTTTGCAAACAATAACAATCCTATAAGTATAAAGAAACCAACCATTTGCGCGTTTTCTAAAAACTTATCACTTGGTTTTCTTCCTGTAATCATTTCGTATAACAAAAACATTACATGTCCTCCATCTAAAGCAGGAATTGGCAATAAGTTCATTACACCCAACATAATGGACAACAAAGCGGTGATATTCCAGAAATACTCCCAACTCCACACTGAAGGGAAGATATCGTAAATCGCTTTGAATCCACCTACTCCTTTGTACGCTCCTGTTTCGGGCTTCACTATTTTCTTTAATTGATCAAAATAGCCTCCCACTTTTTCAACTCCTTTATTTATTCCTACTGTAACAGACTCCCCTAAAGAGTATTTTACTTGACTAATATGGTATAATCCCATTTTCTCAAGTGTATCTATGGTTAAAACTGGAGCGTAGAAAAGGTTTAATTTCCCGTCTTGATCAATTTTTAGATCAACCGTCAATTCTTTCCCGTCTCTTTCAATTACAGCAGGTACAACCTTACCTTTATTTTCAGCTAAAACCGCTTGCACTTGATCCACAAATGGCGTATTTACACCATTAACACTTTTTACTTGGTCTTTCAACTGTAGCACCTGAGCATTGGTTTGATCCCCTTCTTCACTAAAAGCAACTACCACAAATGGCACTCGCAAAGCGACAAGTCCTCCTTTATTCCCATCACTCATTTGTCCAAGTAAATTAACTGGTAGATCAATATTCTCTTTTGCACCATTACGCTCAACTTCTACTTGATGCCCCATCATAATAGCGTAGCCTACATCATTAAAACGGTCAATTTCCCTTCCGTCTACAGCAACAATTTTATCGCCATTTTTCATTCCTGCTTCTTGTAAAATTGGCGACTGCACCCAAACTCCGTGATCCATATCTTTGTTAGAGATATACAAATCTCCATACGCATACGTCATTCCAATATAAATCACAAAAGCTAAAATAAAGTTCACTGTCACCCCACCTAACATAATAATCAATCGTTGCCAAGCTGGTTTTGAACGAAATTCCCACGGTTGTGGCTCACTGTTCAATTGTTCGGTCTCTATACTCTCATTCACCATACCTGAGATTTTCACATATCCTCCTAAAGGCAACCATCCGATACCATATACTGTATCTCCGATTTTCTTTTTAAACAAAGAAAATTTAACGTCAAAGAAGAGGTAGAATTTTTCTACACGAGTTTTAAATAATTTAGCGGGGATAAAATGCCCTAACTCATGTAAAATAATTAAAAAGGATAAACTCAATAAGAATTGAGAAAGTTTAATCAATATTTCCATTGTACTAATTTCGTTTCAAATCTGAATAATAAGCAAAAATAAAATATTAGTTGAACTAACTACTATATTTTAGCAAACTATTATTTTTTTAGTTTATCCCCCATTTTGAGTGGTAATCCCAAGAAAAAGAAAACGATACGTTGTGAATTCCTATACTGTGGTATGTTTTCGATTCTTTAAAAAAACCAACACCTCGAGTACACGGAGTGCAATCCAAGGAAAAATCGACTTCTGTTTCTCTTTTTTGTCGTTTTATAATCAAGAATCAAGATGAAATACAACAAAAAGACGAATAATAAAAAAGTATTTTCTAACTTTGTTATCTTAAACTATTATTTATACTATGTTACAGATAGCTTTTATTAGAGAGAATCAAGAACAAGTCATTAAAGGCTTGGCGAAAAGAAATCTTGATGTTACGGAAGTGCTAAACGAGGTGATTGCTTTGGATGAAAAAAGAAGAGCAACACAAGTTGAATTAGACAATGTCTTAGCAGAATCCAACAAGCTATCCAAAAGTATTGGCGAGTTAATGAAGAGTGGAGAAAAAGCAAAAGCAGAACTCATCAAAGAAAAAACATCAAATTTACGCGAACAAAGTAAAGAATTAACAGAGCAATTAAACCAGGTTTCTGCTGCGTTAACGGAAAAATTATATACGATTCCGAACGTGCCAACGGATATTGTACCTGCAGGGAAAGACGCAGAAGACAACATCACCGTACATCAACACGGAGCGATTCCTACGTTACACGAAGGAGCTTTACCTCACTGGGAATTGGCAAAGAAATACGATCTAATTGATTTCGAATTAGGAAATAAAATTACTGGGGCTGGTTTCCCCGTATATAAAGGTAAGGGAGCTCGTTTACAACGTGCTTTAATCTCTTACTTTTTGGACAAGAATACAGCAGCAGGGTATAAAGAATATCAAGTACCACATGTAATCAATGAAGCCTCTGGATTTGGAACAGGACAATTACCTGATAAAGAAGGACAGATGTATCACATTGGCGTAGATGATTTGTATTTAATTCCAACAGCTGAAGTGCCTATCACCAATATGTTCAGAGACGTGATTTTACAAGAAAGCGATTTCCCGGTACTTTGTACAGGTTATACGCCTTGTTTCCGTAGAGAAGCAGGATCCTATGGTGCACACGTAAGAGGGTTAAACCGCTTACACCAATTTGACAAAGTAGAAATCGTACGCATTGAGCACCCCGATCGTTCTTACGAGGCATTAGACGGTATGGTGGAACACGTACAAGAATTATTACACGAATTAAAATTACCTTATAGGATTTTGAGATTGTGTGGTGGTGATATGGGGTTCACCTCTGCCTTAACGTATGATTTCGAGGTCTTCTCAACAGCTCAAGACAGATGGTTGGAGATTAGTTCCGTATCTAACTTTGAAACATTTCAGGCAAATCGCTTGAAATTGCGTTTTAAAGATAAAGAAGGTAAAAGTCAATTGGCTCATACTTTAAATGGAAGTTCATTGGCCTTACCACGTGTATTGGCTGGGATTTTAGAGAACTATCAAACTCCTGAAGGAATTGTGATACCTGAGGTCTTAAGACCGTACACAGGATTTGATATTATTGATTAATTTTACACCACGCGTATAAGTATATGAAAAGCACCAAATCCTAAAAAGACATTTGGTGCTTTTTTTATCTTTGCCTAACCCAAAATAGACCTTATGATTATTTACAATATCACCATAAACATTCACGAAAGTGTACACGATGCATGGATGGCATGGACCAAAGAATTCTACATCCCTGGCATTCTCAATACAAAGAAATTCAATAAAGCTCGAATGGTCAAAGTTCTAGTTGATGAAGATATGGGAGGCATTACCTATTCAATTCAATTTGAAACAGCTAATGCTGATTTACTACAGCAATTTTACAAGGAAGACCACGATTTTTTCGAACTGGAGTCTCGCAAAAAGTTTGCAGATAAAATGCTTACTTTTAAAACAGAACTAGAACTTATAAGTGAATATTAAACCGAGAATCAATGGATAAAGTTAGAGCGAAGAAACACCTGGGACAGCACTTTTTAACGGATGAAAACGTTGCCAAGCGAATTGCTGATACACTGACCTTAGAGGGGTATAAAAAAGTATTGGAAATCGGCCCTGGAATGGGGGTGTTAACCAAATATGTTTTGGAGAAACCTATCGAAACCTTTGTTGTAGAAATAGACACGGAATCAGTAGACTATTTA
The DNA here is from genome assembly GCF_009792295.1 of Myroides fluvii. NCBI lineage: Bacteria > Pseudomonadati > Bacteroidota > Flavobacteriia > Flavobacteriales > Flavobacteriaceae > Myroides > Myroides fluvii. The sequence continues at coordinate 1,525,961 of NZ_CP039934.1, read as the reverse complement.
AACCAGCACTATTCAAAATTACACAACCATATTTTTGCACAAGATTTTTTAAAATTCAACATTGTACAAGCGTTTAATCAAGAGCCTTTTGCTGTAATTGGAAACTTTCCGTATAATATATCAACTCAGATTGTATTTCGCGCTTTAGAGCTTCGCGATTTTGTTCCTGAGTTTTCGGGTATGTTTCAAAAGGAAGTTGCAGAGCGTATCTGTGAGAAGAAAGGAAGTAAAACCTACGGTATTCTTTCTGTATTGACACAAGCTTTTTATGATACGGAGTATTTATTTACCGTATCAGAACATGTGTTTAATCCTCCACCCAAAGTAAAATCAGGTGTGATGCGCATGCGTAGAAAGGAGAATTACACCCTGCCTTGTAACGAAAAATTGTTTTTTACTGTTGTAAAAACAGCATTTAATCAACGTCGAAAAACGCTGAGAAATAGCTTAAAAAGTTTTGGTTTACCCGATGAGATACGAGAAGAAACTATTTTTAACATGCGTCCAGAACAATTAGGTGTAGAAGAATTTATTGATCTTACAAAAAAAATAGAAATACATGGAGTTCAAAATCAGTGATGAAACTATTGTACAAATCGAAGAGTTTATTGCAACAGGAAGAGAAGCAGAATTACTAGAACTTCTCAAGGATATTCACGCTGTGGATATTGCTGAGATGATGAATGAGCTTCACACAGAGGAAGCGATTTATATCTTCGATATATTAGATAGTGAAGTTACTGCAGAAATATTACTTAATCTAGATGAGGATTTACGAGAAAAGATTCTAAAAAGTCTATCTCCTAAAGAAATTGCAGAAGAACTTGATGAACTCGATACAGATGATGCGGCAGATATTATTGCTGAATTATCAGAGAAGAGAAAAGAGGAGGTTCTTTTAGAGCTAGAAGATTTAGAACACGCGAAGGACATTGTTGAATTATTGCGCTACGATGAGGATACAGCGGGGGGATTGATGGCAAAAGAGTTTGTATCGGTTAATGAAAATTGGTCTATACTCACTTGTGTTAAAGAGATGCGCAAACAAGCAGAACACGTTTCTCGGGTACATTCTATTTATGTTGTAGATCACGAGGGCCGTTTAAAAGGACGCTTATCACTCAAAGATTTACTTACGTCTTCTACTACTACCCACATTAGCGATGTTTATATTCCAAAAGTAGATTATGTGAAGGTAGATACCGAAGATACTGAGGTAGCACGTATTATGCAGAAATACGACCTCGAGGCTATACCTGTTGTAGATGAAATGGGCCGATTAGTTGGTCGAATTACCATTGATGACATTGTCGATGTCATTAAAGATGAAGCAGATAAGGATTATCAGTTGGCGGCGGGTATTTCTCAAGATGTCGATACGAATGACAGTATATTAACGTTGACCAAAGCGCGATTGCCTTGGTTAATTTTAGCCATGATAGGTGGTTTTGTTGCCGTAAATGTATCCCGTAGTTTTGAGGATGCAATGGAGAAATTTGGAGTTTTATTCTTTTTCACCCCACTAATTGCAGCTATGGCGGGAAATGTGGGCGTGCAATCATCTGCGATTATTGTACAAGGACTTGCGAATAACACGATTTCAGGATCTATTTGGAAACGCTTGGGCAAGGAAGTGTCCTTGAGTTTACTCAACGGATTCTTATTAGCCATTTTACTGATGATTGGAAGTCACGTTTTACTGGGTGTAGATTACATCATTGGCGTTACTGTCTCTATTGCGTTGATTAGTGTGATTATTATCGCGAGCTTAATCGGCACCTTTGTTCCTATTTTTCTAAATAAATATGGTGTAGACCCTGCCTTAGCTACGGGTCCATTTATCACTACAAGCAATGATATTTTTGGTATTTTGATTTACTTCTCCATTGCCAAGGTCATTCTGGGTTTCTAAATTTAATGGTATGACAACAAAAAAAGTATTACACCTGGATAGTAATCATCCTTTAATGCTAACACAATTGGATCAATTGGGATACGTTAATATTGAAGATTACACGTCAAGTAAAGAAAAAATAGAAGAAACGATACACGAATATGAGGGTGTTATCATACGCAGTCGCTTCAAAATAGATCAATCCTTTCTTGAGAAAGCAACCCAACTAAAATTCATTGGTCGTGTTGGAGCAGGTTTAGAAAACATTGATTGTGAATTTGCGGCATCCAAAGGCATTGTCTTAATTGCGGCTCCAGAAGGGAACCAAACAGCAGTTGGCGAACATGCGTTAGGTATGTTATTAACGCTCTTCAATAAATTGAATATCGTTGACCAAGAGGTACGTCGAGGCATCTGGATACGCGAGGGCAATAGAGGCCACGAAATTGAAGGAAAAACGGTGGGTATTATTGGATATGGGCACATGGGAAATGCTTTAGCAAAACGCTTGCAAGGCTTTGATTGTGAAGTTATTTTTCACGATATCAAAGACAACTTAAGCAATCCGTATGCGAAACAAGTTTCCTTAGCCGAGTTACAACAAAGAGCAGATATTGTAAGTTTACATATTCCACAAACAGCAGAAACAACGAATCTTGTTGACAAAATTTTTATTGAGCAGATGGCCAAGCCTTTCTGGCTCATCAATACGGCAAGAGGTAAATCCGTGCATACCGCTGATTTGATCGCAGCATTAGAAAGTGGCAAAGTGAAAGGTGCGGCTTTAGATGTTTTAGAATACGAAAAATCTTCATTTGAACACCTATTTGCTGATGACACTCTACCAGAACCGATGCGGTATTTAATCGAATCGGAGCGGGTATTACTATCACCTCATATTGCGGGTTGGACTTTTGAAAGTAAAGAAAAATTAGCCCAGGTAATTATAGATAAAATACGAAATACGTTTCACGAGAAATAAAAAAGGTGCATGTAGCACCTTTTTTATTTCTTATCTTTCTTATCGGCATCAATCACAACCGTAGCGTTTAATACATCTCCCATTGAAAAAGCTTCTCCAACAACCTCACCCTCTTTAGTAGTAATCTTAATTTCCATTTTGGATTCCTCACTTCGTCCTAAACCCTGAGCTGTAAAGCTAATTTTTTCTTTCTCTTTTTTGTGATAGACTTTTGACCATTCCGTCACTGCCAAATCATCAATAAAGTCATTTTTTGAATTATTCCCTTCATAAATCACTCCCATTACTTTTTTAATAACAGCATCTTCTGTTACAGTAACTGTGACAAAATGCTCTTTTCCTTCAGGGATCATCTCTTTATTGCTGTTGTCTGAACTACAACTTGTAATTCCACAGCTAAGCCCTATAGCAAGTAATATAAATTTGATTTTTCTGAACATCTTATTCTTATTTATACATTCTTAGCAATGTAATTTACTACAATTTAATTGCGAGGTATAAATCTTTACCTTCAATTTTCTTCTCTTGCAATTCGAATCCCAATTTATCAGTAACCGTAATAGTCAATTTAGAAGATACGTCTGTCCCTACACCAACTGCTTCAATGCTCACATGTTCTGCAGCTGTAAGAATATACTTTCTCTCCCACTTTGTAATTTTGGGTTCTTGATTCTGTTCTCCCTCTGCATCCTCATCAACTACAGGAGCAGGTTTGATAAACTTATCTTCTTTTACATTAACCCCATCATAGTAAACTGCCGTGATTTGTTTCATTTCGACATCATCGGTAATTTCTATTAACACATTATATTCTTTTTTATCCAATTTAAGTACCGGATTTCCATCATCTGAACTACAAGCAGACAGTCCTACGGCAACCATTGCACAAACTAAACTTAACTTAACTTTTCTGAACATCATTTTTACTTTTATTTAACAATTCAAAAATAGGTTTTTTTTTACCTTATACAAAAGTTTAACAAAACATTTTAAATACCAGAAAGTTAAAACAATAGGGCATATAAAAAGCAAGGCACACTTTTTGAAAAAAGGGATTGCATATTTTATCCTGAATAGGACAAACAAAAGACCGGAATAGTCGGTCGCATCAAACGCTTAGAAAACCACTTCTCCGTATAACTTTTCTCCTTTTGCAGTAATCTCTTTAATTAGATTTTCACTTTTAAAAACGCGGATAGACATTGTAGCATGTTCATCTGGTCCATCTGCATATACAGCAACAGTGATTTTTTGTTTTACTGATTTTTTAAAATCCTTAACCCAATCATTTCTTCCAGAAAAATCGTCATTAACAAAGGTTTTAACGTCTTTTCCTTCAATTGTTGCTATTTCTACCCGTTGAAGTTCTACCATCTTAGACGATTTAACCTCAACAACATATTCTTCATTTGAAACTCTATATCCTGTTCCCGACTTTTTACTTGAAGTAGAACTATCATCCGAGCTACAAGCTGAAGCGCTTATAGCAATCATTGCACAAACTAAAAAAAACTTAACTTTTCTGAACATTGTTTTTTACTTTTATTTAACAACTCAAAAGTATACGTTTTTTTGAATTATACAAAAAATAGTGAATTTTTTATTTAAAAAAACAACATGAGAAGTAAAATACGAACATCTCTCAGCTACAAAAAGCCAATAAACTCAAAAAAAAGCACAAAAAAAGAGTCACGATGGACTCTTTCTATGATTAATTATATTTATTCGCTTCTTCTTGTATTTTTCGCTCGAGTTCTGCTTCAAATTCCTCCATCACCGGCTTGACCGTACTTTCTGGTAAATCGGCAATTTTGATATACATTAACCCGTCAATGGCATTATTGAATAAAGGGTCAACATTGAAAGCAATTACCTTTGCATTTTGTTTGATGTATTTCTTGATTAACACGGGTACTCGCAATTTTGCAGGTTCTACATCTTCAATGATTTTATCAAATTTATTTAAATCTGACTCTGTTTCATTAAAAATCAAATCTTTGTCAGCATCCTTTAAATTTACCTTATACTCCATCTTGGGCGTAACATACTGTGCAATAAAAGGATCAAAATAATGTGATCGCATAAATTCAATCATCAGCGATTTAGAAAAATCGGAAAATTGATTACTAATACTTACTCCTCCAATTAAATATTGATGTTCAGGAAAGCGCAATGTTGTATGTACAATGCCCTTCCATAATAAAAATAAAGGCATTGGTTTTTGTTGATACTCTTTGACGATAAATGCACGTCCCATTTCTATAGACTGTGCCATCATAGGATAAAGTTCTGACTCAAAACGGAATAATTCATTGAGATAAAAACCGTTAATTCCGTACTTCTTATAAATTTCCGATCCTAATCCCATGCGATAAGCCCCACATATTTGTTCAGCTTCATTATCCCATAAGAACATATGGTGATAATATTTATCGTATTGATCTAAATCTAATTCGTTATTTGTTCCTTCACCCACTTCGCGGAAAGTAACCTCACGAAGTCGACCAAGTTCTAATAATATGGTGGGAATCAAATCTGATTTACACAAAAACACTTCGTAATTCTTGCTTTGCAACAATCGGAAATCTTTCTCGCGCAGAACCTCAATTTCTTGTTTAATTCTGTCTATCGGTTGTGGAGGGACAATGTCCTTTACCATCTTTGGAAATTTAAAATTAAAAGACGGAACTTTAATCCACTTGCGGGAATCCTCATCTTTATAAGCATTAGACAACAGATACGTTTTAAAACGCAAAAAATTACCATAATCGCTTAAATCATAATGTTCATTTTGTTCTTCAACCGATATTGGACGACCGATGCGTATTTTGATTACGCGATCTTTTTGTGTCAATAGCTCCGAAGGCAACTTTGCCGTGCGCAAGGTTGGGTTAATTTGCGATAAAAAGTAAAATAATTTACTGTTTTTCGCATGAAAATAAATAGGAACTACCGGTACATTAGCCTTCTTAATCAGCTTAATTGCTCCTTCTTCCCATGGTTTATCGACCACTAATCGATCATCTTTATAAGTAGACACTTCCCCTGCTGGGAATATTCCCAAAGGTTTACCATCGCTTAAATGCCTAAGCGTTTCTTTTAATCCCAATACACTTGATTTCACATCCTTGTTATTCTCAAATGGATTAACAGGCATGATATAGGGTTTCAAAGGTTCTATACGATGCAATAAAAAATTGGCTATAATCTTAAAATTCGGATCATGCTCTAACATTAATTTCAAGAGGAGCATCCCATCGATACCACCCAATGGATGGTTGGAAATAGTAATATAGGGTCCTTTCTTCGGCAATCGTTTTAACTCCTCTGGGTCAATCTGAAATTCAATCTGAAATTCTTCTAAGATTGCGTTTAAAAATTCTAACTCTTCTAACTGTTTATTTCTATCGTAAATCTTATTTAATGTGGTAATCTTAAGCGTTTTCATAAGCATCCACCCAGTAAAAGTACCCAAGATACCATACTTGTCCACGTTAATCGCTTTCGCTACTTCCTTAGCTGTTACTAACCCCATCAATTTGAAAATTTAAGTAATACAAATATACTAAAATCTTTAGGTAATCTATTTTATTTTATCGTCCTTGACTGCATATCCCTAGCATAGTTAAAGATATTGACCTAAATAACTGATTAAAAAAAAGATATATGATGTGAAAATTAATTATTCTTCTTTGAGCATCTATCCTCATAATTTCTAATATTTTATATTTTTTAACAAAATATACGGTAAAACTACCTCCGTTCCAAGTAGATCAACCGCTATTCTATCTTTAACTTTTGCCGAATGCTAATTAAAAATTAAAAACACTCCTCTCCTATTCTTTTACAACATCGGAATGTTTATTTTTTCTATTTTTGGTTTTCATACAAAAATCGAGCACAATGAAAAAAATTATCTCCTATAACGTAAATGGAATCCGCGCAGCAATTAAAAAAGGCCTTCTAGAATGGATGCAAGAAGAAAATGCTGATATCATTTGCTTACAGGAAATCAAAGCGAAAGAAGATCAGATTCCAACGGATGAAATTACCTTAGCTGGCTACCCCTACCAATACTATTTTTCTGCTCAAAAAGCGGGGTATAGTGGTGTTGCTGTTTTTTGTAAAGAAAAACCCAACCAGGTCACTTATGGAACGGGTATTGACTACATGGACTTTGAAGGCAGAAATTTACGTGTTGATTTTGACACATTCTCTGTGATGTCCTTGTATTTACCCTCTGCTTCTAATATTGATCGTTTGGATTTCAAATACCAATACATGGATGCTTTTTTTGCTTATATTCAAACATTGAAAAAAGAAATCCCCAACCTAATCATCAGTGGTGATTACAATATATGTCACAAAGCCATCGATATTCACGATCCGATTCGCAATGCCAAAGTATCTGGATTCTTACCAGAAGAAAGGGCTTGGGTAGATCAATTCGTTGACCATGGTTTTATTGATAGTTTCCGACTATTTAATACAGAACCACACCAATACAGCTGGTGGACGTATCGCGCAAATGCGAGAAATAACAATAAAGGATGGAGAATTGACTATAATATGGTGTCTGAACCAATGAAAGACCGCATAGTAAACGCTGCCATATTGCAAGAGGTCAAGCATTCAGATCACTGTCCTATTGTCGTAGAAATTAAAGCATAATCCATTTAAAAATTCAATCGCATGATAAAAAGACTGTCTATCAGTTTACTAACACTTACTTTACTTTCTTCTTGTGTAACTCGAAGATTATACAATGAACTCAATCAAGATTATCAAACGGCTTTGGATGACAACCAACGTTTAGCTGACGATTTAGATATGCTAAATAGTTCGATGAGCGATTTAGAACAAGCCAAAAAACAACTGGCTCAACAGTTGAAAGACTTACAACAAGAACGTCAAAATCTGAATGCCGAAATTTCAGCAGCACAAAATAAGCTCAATGACTTACAGCATTCGTATGCAAATCTAGAAAAGCACAGTGAAGAATCACTACAAGCAGAAGCTGCAAGATTAGCAAAAGCAAAGGCTGAACTTGATTTAAAATCAAAACGCGTGCAGGAATTAGAAGGTATTTTAGCTGCAAACGACAAACAAATGAAGGCCTTAAAAGATAATTTATCGCAAGCGCTAAATGCATTTGAGGGACGAGGATTAACCATTGAACAAAAAAATGGGAAAGTCTATGTTTCGATGGAGAATAAACTGCTCTTCAAGTCGGGTAGTTGGTCTGTGAATGAAGAGGGGAAAAGTGCCGTCGTCGAATTAGGAAAAGTCTTGGCTACCAATCCTGATATTTCAGTATTAATTGAAGGACATACCGACAATGATAAGGTGATAGGCAATTTAGGAGATGGGGTTCAGAACAACTGGGACCTTTCTGCCAAACGCGCATTAGCTATTGTTTCTATTCTAACAGAAAACAGCTCGATTGACAAAAAGAATCTCACAGCTGCTGGCCGAAGTGAATACGCTCCTATCATGAGCAACAGTTCCATTGAAGGAAAAGCAAAAAACAGGCGTATTGAGGTTATTCTCACGCCTAATCTGGATAAAATCAACGAAATGTTGAATCAATTGTAAGATTCAAACCAATCGAAAAAAGCGCTATAACTACGTTATTATAGCGCTTTTTTTGAATTTTCACTCCTTTTCACCACCTTATTTGCCATCTAATTAACACTTAAAGCGACATATATTACTTATCTTGCATTTTCTCAATTAAAAACAAACGACAATGTTTCTCTCATCCTTAAATCAAAAAAACATAGACGAAATAATTGACTTTAGTCAACTAAATGGCATTTATAAATGGTTTTTTGATCACCTAAATTTTTTACGCCTCGAAGAGGATGAAACGCATGTTGTTACGACAATCGCTCTACTTCTTGCCTTTTCTATTGTCATGTTTACTTTAGACTACATGCTAAAGAACATATTCATTGTCATTGCCCGAAGATATGCAGCCTTGAGTAAAACAAAATTGGATGATATGATCATCAACAATAAAGTATTACACAATATTACCCACTTTATACCAGTGGCCTTAGCGCGTATCTTATTCCCCATATTTTTCATGGGCTTTCCCAATGTTATCTCCTTTGTTTTATCCTTGACTAATATATTGTTTGTAATCGTCATTACGTTGCTCTTCCGTTCCATTATCCGAACAGTAAGAGATTATGCGAAAACCAAACCTCGTCTAGCAGATAAACCCATTGATAGCTATACGCAAGTAGCAAGTATTATCCTTTATTTCTTTGCGGGTGTTATCATCTTTTCAACCCTTACAGGTAAAGATCCCGTGAAGTTTTTAGTATCATTGGGAGCCGCTTCAGCAATTCTTATGCTTGTTTTCAAAGACACCATCATGGGCTTTGTGGCGAGTATACAAGTATCGACGAATGACATGGTTCGCGTAGGTGACTGGATTGAGATGGCTAAATTTGGCGCTGATGGTACTGTTTTGGAAATTAATCTAAGTACAGTAAAAGTGCAGAACTTCGACAAAACAATTACGACAATTCCAACCTATTTACTCATTAGTGATTCTTTCAAAAACTATCGTGGAATGCAAGTTTCTGGCGGAAGAAGAATTAAGCGAAGCATCAACATTAAGATGTCGTCGATTCGCTTTTTAGAACCATCGGAAATTAACGAATTAAAGAAAATCCAACTTTTAAAACCTTATATCGAGGAACGTCAAAAAGAAATTGACGACTACAACATCAGCACACAAGCAGATCAATCGATGCCTATCAATGGTCGTCGCATGACCAACATCGGTTTATTTCGTGCCTATGTATTGCGTTATACACAACAAAACCCAAACATACACAAAGAATATCACTTGATGGTTCGTCATTTACAACCCACAGAGCACGGTTTGCCTATTGAGTTGTACATGTTTACCAACAGCACGGTTTGGGCCTTTTATGAAACCGTAATGGCTGATATCTTTGACCATGTCTTAGCTGCTATTGACTACTTCCACTTAGAGGTATTTGAACTTCCTTCTTCTGATGATGTGAGACAGTTTATATCCCATAGTCAAGATCCAACTAAACAGTCACCCAATACATAATAAAAAAGCTTCAAGGGTTTCCTTGAAGCTTTTTTATTATTGCTCTAATTTGTCCATAATCTTATCTATTTTCTCTTCCGTTGCTGTTAGTTTTTTCTTGCAAAAAACAATCAACTGAGAAGCGCGTTCAACCTTTTCAGCCAATTCATCTACGGTGACTTCATCGTTTTTCAAGGCAGTGAGAATTTGTTCTAATTCATCAGCTGCTCGTTCATAAGTAAGTTTTTCCATCGTTTTATTTCTTCTATACTGTCAATTGTAATTTGATATACCTTGTTGTGTATCTCCAATTCAAGCTCATCTCCCTTGTGTAGCACAGTGAATTCATTTAAGACTTTACCTTGGTGACGAACCACCGCAAAGCCTTTTCTCAACAAATGCTCAATCGTAAATAAAGGTAAAATTTCTTCTCTTTGCTCTAGTTTTGCTTTGGTATGAGTTACTTTATACTTCACACAAGCGATTATCATTTCGTGCAAGCGAATAATACGCTGTCGCTCCCCCCCAATACTTTGCTTACCCCAGAACGCCAATCGAGTCGCGTAATCTTGTACTGTATTTTCTTTCTTTTTCAACAAGATCTTAGCTTCAGATTCTAGGGTTAACTCCACCAGACGCAATTCACTTGTTGACTGCTGAATTAGTTGTTGGACGACATGAGACAAGGCTGTCGTTTGCGTTTCTAAATGTCCTTGACTTTCACCTATTCGAAACTTGCTGTTATTCCCTATACCTTCTTCCAATTGAATCAATCGATTTTTTGTTTGTTCCATAAGGCGATGTGTTTGCTCCATAAGTTTAGCTCGACTTTGTGTTAGGTATACATCAAACGCTAAAGCTAAAGCAACGATATACGCTGCTACTGCACTAGGTGTTTTAAAATAAGTATGCGAGACAAAATCGGCTACTGTACTATCTGTTTCATGGCCAATTCCAGTGAAAACAGCAAACGGCATTTGGGCTATCTGCGCTGCAACTTGAATCGAATTAAACACATCTAAATCAAATTTCGAGCCTCCACCACGAATAATAACTACAACGTCAAAATTACCCCTTGCGGCGGCGGCTAATTGCCGAATGATATTTGCGCTTGCCTCTTCTCCTTGCACTTGTGTATCAAAAGGCGTCAAGACAAAATTAAAGGCATAAGGATTTTTCGTTAAATGCTGTACAAAATCCTCATATCCGGAAGTTCCTACAGAAGCTACAACCGCAATTTTTTGAAGGACAATAGGGCAGGCTTTGCTCTTGTTGAGTTGAAGCAATCCCCTTTCGCTTAACTGCATCAACGTCATTTGTTTTTTGCGTTCAATTTCACCCAAGCTAAAGGCATAGTCGACGTGAATAACATGCAGAGAAAAACCGTACATAGGGTGAAAAACAGCTTCGCCATAACACAAAATTTCCGCTCCTGCTTTGACTACCTTTTCCAGCTCTTCTCCTCCGTCAATTATACAGCGTTCCACATTGCGTTGCCAAATCGTCGCTCTACATCGCGCTAATACCTGATCATCTACTTGTTCTACTAACTCTAGGTAATAGTGTCCACGGCGATCTTTAGAAACTTTGAGCACTTCTACCTTAACCCAAAAATACTTTCCCAGCATAAGTTCATCAAAAACTTGCTGAACGCGATTTAAGATAGCGTGTAGGGTAAATATTTTTCTGTTCTCTAACATGAGATACGAAATTACAAAATTAAATGGGTGAATCTTTCTTTTTTAAGTTTGATTCTTCAGTTGCCACACGAAGGTTATTTCAAAAAACTGGTCTGGAAAACTAAAAATCAATTATTCAATTGTCGGAACAAACCTTTATATTTGTTGCTCTATTTTAATATTATACGCAATGACATCTGTAAAAATTATTAATAAATCACAACATGCTTTGCCTCATTATGAAACGACGCAATCTGCAGGAATGGATTTAAGAGCCAATCTTACTGAGCCTATTACTTTAAACAGTTTAGAAAGAGCCATTGTACCTACGGGATTATTCATTGAACTTCCTGAAGGATATGAAGCTCAGATTAGACCAAGAAGTGGTTTAGCTGCCAAAAAAGGCATCACATTATTAAATTCACCAGGTACAATTGATGCGGATTACAGAGGAGAAATTGGCGTTATTTTAGTCAATGTATCCAAAGAGCCTTTTGTGGTGGAAAATGGTGAACGCATTGCTCAAATGGTCATTGCAAAATACGAACAAATCCAATGGGAAGATGCAGCCACTCTTTCAGAAACAGTGCGTGGTACTGGAGGATTTGGAAGCACAGGAACAAAATAAAAACCCTATAATAAATACGCTACAAAATGAGAATCATTGTACCAATGGCTGGACGTGGATCGCGTTTACGCCCGCATACCTTAACTACACCTAAACCTTTAATTCCCATTGCAGGGAAGCCAATTGTACATCGACTGGTAGAGGATATTGCCAAAGTTTTAGATGACAAGATTGAAGAAATTGCCTTTATTATTCACGAAAGTTTTGGTAAACAAACGGAGAAAGACCTAATCGCGATTGCGGAAAAGTTAGGGGCTAAAGGAAGTATCTGTTACCAAAATGAAGCATTGGGAACAGCGCACGCTATTTTATGTGCCAAGGAGAGTATGAAAGGACCTATCGTAGTAGCTTATGCAGATACTTTGTTCCGCGCAGATTTCAACTTAGACAAAACAGCCGATAGTGTAATCTGGGTAAAACAAGTAGAAGACCCTAGCGCTTTTGGTGTTGTTCAATTAAATAACCAAAATGAAATTGTTGATTTTGTAGAAAAACCAGCAACTTTTGTTTCTGATTTAGCTATTATCGGTATCTACTTTTTCAAAAGCGGAGAAACACTGCGTCAAGAATTGGAGTTCTTATTAGACAACAACATCATTAAAGGTGGAGAATACCAACTAACCGATGCCTTAGAAAACATGAAGCAAAAAGGTATGCGCTTTGTTCCTGGACAAGTAGATGAATGGATGGATTGTGGAAACAAAGATGTTACGGTTGACACAAATAATCGCATGCTAAATTTCTTAGAAGCCGAACAGGGCAATTACGTTTCTGCTACTGCGCAGTTAGAAAATAGCAGCATTATTCCTCCTTGTTATATTGGAGACAACGTGGTATTAAAAAATGCAACTGTTGGTCCAAACGTTTCCTTAGGAAATGATTCAAAAGTAGAAAACGCAACAATCAAAAACAGTTTAATTCAAACTCACGCGTATATTGCAAATGCCAACTTGGACAATGCCATGATTGGAAACCACGCTAAATACAACGGAAATCATACGAACGTTAGTATCGGTGATTATTCTGTTTTAGACTAATACTATTAAATCCGTTTTAAATTTCTTTAAAACGGATTTTTTTTATCTATATTCGGAGTACTAAACTATTTAGCTACAAAATATGAAAAAGATTGCATTTTTATGCCTTACAAGCTTGTTGTTTATCGGTTGTAAAAAAGGAGGCGAAGGGTTTTTATTACGCGAATCAGACGCAACAAAATCAAAGACAGCCTTAGTCATCTTGAATGATCATGCGAAAAATGCACAGCAGTTTAAAACCGTTACCCTTCAGGGAACAGCACAATACAAAGATGAATTTGAAAATCGAAAAGTAGGCATTGAGATTTTAATTGAGAAGGACAAGCAAATTCAGATCAATATTCGCTATGCGGATATTCCTATTTTTAAAGCATTAGTTACCCCCGAGAACTTGCAATACTACAATAAGCTAAATGAAACTGCTTTTGAAGGAGGGTTCGATATTCTAACGCAATTTGTCGGTACAGACATCAATTTCAATCGCCTTCAAAACTTATTATTGGGTCAAGTATTGGATAGTCAAAACACCAAAGAGTTTGTCGCTACCATAGAAAAGGGCTTACACAAAGTACAATCCGTTGAACAAGAAGAATTACAATCTACCTACTTTTTTGAGGATGAAAATAGTTTATTAAAAAAAGAAGCTATTGAAGAGCGCGACTCCAATCGAAAAGTGACGATCTCCTATCCTGGTTATCAAAAATTCAAGCATTTTATTGTGCCAACTGAACTAAATATTGTAGCAGAAGAAGGAGAAAAAACACTAAATTTAGCTATTCATTACCGAAAAGTGTCCTTTAATGAAGATTTACGCCTTAATTATAGCGTTCCAAAAGGATACAAAATGATTAATTTGTAAAAAATCCGTAATATTGTATGGCTTAAGAAGTAAATCCCTATGAGAAAAACATACTGCACGATATGGTTCATTTTAATGGCATTGCCTTTGTGTGCCCAACAAAAAGAGACACAAGAACAGTTAGAACGCAGAAAACAGCAGATTATTATTGAGATAAAGTCTGTACAACAGTTACTTCATAAGGAGCAAACGAAGGAGCGCAATATTTTAACTGAAATTGATGAAATCAACCGAAAAGTTACGTTAAACAGACAGTTGATTAGCAATGTTCGCAAGCAAATCAATATCACCAATAACACGATTGCAAAAAATCAAAAAGAGGCCAATGCATTAGCTAAAGAATTAGAACAGCTAAAGCAAGATTATGCCAAGACTATTGTAACAGCATACAAAAGCCGCTCCAATCAAAGTAAAATGATGTTCATTCTTTCTTCTGAAAATTTCTTTCAGGCGTATAAACGCGTACAATACTTAAAGCAATACGCCGAATTCAGAAAACAACAAGGAGAGGAACTAAAAGATAAAACAGTATTGTTGAAAGAAGCTTTAGCTAAACTAGAGGTTGAAAAAGAAAAACAACGCAAGCTTTTAGCTGAGCAAGAGACAAACGAAAAGAATTTACAACAAGATTTAACGGAACAAAAAGACTTGGTTTCTATTGTAAAGAAAGATCAGAAGAAGTTCAATGAACAGATTAAGAAAAAACAAGACGAAACCAAAGCAATTGACCGCAAAATACAGCAGTTAATTCGCGAAGCTATTGAGGAAGCCAATAGAAAAGCAAGAGAAGCAGCTGCCAAAGCGGGTAAAACCACTACAAAATCAACAGCAACGACTTCTTCAGCGGCTACTTTTGAACTAACGCCGGAAGGAAAATTAGTAGCGGACAACTTCAAGGCCAACCGTGGCAAATTACCTTGGCCCGTTGAAAAAGGGTATGTATCTCTTCCTTATGGAGATCAGCCGCATCCAGTACAAACACACTTGACGATTCACAACAGTGGCGTGGAGATTACCACAGAATCCAATGCCAAGGCAAGGGCTATTTTTGAAGGAGAGGTACTGCAGGTACAAGTTTTATCTGGAGGAAATAAAGCCGTTTTAATTCAGCATGGAGATTACATCACCGTTTACCAAAATTTACGCGATGTTACAATTCAAAAAGGGGACAAGGTAAGCTTAAAACAGACCATCGGAACAATTAACACCAACAGCAATGGAAAAACTGTTTTAAAATTCTTACTTTCGCACAACTCCAATATTGACAACCCTCAAAATTGGTTGAGTAAAAGTAACTAAACGCATTTTTATCCTATGAGTAATGCCGTAGCCTTTAACCTGTTACAGTGGGTGAATGAAAACAAAGACCTACTGAAACCTCCTGTGTCTAATAAGAATCTTTTTATCGATGCTAAAGATTACATCATTATGGTCGTTGGAGGTCCAAATAACCGCAAAGATTTTCACTATAACGAAAACGAGGAGTTCTTTTTTCAATTGGAAGGTACCATACACATCGACATTCAAGAAGAAGGGAAAAGAAAGCGCATTACACTGAACCCAGGTGATATCTATCTCCTTCCCGCAAAAATGCCTCACGCCCCTATTCGCACAGCCAATTCTATAGGTCTGGTTGTAGAAACCAAACGCAAGGCAGCGCATGCAAAAGATGGACTATTGTGGTATTGCGAAAATTGCAACGAGAAATTGTATGAAGTATATTTCGAATTAACCGATATTGAAACTGATTTCTTACCGCATTTTAAGCACTTTTATGAATCAGAAGCACGGAGAACGTGCTCCCATTGCAACTGTATTATGGACGCTGTTCCTTAGTCAGTCTCTCCTGCTTTTAACAAGTAAAAAACACCGTATTTTTTTGTTGCTATGCAATCTAGTCGTTCATACTAACAACCTAATTAGGATTTTACAATTACCACCAAATAAACGTTGATTTTATTCCAAATAATTATCAACAACTTAATAATATGGCTAAATGAAGTGTTTTTATTAACGCCTCTTAGCTAAAATTATTTTTATATCTTAGCAAAGAACTATCTTATAAACTATAAAAGAAGAATAATGGCAACAACAAATGACCAATTTGGAATTTTGGATGCGATGAAGCATTTAGGACTTGCGGAAGTAAACAACGGAACTTCAACAGGTTTAAACTCATTTTCTAACGGAAGAATTATCGAATCATACTCACCCGTAACTGGTGAATTAATAGGAAAAGTAAAAGCAACTACAGCTGAAGATTACGAAAAAGTAATGCAAACAGCACAAGAAGCTTATAAATCATGGAAATTAGTTCCTGCACCAAAAAGAGGAGATCTCGTTCGTCAAATTGGAGAGGAATTACGCAACAATAAAGAGCATCTTGGGAAGCTTGTTTCTTATGAAATGGGTAAAAGTTTACAAGAAGGTTTAGGTGAAGTTCAAGAGATGATTGACATCTGTGACTTTGCAGTTGGATTATCACGTCAATTGTACGGTTTAACAATGCACTCTGAAAGACCGA
This sequence comes from Myroides fluvii, assembly GCF_009792295.1. Taxonomy (NCBI): domain Bacteria; kingdom Pseudomonadati; phylum Bacteroidota; class Flavobacteriia; order Flavobacteriales; family Flavobacteriaceae; genus Myroides; species Myroides fluvii. The sequence continues at coordinate 1,509,283 of NZ_CP039934.1, read as the reverse complement.
TGCACAGAATGTATGAGCAATGGCACCCAATTGGAATTGTAGGTATTATTTCTGCTTTCAACTTCCCCGTGGCTGTATGGAGCTGGAATACAATGATTGCTTGGGTTTGTGGAGACGTTTGTGTGTGGAAACCAAGTTCGAAAACACCTTTGTGTGCTGTAGCTTGTCAAAACATCATTGCTAAAGTATTCAAAGCTAACGGTATTCAAGAAGGCGTTTGTAACTTAGTAGTTGGAAATGAATGTGGTGATTTAATGAACAATGACCACCGTATTCCATTAGTATCTTTCACAGGATCAACTCGCATTGGTCGTCACGTATCAAAAACAGTTGCTGAGCGTTTTGGAAATACAATCTTAGAATTAGGAGGAAACAACGCAATCATCGTTTCGGAGCATGCTGATATCAACATGGTATTGGTTGGAGCAGTATTCGGAGCTGTTGGAACAGCGGGACAACGTTGTACATCAACGCGTCGTTTAATTATTCACGAAAGCGTGTACGATAAAACCATCCAAGTATTACAAAGTGCTTATGGGCAATTGAAAATTGGAAACCCATTAGACGCTGCGAATCACGTAGGTCCACTTATTGACAAAGGTGCAGTTCAAGATTACTTAAACGCAATCGAAAAAGCAAAACAAGAAGGTGGAAAAATCATCGTGGAAGGTGGTGTTGTTGAAGGAGCTGGATATGAAAGTGGTTGCTATGTAAAACCGTGTATCATTGAAGCTAAAAACGAATTTGAAATTGTACAAGCAGAAACATTTGCACCAATTTTATATGTAATGAAATACAACAACATCCAAGAGGCTATCGACATGCAAAATGGCGTTCCTCAAGGATTGTCGTCTTCTATTTTCACAAACAATATGCGCGAAATGGAGTTATTCCTTTCACAAGCAGGTTCAGATTGTGGAATTGCCAACGTTAATATCGGTACTTCAGGTGCTGAAATTGGTGGAGCTTTTGGAGGTGAAAAAGAAACAGGTGGAGGACGTGAGTCTGGATCTGATGCTTGGAAAGCATACATGAGAAGACAAACCAATACCATCAACTACGGAAGTGAACTTCCATTAGCACAAGGTATTAAATTTGATTTTTAATAGCATACAACCATAAAAAAAAGACGTCTAAATTAGACGTCTTTTTTTTTATATCCTTGTTGATTAAAAACGATAACCAATCATTACACCTGCATTAAATTCAATAGCAGAAAAACGGTCATTTACCTCACTGCTAAAGTTTCTGCCAATATTGGCAAATGGCTCAATAGCAAAAGAATCGCCCATCGTCCATTTATGTCCGAACCCAATTCCCAAAATAAAGCTATTCATATCCGTTTTCACGCGCTCTACTCCATTAATTTCTGAATTAAACTTATCTTCTTTGAAATTACCAAAACGGTACTTAATAAAAGGAGATACTGAATATCCACTTCCGTTAGCATCATTGTTACCACCAAAATAGAATTTATAGTTTAACGCTAAACTCGTTGTATTAAACTTTTGATCTTTGCTTTTACTTTCGTGATAGTATGAAAATCGATCCATAAAATGGATATCTACTCCAATCGATTGGTTGTGATCAATAAAGTGTTCATAACCCAATTCAATTGAAGGCACGACGATAGCATTAAGAATATTGATCTTAACTTCATTTACGGCTTGTGCTTTAGCCCCCATGATACCACCGATTAAAAAAGCAGTTGCGATTATTTTTTTCATTTGTGTTTTACTTTAGCTACAAATATATAATTTTTTACCATTATTTGTGATTTCTCCCCACTTCTAATGGGTATAAATCTGCAACAACATCACTTTGCCAATATTCTTTTGTATCAATATCCAAGGCACTTATTTTTCCTAAAAAAGCAGCTCCTGTATCAATATTCCAAACAGTAGCACCGTTTACAGGTACATCAAAACCAAAATGGGTAACGGGTGTATGTCCAATGTAAATTTCCTTGTGAAATTTCAATCGTTTGGGATATAGTGGATCTGTCTGCGCTAGGTTAGGATCCATTGCCATAACCATCTCCCATAAGGTGCGATCCCAATACAAATATTCTTCGAAAAACTCCGCTTCTATTCCTCTAGGGTTGGTAAATCCCGCATGCACAAATAGGCGATTTTCTCCATCGATATAGTAATTTTTCAAACGCTGAAAGAAGGCTAAATGTCGATTAAATTGTTCTTCCGGCAACTGTTGATAGGCCAAAACAGATGAATCCCCGCCATTTTTAAACCACTGCGGATTCTCTTCTTTGGTCAACATCCACCTAACGAGAAGGCTCTCGTGATTTCCTCTTAAAAAAATACAAGTATGCGTTTGCTCCAATTCAAGTAAAAATTCAACCACTTTATGAGGTTCACTCCATCCATCTACATAATCTCCTAAAAAAATCAATTGATCTGTTGGTGTTATCTTAGCTCGCTCAAAAAGTTGTTTCAACCCTTTAAATCCGCCATGTATATCTCCTATAACCAATGTTCTACTCATAATGCTCTGTTTCGTATTTTAGCTTGCGCAAGATACGCATTACTTGCTTAAAGCCTATAAACAGCTGAGGGTCATTAGCAAATTTTAAATAATCTTTAACCTCAATTAATTCATCTTTCGCCTGCTCGAACCCATTGAGATAACACAACATCATGTTGTAACACAATTTACTCAACACCCGTTCTTCTTTGTTAGTTAAACGATCGCCTTGCTTTATTTTTTGAATGACTTTTACACTATTTCTATAAATGTGTTCTAAGATATTTTCATTGTATTTTGGGGGCTCAAACAACATTTTACTCTCTATGGCATAACTGCCATTATCATAAAAATTCAACCGCATCTCTTCGAAAGGATAGTAACTCGTTCCGTCGTTTAATCCCAAATTTAGATACTCGGTCAAGACAAAAGATTCTGTATCGTAAAATAATGTAACAACATCAAGGGAAGAGTAGAATAGCTTAATTTGCTCATTGACAAACTCAATATCCATACGCGAGTAAAAAGGAATACCGCGGATATTCATCTTTTTTCCCACCCAACAAATGACAAATTGCTCTTTAAACACACTGTAATTGGCGTGAATATCCTTAGAAGACTGCATCATATAACGCACGACACTTTCCAGCAGATGGTTTAGATTGTTTTGAGAACTTTTCTCAATACTTTCTACATGGGTCCTATTGCCGTTGTAAACCAGTGCTCCATTGGGTACAGAAGTACTGCCTACACGAGAAAAATAAGAGCCTACTTGTACTTCTCCTATTGGCCTTTTAAAAGTCGTCAAATCCGAATTTGGCGCTATCGTTACTAACCCAATCACCTTATCTTCAGCCAAATCCGTAAAAGTAACATTGTCATACGTAATACTTGGAGGGTTGCCAAAGTACGCATTTACTAAGTTTTGAATCTTGCTGTCGTCATAAAAATCGACACCGACCAATTCGTTATTATCATCGTCCACCCCCACAATGATAAATGAATTATTTTGAGGATTTGAATTGGACAAGGCACAAATATGTTTCAAAAATTTTGCTTTCCCCGATTTGGTGTGTAAATTTAGCTGCCTTTTCTTATCATAGAAACTATTCTCATCATATTGAGCCAATAGATTTTTAATAAGTAATCGCTTATTAATCATAGCAAATTATTTTTTGTTCTTAAAATTATAAAAAGAAACCCATAAATCATGCCCAAATGTTGAATGCACACTTTAGATTTAACCATCTATTAACAACTTAATAGAGAATATTTTTTGAATTTGCATGAATAATTAAATGAGCGTTATTTTTCAGACAAAACTTTTATTATGGAAACACCCGGATCAAATTACGATATTCGAGAATTAAATGAACTTATAGAAAGAGAAAGTGCTTTTATTGATATTTTAACAATGGAAATGAACAAAGTCATTGTTGGACAAAAGCACATGATTGATCGATTGTTAATTGGATTACTAGGACAAGGACACATCTTATTGGAAGGGGTGCCTGGGTTAGCAAAAACACTCGCAATTAATACCTTAGCCAAAGCGGTACACGGTAGCTTTAACCGAATTCAGTTTACGCCCGATTTGTTACCGGCCGATGTGATTGGTACCATGATTTACAACGTAAAAGAAAATGACTTCACCATACGAAAAGGGCCTGTGTTTGCTAATTTCATTCTAGCGGATGAGATTAACCGTGCTCCAGCAAAAGTGCAATCTGCGCTGTTAGAAGCGATGCAAGAAAAGCAAGTAACGATAAGCGACACAACCTATGTGTTAGACAAGCCTTTTCTAGTTATGGCAACGCAAAATCCTGTTGAACAAGAAGGGACTTACCCATTACCGGAAGCACAAATGGACCGTTTTATGCTAAAAACGGTTATTGACTATCCAAAATTAGAAGAAGAACGCTTAGTTATTCGCCAGAATCTAGCGGGTGAAAAACAAACGATAAATCCCGTGGTAACCTTAGACCAAATTAAACGCGCACAAGAGGCCGTTAAAAAGGTGTACATGGATGAAAAAATAGAGAAATACATCTTAGACATCATCTTTGCAACAAGATATCCTGAACAGTTTAAATTAGAAAAACTAAAGCCACTCATCAGTTTTGGAGCGTCACCGCGTGGTAGTATCAACCTAGCTGCTGCTGCTAAGTGCTACGCTTTTATCAAACGAAGAGGATATGTGATTCCGGAAGATGTTCGCGCTGTAGTTATTGATGTATTACGCCACCGTATTGGTGTTACCTACGAAGCAGAAGCAGAAAGTATTACCTCCGTTGATATTATCAATCAAATTGTAAACGAAATAGAAGTGCCATAGTATTAAAAACTGTGGACAACAACTATTTATTTCACAGTTATTCCTCGTCATGAGGAATAGTTATTTTGAATAATTCTTTTACAATGGAAACCAAAGAGATTTTAAAAAAGGTCAAAAAAATTGAGATCAAAACCAAGCGTTTAAGTGATCATATTTTCTCGGGGGAATACCATACTTCCTTTAAAGGACGTGGTATGACTTTTTCTGAAGTGCGTCCCTATCAATTTGGCGATGATGTTCGCGCTATTGATTGGAATGTCACAGCACGTTACAATGAGCCTTACATTAAAGTTTTCGAAGAAGAAAGAGAACTCACACTGATGCTCATGGTCGATATCAGCGCATCTGAAAACTTCGGTTCGACTGATGCTTTCAAACAAGATATCGTCACAGAAATAGCCGCTACACTAGCCTTTTCTGCTACGCAAAACAACGATAAAATTGGCCTAATTTTGTTTTCTGACCAAATTGAATTATTCGTTCCTCCTAAAAAGGGAAAAATGCACGTGTTGCGAATCATACGCGAGTTAATTGACTTTAAACCCAAAAGCAAACGAACTGATGTCGGTTTAGCTTTGGCCTACTTATCAAAAGTGATAAAGAAAAAAGCCATTGTTTTTATCCTCTCTGACTTTGTTACACCTCCTTATGAAAGCACGCTAAAAATAACTGCAAAAAAACACGATATTACGGGTATACGCATTTACGATGAACGCGAAAAAGAACTGCCTAATGTGGGGATTATCAATGCATTTGATGCAGAAACAGGTCAGAAAATCACAATTAATACAGGAAGTAAAGAAGTGAGAAATCAATATAATGCTCATTTTTTAAAACAAGAAGATCAGTTCAAGAAAACCTTTCAAAAATGTGGCGCTGGTGTGATTAACATGCGTGTAGACGAAAGTTATGTAAAAAAATTATTAGGGTATTTCAAAGCTAGATAAAATGACACTGAATAGAACAAAATTCAATCTCTTTACCGTACTTATTCTTTTGTTATCCTCTCAGTTGATGTTAGCTCAGTTACCTCTTGAAACAAAAGTAGATACAACAGAAATTAAAATAGGCGAACCGGTTCAATACAGCATACGAGCTATTACTTCGAAAGGGAGCAAAGTACTGTTTCCAACACCGGAAAGTTTAGGTTCTTTAGAAATACTAGACTCATATCCCATTGATACCATTGAAAAAGACAATTTCATTGAGCTAATCAAAATATATGAGTTAACACAATTTGACGAGGGTAGTTTTACGATTCCCGAATTACCTGTCATTATAGACGCCAAATTATTCAAGACAGATTCTATTCGAATCAACGTTCAAAACGTTGTGGTAGACACCTTGAAAACACCGTTGTATGACATTAAATCCATTTCCATAGCTGGCGCTGCTCCTTCTACGGGTTGGTACTATTTGGCCTTTCTTCTTTTATCCATACTCATCGGGGTTGTTATTTACTTTTTTATCAAAAAACTACAAGACAAAAACCTGACAGAAGATGATAAATACAATACGCCTTTTGAAAAAGCAGTAACCAAGTTAAAACAACTAGAAGAGAAACAAAATTGGACGCGTGGAGATGCGAAGCCTTACTACTCTGAAATGACAGATATTGCTCGTGCCTTCATTGAAGACACCTTTGGCATCTCTGCCCGTGAGTTAACCACCGTTGAAACAATATCCATTTTAAAAAATACACTACGCGATAAGGAAGTCAGAATTGATCCTAAAATAATCAAAGAATTCAAGCGTATTTTAGATACAGCCGATTTAGTAAAATTTGCTAAATCACAACCTGCGGATAATGAAATTACCGCGGATACCTCGAAGACACAAAATATCATCAATGAAATAAATACCGCTTATCCTATTTCTGCTGCTACTCAAACCGAACGCATTCGATTGAGAGAAGAGCGCAAAAGAAAGAGAAAGAGAATGCGCGTAGGTATACCAACAGCAGTATCTGCAGCTTTGATGCTAGTAGTTGGTGTTGTTTATTTGATCAATATTACCTCAGAGCAAAATTTGAGTTTTTTCACTTTCAACTCTTCAAAACGCCTCCTTCAACAAGAATGGATTAACAGCACCTACGGAAGTGGTGTAGGACTAACGTTAAGCACACCCGAAGTATTGGTGAGAAAAAACGACCCTACCGTTGGGGATAGTGGAATAGACGGTATCGACAATATACAGCAGTTCAGAAGTGGTGAATTGGGTGATCCGGTATACATTACCTTGAGCACTATTTCTACCGGCAAAGACTTTAAATATACCGAAGAAGAAATTATCGACCACGCTTTGAAGTTAATTATCAAAAATCACGACGTGGATGGCATTGAACTTACCCATGAGAAATTTGAAAATGCATCGGGATTAACGGGTTTAAAAGCACAAGGAAGTTTCATGCTGAAATTGGAAAAAGACAAAGGAAAAAATAAAAAAATAGCTTTTACTTGTGTATTGAGTCACGAAAGCAAAAACGTTTTAAATCAAGTATGGATATTTCACCATACAGAAGATCAATATGCCGATGAGATTACGGAGAAAGTTTTCGATTCCATGCAATATAAACAAGAGCAGTAACTATGAGAAATGCAACCTTTTTACATCCTGAATTCTTTTGGTTGTTTCTACTCTTACCTCTTGTTATCTTCATTTGGTATAGAAATAGAAAACGACAAAAGGCAACGATTAAATTAAGTTCTATTGAGGCATTTACGGGACATTCCTCCTTTTTAGTTCGCCTCTTACCCTTGTCTATCGTATTAAAGACAATTGCACTCAGTGCGCTTATCGTAGCACTCGCACGTCCGCAAGTAATCAGCGTAGATCATCAAATTCACTCCACACACGGAATTGATATTGTGATGGCTATGGATATTTCAGGGAGTATGTTAGCGCGCGATTTAAAACCCAACCGCTTAGAGGCATTGAAAGAAGTGGCAGGGGATTTTGTCAGTCAACGTGTAGCCGATCGCATCGGAATTGTGATTTACGCTGCAGAGGCCTATACGAAAACTCCCGTAACGAGTGATAAGACTTTACTTTTAAATTCACTTCGCGATATTCAGTATTCAGATGATTTACGCGATGGAACAGCCATTGGTGTGGGACTAACAACGGCCATTAACCGCATAAAAACAAGTCCAGCCAAAAGTAAAATCATCATTTTACTGACAGACGGGGTGAATAATACAGGAACGGTAGACCCCTTAATGGCAACTCAAATTGCAAAAGAGTTCAACATTAAAATTTACACTATTGGAATAGGAACCAACGGATTGGCAGAGTCTCCCGTTGGATTTGGTCCAAATGGAGAATTGCGCTATGAGAAAATCCCTGTTGAACTTGACGAAGAATTGATGAAAACGATTGCCAAAGAAACAGGAGGTCAATATTTTAGAGCCACCAATACACAAAGTCTTAAAAATATATACGACGAAATCAATCAGCTAGAAAAAACAAAAATAGATGAGCAAAAGTATGTTAATACAGACGAGAAATTCAGATTATTCGCTCTTCTTGCTTTTATCTTATTAGCATTAGATTTTATTCTAAGTAAAACACTTTTTAGAGGATTTATTTAATAGCATTATGTGGGAATTAGATGACAAAAAATATTTTCTTTTACTACTTGCAATAGCAGTCATTGCCTTGCTTGTTGTATGGGAAATACTGTGGAAAAAGAAAGTGCAAAAGACGTTTGCTACAGCGAAAGCGATGCAAGCGTTAGCTCCAAATAAATCTGCCAATAAACCGATGATCAAAGCGGCTTTGTATTTGGCTGCCTTAATCTGTATCGTTTTGGCTCTTGTCAATCCTAAAATTGGCACGCGCATCGTTACGGTAAAAAGACAAGGGGTCGATATTGTTTTTACTCTTGACGTTTCCAAGAGTATGCTTGCTCAAGATATGGCTCCTGATCGCTTGGCAAAAATGAAGCAACTCACCTCGCAAATTATCAATAGCCTTGGTCCAGACCGCGTTGGTATTGTTGGATATGCTGGAAGTGCATTCCCGATGTTACCCATTACAACGGATCATTATGCCGCCAAGATGTATTTGCAATCGATGAATACAGATATGGTTTCTTCTCAGGGAACAGCTCTAGAGGATGCGATTCACGTAGCAAGTAATTACTTTGACAACCCAAGAACGAGTAAGGTGATGATTCTCATTTCGGATGGGGAAGATCACGGAGAAGGTGTTGATGCATCAATTCAAGTTGCAAGGGATAAAAATATTAAGATTATTACCCTAGGTGTTGGAACCGAAAAAGGGGGACCTATTCCGATTAAAACGGCAAAAGGTCTTGAATACAAGCGCGATTGGGACAATGAAGTTGTTATTACCAAGTTAGATCCTTCTACATTGAAACACATTGCTGATGCGACTGGTGGAAAATACTTCTACGGGTCCAATACACAAGAGATCGTGGACCTCATCACCAATGAGCTCAATAAAATTGAAAAAACTGATTTTGAATCACAGCAAATTGCAGAATTTCAATCTCAATTTCAGTGGTTTTTAGGTTTAGCTTTTATCCTCATTTGCATTGATTTATTCATTCTTGAACGCAAAACAAGTTGGATGAAGAAATTAAATCTCTTCAATGAAAAAGAATAATGCTTTTAGATTGTAAAAAAATGAAACATATATATTTGACTTTTGGATTGGTTCTGTTTGCGTCGCTGACTAGCTGGGCACAATCAGCAGGTCGTGCTTTAACTGTAGGAAATGAAACCTATGAGCAGAAGCAATTCACTCAGGCAGAAGCAGCCTACCGTGTAGCCGCATCAAAGAGCGATAAAAAAGAAACCCCAACTTATAATTTAGCAAATAGTCTTATTCGTCAAAAACAAAATAAGGAGGCTATCTCAGCCTATAATAAAGCCATTATAGAAGCGAAAACAAAAGAAGCGAAACACCAAGCGTATCACAACCTAGGCAATGCTTATATGGCAGAAAAAAACTATAAAGCAGCTGAACAAGCTTATAAAAATGCATTGCGCAATAATCCAAAAGACGATGAAACGCGGTACAACTATGCGGTAGCTAAAAAACTAAACCAAGAAAACCCTCAGAACGATCAAAATCAGGATAATCAAGATCAGAACCAAGATCAAAACCAGGATCAGAATCAACAAAATAAAGATCAAAACCAAGATCAGAATAACGACCAAAATAAAGATCAGAACCAAGACAACAAGCAAGACAACAAGCAAAACGACAAGGGAGACGATAAAAAGGACGATCAGAAAGATCAAGGAGACAACAAAAACGATCAGAACGACAAGGACAATAAAGATCAAGATCAAAAACAGCAACCTAATCCACAACAGCAGAAGCAGCAACAAAGTAAAGAGCAAATGCAACGTATATTAGATGCCGTAAATCGCGATGAACAAGCCGTACAACAAAGGCTGATTGACAAAAACAAAAAAGGAGATAAAAAAGCCGAAGCACAAGGAGTATCCTCACAACGCAAAAAAGATTGGTAAGCTTTAAATTATGAAAACATTACATCTATATCTTGTATTCATTTGTGTACTTTTTACACAAGCCTTAGCTGCACAAGCAACGTTCGAGGCAAGTGTAAATAAGGAACAATTGCCTTTAAATGACGTTGTTCAGATTGAATTTACAATGAATGGTGATGGAGATAATTTTCGCTCTCCAAATTTTGAAGGATTTACTATAGTCGGAGGGCCTAATAGTGCTGTTAGCTATGCTTGGATGAATGGAAAAAAATCATTCAAAAAATCTTTTTCTTACCTTTTAAAACCCAAGAGAAAAGGAAAAATAACCATTGGAAAAGCTAGTATTGTAATTGATGGAGAAACCTATACGACGAATCCTATTATTATTACGGTAACAGATGCTATTGAGCGTCAAGATCCGCGCCAACAGATGAACCAAGTGCAACAAGAATCCTTAGATAAGGTTCATTTAGTGGCAGAAGTTTCCAAGACAAAACCTTTCATTAATGAGCCTGTTTCCATTGTTTACAAATTGTATTTCAATGCGAATGTTGGTGGTTACCGTGGCAATCAAATCCCTACTTACGACAAATTTTGGACGTACAATATTGAAATGCCACAACGTCCTGAAGTGAAACAAGGAAAGTACAAGGGAGAAATGTACCACTACATTGTTTTGAAACAGGATATTATTATGGCTCAAGAAGTTGGTAAACACCTGATTAAGCCCTTGTCCTTAACCGTTCAAGTAGAAGTGCCAACGGGTCGTAGAGATTTCTTTGGATTCCCTGAATATGGGTTAATGGAAAAAGAATTCAGTACACAAGCCATTAGCATTGATGCACAAGAACTACCGCAAAAAGACAGACCTGCTAGTTTTTCTGGGGGTGTAGGAGAATTTTCCATGAAGGTAATGCCTTCCACAACTGAATTAAAAGCGGGTGAACCTTTATATTTAACTGTTGCCGTTTCAGGAAAGGGAAACCTCAACCTTATTACCATGCCAACTCCGGTAGCACATTCTGCTTTAGAGGTATACGACCCTCAATATTCAGAAAAGTTAAATCCTACTGCTTTGGGACTACAAGGAAATAGAGCAAACAAATACACCATCATTCCACAATATAAAGGAGAATACAACATTGATCCTATGGAATTTTCGTATTTTGATTTAGCCACTAAACAATACAAAACGATTACTACTGATACAATAAAAATCAACGTATTAGACGGTCCGATGCTCCCGACAAATAAGGAAATCGCCGGTACAGATCACGCAGATGATCAGGAGTTGTTCCAAAAGAATAAAAGCACCCTGACTTTTATTGAATCAAAAAAAGCAACGTACTGGAATACACCGCTATTCTATTTCTTACTCCTTGCACCACTTGGTATCATGCCTTTATTTGCGCTTATAACCCGTCTGAAAAAAGCCAAAGCAAACGATATTGCAGGAAATAGAGTAAGAAGAAACAACCGACTAGCCAAGAAATACTTGAGTGAAGCTAAGAAGCACATGAAGGACAAAGATCTATTCTATGAAGCTTTAGAACGCTGTTTGCACAATTTCTTAAAGGCTAAATTGAATATGGAGACGAGTGAAATGAGCAATGATAATATCACGGAAATTTTACAAGAAAAATCCATTACTGCTGATGCTATTGACTCTTTTATGAATTTGAAAAACGCTTGTGAATGGGCGCGATACACGCCAACGGATCAAGTAGATATAGTCAACGATTACGAAACGGCCATTGATGTTATTGATCAATTGGAAAAACAATTTAAGTCCTAATGAAAAAACTAACTTTTTATCTTGTTTTTGCCCTGTTGAGTATATGTAGTTATGCTCAACCTACGGATTGGCAAAAGTCTTTTGACAAAGTGAATGAAGCTTTTCAAAAGGAACATTTCAAAGAGGCTATTGACGGCTATTTAGCTTTGGTAAACGAATATGATAATTCACCTGAATTGTATTTCAATTTAGCCAATGCCTATTTTAAAATCGGGGATTATGTTCATGCGGCCTACTACTATGAAAAGACCTTGAAGTTAAATCCTTCCATGCAGGAGGCTAAAACGAATCTAAACTTTACCAAAGAGCACTTGGAAGATGATATTACCATCATCCAAGAATATGACAAAGCCGATATTGCACATCAATCCCTCGGCAAATTATCTGTTGATAGCTGGGCTGTCGTTGCTACACTTTCTAGTGTGGCACTGCTTATATGCTTTATCGTATATTTTATCAATCACAACAGCACCCTCAAGCGCCTTTTATTTGTTGGTATGGCACTGAGTGTAGTCGTTGGTCTTGGAAGTCTTTATGCGGCTTCTTTTGAAAGCAACTACACTAAAAATAGCACAACAGCACTTATTTTCAAGGCTAAAACAGATTTTAAAGAAGAGGCTAAAACCACCTCTGCTACGCTCAAAGAATTACACCAAGGAACGAAGGTTTATCTCTTGGAAGAAAAGGGACTCTGGTTAAAAGTCCGTCTGGAAAACCAAGAGATTGGTTGGATTAACAAAGATGTGATACGCGAAATTTAAATAGATTCAGGCGTAGGTGTTTGCAAAACATCTACGCTTTTTTCAAATAGATGCTTTACCATTTCGAACAAACTTGGAAAGATGTGTTCTGAAACGAAGAGGTAAACGCTGTAACTTTTGGAAGAGGCTAAGGTTTCGGGGCTAATCATTGTGATACGGCTATTTATCTGATCCATAACGGAATATACTAGACTCATCATCAAAAGGACAACTAAAATTTGAAACAGGGCTCCTAACAAGCGATTAAAGAAGCCTAAAAAAGCAGCTTCAAATATTTTAGTCGTGATTTGCGCCGCTAATCGAACTGCTAAGATTGCCAAGACAAAGGCTATAACAAAAGATAGCACTGGTAAAAAACTAGATTCCCATCCCCATTTCTGTTGAAGAAAATCCTTGACTACATTAGAAAATTTTAAGGCCCCCATCGTGCCGATCAAAAGAGACAAAAAGGCGACAACGGAAACAAAAAAACCATTTTTAACCCCTTTAAATACACCAAAAGCTAATGCCAATATGGCCAAAATATCTAGTATCATGCTATCCTCATTTTATATTCCACTAAATTATTGTTTTTTCTATAAATCTGCGTCATAAGTAAATTGTATCTTTGTTTCTTTCAAACAAACAACAAGATGGCAAGAGATGAACAATTAAAAAAGAGGTGGGAGGATGTCGTGCAAAAGATATCTACTCGCTTTGGCGATGGGGAAGTCCTCGATTTAGAAGCAATCATCTATCTTATTGGTGTTCAAGAACTAGGTAAAATTAAAAAACGATATAAGAAAGACGATAAAGTTAATTTAATGCATATCGCAATATGCCGCCTACTTGAACCCTATGGATATTATGAATTTGACCACTATGATAACGACGGATGGCCGCATTACAACGTAAAAGAACATTTACCGGCTTTGCGAGCAGGGGAACAAAGTGTTTTAATGAAAGAAGCCATCGTGCAGTATTTCTTAGAGCTAAAATATATTGATTAAAACGCGCATAAATAAAAAATTAGCCTGCTTTAAATTTTATGTCTAAATGAAAAGCAGTAAATTTGCCTTTTACTTTACTTAAAATGATAGATAAAATAAAAGAATACATCGGTGAGGCAGAACACTTCCAAACTGATAACAAAGAACAACTAGAAGCTTTTAGAATTAAATTCCTTTCCAAAAAGGGAATTTTAAATGAGTTATTCGCTCACTTTAAAACCGTTCCTAACGATCAGAAGAAGGAATTTGGTCAGGCGATTAATACGCTAAAAAGCAGCATTGAAACTAAAGTAAAAACAATCCAAGAAGAAATAGAGTCTAAGAACGTACAAGGATTATATGGCGATTTAACGCGTCCAGGATATCCGATGTCTATCGGATCAAGACACCCTATTTCACTTGTAAAAAATCAGATTGTTGATATTTTTAACAGCATTGGTTTTACTATTTCTGAAGGTCCAGAAATTGAAGACGATTGGCATAACTTCTCTGCCTTGAACTTTCCTGATTATCACCCAGCACGTGATATGCAAGATTCGTTCTTTGTGCAGTCAAATCCTCAACATTTGTTGCGTACTCATACTTCATCGGTACAAGCGCGCTATATGGAGGATCACAAACCGCCGTTGCGTACAATTTCTCCAGGACGTGTATTCAGAAATGAAGATATTTCATCTCGTTCTCACTGTATATTCCACCAAGTAGAAGGATTATACATTGACAAAGACGTGTCTTTTGCTGACCTAAAACAAACGCTTTTATATTTTACCAAAGAGATGTTTGGCAAATCTAAAATTCGCTTACGTCCATCGTATTTCCCATTTACTGAGCCTAGTGCTGAAGTAGATATCTATTGGGGATTAAAAACGGAAGTGGATTATAGAATCACCAAAGGAACAGGTTGGTTAGAGATTATGGGATGTGGTATGGTTGATCCAAACGTATTAACCAATTGTAACATTGACGCAAACGAATATAGCGGGTTTGCCTTTGGTATGGGAATTGAGCGTATTGCCATGTTATTATACCAAATCAGCGATATTCGCATGTTCTATGAGAACGATGTTCGCTTCTTAGAGCAATTCAAATCAAACTTCTAATCATACAAAAGCCCGATACAATGTACCGGGCTTTTTTTTAGACTGTAACCTCATAAACTAAATTCTTTTCAGTCCTACTGTTCAACTACCTTTAAAAGTCTTTCTTAAATCCAACCATAAAACCATCCTTGAAGAAGTGGCTTCCTTGGTATGCACGTACATAATCCACGCGAAACCCTTTCATGCTTCCAAAACCAACATTAGATAGTCCGACCGTAAACTCTTGGTACGCTTTGGTATCTGACATCATCGCATTGTGATACCCTGTTACTACATTCCACCCCGTCCATTTCAACAAGGGCAGACGATTCATAATAAACCCTTTAAAATTGTACTCCATATGCATCTCGGCATAGGACTTATTTGTACTTAAGCTATAGTAAGGCAATAAACTAAACGCACTCATCCGGTCATTTTCAATATTTAGATGCGTTTGATTACCCGTAAAGTGCTTTCGATCAACATAAGAAATTCCGTCTGCATTGAAGAAGTGTCCCCCTTTGACGTTATACGAAAACGCTCCTTTATTACTCAACGTGATCTCTTGCGCAATACCAGCCGTCACTAAATCGTAATTATATTGACTGAGATTTCCTGCGAATGCTTTTTCATAGCCTACGTTAATCTTGGGATACTTATTGTTTCGGATGTACCAACGTTCTTCAGGGTAAGAAACATACTTCATGCCCAAATTGATCGTTGCTCCCATTCTAAACTTATATAAGTGATGTAAAGCAATAGGTGCGCTTAAATCATTTAAAGGCGCTGTAGGGTCATTTGAGGTATAAGCTCTACTTCCCGTATAAAAAGATCCATTGGCATTGTTAAACAATGGTTTTCGTTGCTCATAGCCTACTTCTGTCGTTAATGATAGCATCTCTTCAATGAATTTGCCTTGATATCCAACATAAGCTCGCTCACTGTTGTAATACTTAGCAAAGTTTTTTCTAAACAAGAGCGAGAACAAACTGTTGAATTGCTCGCTGATATTCTCCTTGTGAAATTGTTCTATCGTTGTTCCTCCTTTTACATAGAGCGATGACTTATTCGCGTCATTAAAGCGATGACTTAAGCTTCCGTACGCTCTGAAACGCTCTGAAGCAAATCCATAATTGACATCAAGACTTGCACGTGTGTACGATTTTTTGTCCGCTCCATAAAACGTCGCCCCAAGATTTGTTCCCATAAAAAAACCTTGAACGGTATTAAACCCAATTTTATCTAATTCTATTAGACCGTTGTAATTAAATTTAAAACGCTCACTTTTACTTCTGTAATTATACCCAGTAATAGGTGATAATACATCAAAGCGATTATAGACCATGCGAAGACTATCTCGATATTGAGGTGAGTCTTTCATCTCTCGGATACTGTCTTTGACGTGGTAGTCTTTCACCTCTTCTGTTGTTAAAGGATACAAGCGGTGGTTCACCCAAAAGTCCTCTTCTTTTTTATTGGCATCTTTAGCAAAAGACAGCACTTCTTTTCCAAAGTCTGATCGGGTGAAATGAGGGGCAAAATTGTAATTATTAAACACACTCAAAAAAGTACCTTGTCCCTTAAAACCAAGCAAGCTTATCAGCATATCTAACGTTTGAGAACGCTTCACCCAAGTTTGATTCCCTTCGTTGTAAAAGAAATTCTGACTAATGGAGATCGATTCAATGAAGGGTTGTTGGAGGCTCACGCCTGTTACCGTTACATCCACTCCATATAAAGCTGCAGATGAATCTACAATGTAAATATCTCCGTAAAAAACAGGCTGATTTTTAACTTTAGGCGTTACTTTAATCTTGTTTATCAACACCCCGTTATCTTTAAATGTTGCCTCTAAAGTATATTTATAAAAGGAAAATGCCTGATTCGCTAAAGGAGAAACCAATTGTGCATCAAAATCCGAAACTTTCAATTGATTTTCATAGAAATCATAAAAAGATTCATCAGCGGTATTAAAACTATAGCCATTGTTGTTTCCGCTAATTTTAGAGGCGATAATATGTTCTTTTAACTGATTGGGTTTTTGGTATTTCAATTCAGAAACGGTTTCAGACAAATAGAGAATACCTTGTCCTAAAGAATCTAAACCCGAAGCTTTATCTCCCCCAACATATACTTTATCTTTTGCAAATTTGGGAATTTTCAAACTTTTAATCATTCCTTTCGAATAAAAGTCGGCAGCAAAAGTGGCCGTTCCCTTTGTATTTTGTTCTTTATTTGCAATAGCTCTTCGGATGATGTCATCCGCAGGATTTTTACCTACCTTGATTACAATATCATCCAGTTGAAATTCTTCTTCTTGTAAAACAACATCCACTGTTATGGATTTTCCTTGATATTGTATTTTTTTTCGCTCTGTTTTATAGCCTAAAAACTGAAAAACGAGTGTAAAATCCCCCTGTGTTTTGGGTTTTATTTCATATACTCCTTTGTCATTACTGATAGCGCCCTGCTGGGTTTGTTCCAGAATAATTGTGGCGTAACTAATTGGTTTTCCTTCTTGATCGACTATTGTTCCTGTTACCTGAGCAAAAGAAACGAGCGATAAAAAGCACAAAAACAAGGTGAATAGTTGTTTCATACTCTATTTTTTTGGTTGATATAGAATAAGACGCTACTCTTTCGTTTCTGTTACACTTTTATAAAATGTGGTTTAAATTTTCCTTTTTAAAGCATAAAAAAAGCGACTATAACTAGTCGCATCCTATACTAAATAGCTTGATATTTTTGAGGTAATTGATGAATTTTCTTTTGTAATTGAGGTAGGAGAACATAGATGGCTACATACGTCCACAGTCCCATGAATAGGATGAGTAAAGCAACAATACAGGTAGCCAGTAGGGTATTCGCAATAAAACTAGTTAAATGGGGCAATTGAATCATAACGGACGTAAAAGAGATAAAGGCACCTCCTGCATAACTCTGGATCGCAACTGCTTCTAATAAAAAACGTTTATTCAACCTCTTTTGTCTTTGTTTTACTTTTCGCTGCCACAGCGTACCCACCACAATATAAAGGCTTATAATTCCAAAAAGGATACAATATAAACTCCAAATACCTCCTTCTTGATACGTGTAACCAATAGTAAACAAAATCAAATAAACTGCGATAGAGAATACAATCTTTGGTATAGTAAAAAAAGTTCCTACTTCTCTTAGCATCATGTTGATATAGCTGCCTTTTAACCGATCTATCTTTGCGGTAACCACATCGGTAAATCCGAAAATTCCAAACTTTTTGAAGGCGCGGTCCAACGCAACATCAAAGGACAATTGCTCATCCTCTTGCCATTGTTCTTCAATATCTAGGGCTAGATGATCAACCAATTCTAACTCTACATCGTAAAACTCAACATAGTGTTGACGGACAAATTGATGTAATTGTTCTATTTCTTGTGGGGTTACGGTTCTCATAAGTGCTAATTAAACAGTTGTGATTCGTTGCTTTTGCAGGTTTAAATCTGCGTTTATTTTGGGAATAATAATCGCTTTTAAAATATAGATGTACAAGCCTGTAGCTGTGATTACGACAGTCTGCATCACCAAAGCAAAAGTAGTATTACCTTCCACTAAGAAAATTCGAAAAAACAGAAAAAACAGGAGATAATAGGGCCATATTTCTAGGTGAAACAACACCGCGTGCAACAGCCATTTCTTTTCCATCTGCTTCTGTCTTTGCCTCCGCGCATGAAACAGCCGCACCAATTGAAAAACTAAAAATAAAAACACCCCACCTTCTAGCACTTCCACAACGGAAACGTTTTTAAATTGTCCTAAAAAACGAAGCAAAACAAAAACAACGCCGAGTAAAGCCATAGAAAATATAATCTTAGGTATCGTGAAAAAACCTTTCAATAATCGAAAGCTCTCCTTATAGTACGCACTGCTCAACCTATTAATCTTTTGCTCGACAACATCCATAAAACCAAAAACCCCAAACTTCTTGAAAGCCCGATCCAAAGCAATAGCAAAAGACAACTGTTGATCCTGCTGCCATTGTCTTTCAATGTCATTGGCGAGGTGATCGACCAATTCCAATTCAACATCGTAATACTCCACATAATGTTTGCGAATAAATAAATGGAGTTGATCAATTTCTTCGCTGTTAACTTTTCTTTCCAATTTAGTAGCTATTAGACGGTTTTCCATTTAATTTGATACAGTTTTTCTTTTTGATAATCCATGTGCCAATGAACCATGTAAAACAAAGCAATCGACCCCATGAGTATATAGTTATAAATAAACCAATCTCCTTTGGGCATAAGCTTCAATTGAGAGAGTAATGCCATAACAGCAAACGTACTCTGTACAAGTCCCAATCGCTTAAATTCAATGCGTAAAAAACTACCTGTAGCCGTATGTAGTGCGGTCTTTTTTACCAAACTAAAATTTCGAATATAGACCACAACACCACTGAGGAAGAGCAAGGCAAAAAAACCTAAGCCCAACCAATGCCCCTGATCCGAATCCATCAGCTGATGAAAGCCCCCTCCATATAACAAGGTTGTTAACACACCAAAAAGCAGGGCTTTTCCTCCGCGTATCATCCGTTCTTTCCTCCATTGTGTGGCAACAAATTGAGGAATACCTCTAAAAAAACCTTTTGCAGGTTTCAGCAAAGCATCCCATTTTGAAAAAACAAGAATAAAAGCTTCTTCGTAGCTTTTTTCGTTTTGGAGCTCTACTTCAATATCAGAAGCAATATGATCCACTACTTCTGCTCGAAGATCAATATAGTACAGACGATAGTGCTCAATTAAAAACTGATCGATATGTTGGAGTTGATGGGAGGTAAGTGCTTCCATTACTTTGCAATTTTAAATTTTTGATACTTACAATACCTGATAAATCGAAACAATAGAAACGAATGGAAAATAAAATAATACATCACCAGTACTTCAAAACTAAAGGGAGTAGCATCTGTTCCCCAAAGCAACGTAAACAACAGGATAACTGCTAAAGCTAGCCCACTTTTAAACAGCACCTCAACTGATTTTACTCTAAAAAAATCACGCCGATAATCTTGTATATCTTTTGATTCGCGATACATCATAAAAACACCTACTACATGAATTGTAAATAGAGATCCCAATAAAACGACACTATTGAACGTAAAGTAGTAGGTTCCAATAAGCAGTAATAAACCTAATACTATAGCTGCTACAAAAGATATTATCTCGATCTTTCTGTATGCACTATTCAATTGGTTGACAATAAAATGAGGGATGCCTTTATAAATGCCTTTTTGATTGGCAATCAACCTTACATTCCATTTGCGAAAAACTAAAATAGTAGCTTCATCGTAGGTTTCCCCTTGATGCATCATCTCTTCTATTTCACAGGCCATATGATCCAAGAGTTCATTGCGGAGTTCATCGTATTTTAAATCATACTTATACAATAATCGCTCTTGAATTGATTGAAGCTGTTCTTTGGTTAGTATATTCATTGGTTTACAGGATAATAGGATTAATAAACCTTTACGTCAATTTTAGGTTGACGATGTTTTGCATGTTGCGGATAAAATTCTCTAATTCTTCTAGTTTGTTAACCGTTTCCTTCACTCCACTTTCTGTTAGTTTATAATACTTACGTACTCTACCATCTACACGCTCCATATCCACATCTAAGAAACCATCAGCTTCTAATTTATGTAGCGCTGGATAAAGAGCACCTTCGGTTAAGCTCATTTCTCCGGAAGTGATTTCCTTTACCTTTTGAGTAATTTCATAGCCATACATACGACCATTTTCTGCCAATAGCTTCATAATAATCGTATTCAAACTTCCTTTATATAATTGTTGTTGCTTTGCCATATATAAGATTCTTAGGTATTGCAAATATAGTCTTTTTTTGATACCTATGATATTTAGGTATAATATTTTTAGTTAAACCGAGAAGTAAAACTTCCTTTTACTCCATGGGTTTTGTATTTTTGCGAACTTAAACAGAACTAAACGATGTCAAGATTCAACAAATTAACGGTAAAAGAGATTCGAAGAGAAACTCCAAATGCGGTATCTATCGTATTTGATATTCCTGCAGCATTACAATCAGCGTATGAGTTTGTTGCTGGGCAATATCTCAACATTAGGTATGAACATAACGGCAAAGAAATAAGACGTGCTTATTCGATTTGTTCTACCCCACAAAGTGGAGAAATTCGCATTGTGGTTAAAAAAGTAGAAGGAGGAGCCTTCTCTACGTATGCCAATAATGTGTTGAAAGTAGGAGATCAATTAGAAGTAGATACACCAGAAGGTCGTTTTACTTTTACTCCAAATGCGGAAGCATCGAATAACTATGCTGCTTTTGCAGCTGGTAGTGGTATTACGCCGGTGATGTCTATCTTACAAACCGTATTAAACCAGGAGCCGAACAGCAAGTTTGTATTAGTTTACGGAAACAAATCAGCAGAAGAGACGATCTTCCACACGCAGTTACACCAATTACAAGAACAATATCCGGAACAGCTTTATGTACATTTTGTCTATTCAAGAATGAGAGAAAACGATTCGATTTTTGGACGAATTGACAAAGCTGCGATCAATTTTGTAGTGAATAATAAACATCAAGACAAGTCTTTTGTCAACTATTTCTTATGCGGCCCAGAAGCCATGATTGATGTGGTAAGCGAAACACTACAAGCGAAAGGCATAGCAAAAGACCAGATTCTATTTGAAATTTTCACACCGAATACAGATGGGAATAATCCCGTAGAAGCAGGTGGAGGAAGTACTAAAGTGACGGTCATTGTTGACGATGAGGAATCTACTTTTGAGATGCCCAAAAGTCAAGCATTACTAAGTGGTGTATTAGAGGCGGGAATCGATGCTCCTTATTCGTGTCAAGGTGGTATTTGTAGTTCTTGTATGTGTAGAGTGACCAAAGGTTCAGCTACAATGAAACGCAATAGTATCTTATCTGATGATGAAGTTGCAGAAGGGTTGATCTTATCGTGTCAAGCAATTGTCACCTCAGATGAAATTCACATCAACTACGATGATATATAATAAAAAAGGAAACTGAAAAATCAGTTTCCTTTTTTATTACTTTTTAAAATATAAATATACTTTCTCATTAATTTTTATTTTTTAAAATACAAATACACTTTCTCATTCGGATCTATACGTTCATAATTAGACATATAATCTTCGATACGCAAATACTCCCCTTGAAAACCAATCTCTAAAGTGCCTTTGAATCTCCTTCCTCCTAGAATAAGTCCAATTTGAGGATGAAGATATCCATTGACTAATGTTGTAAATAATTCTCCTTCACTTAACAACTCTGTATCAATAAAGAAAACAGAATCTGTAGTTTCACATCCCAAATTTCCAGATTGAAATTTTATAAATCCAAAATTCAAATTCGGTTGATTTTCTGTTATAATTACACTAAAAAATTCATTCGCTCGACAAGAAGACGAACTATTACTTAGCATACTCGCTTTTTCATTGCCCCGTTTTATCCCTGCATAATAGAAAATCATATTATTAATTTCATCTAAACTTTTCAGCTTGCTATATTCCATTGCAGAAATGGGATCATAATTATCTTTATTATCATCGCTTTTTGAACAAGATAACAGCAAACAGACTACTAATACAGCTATGATTGAATTAAACATCTTTATATACATACATTTTATATCTTAACATAAATTTAATCAAAAAAAGCATAGAAAAAAATTTCTATGCTTTTTACAAACTATCACAACACTAAACGTACTAGTTTATTCTTTACTTGATCAAACCCGAAGGTTTGATATACGACCTCAAAGGCCTCTTTTATCTCCTCATTCATCAAATTACCTATACTCCCTTGGTGGGTATGATGAACTTCTTTAGCTGGCTGATAAGTTCCTTCTTCAATAGCTACACCAATTTCTTTGTAAGCTTCTCTAAAGGGTGTACCATCTAAGACTAATTGATTAACCACCTCAACACTAAATAAATAATCATATTTAGGATCCGCTAAGATGGCTGTATTCACTTTTATGTTTTCTAACATCAACTGCGTCATGTCCAAACATTCTTTCAAGGAGATAAATGCGGGAAATAGATTTTCTTTTAGCAATTGCAAATCGCGGTGATACCCTGCAGGTAAATTGGTGGTCATTAGAGCGATTTCATTGGGTAACGCTTGAATTTTATTACATCTGGAACGAATCAACTCCAAGACATCTGGATTTTTCTTGTGTGGCATAATACTTGACCCTGTGGTTAAATGCTCTGGGAATCCGATAAAATTGTAATTCTGCCCCATATACAAACAGCAGTCCATTGCCCATTTAGCTAAGGTAGCCGCAATAGCACTTAACCCTTGTGCTAAAATACGTTCGCTTTTTCCTCTACCCATTTGAGCATAAACCACATTGTAATTCATGGATTCAAATCCCAACAAATCGGTTGTCATTTGTCTATCTAAAGGAAAAGAGGAACCATAACCCGCTGCTGAACCTAGTGGATTTTTGTTTACGACCTTCCAAGCCGCTAGCATCATTTCTAAATCGTCCACCAAACTCTCCGCATACGCGCCAAACCACAGTCCAAATGAAGAAGGCATGGCGATTTGCAAATGGGTATACCCAGGCATTAGGACGTCTTTGTGCTGATTACTCAAACGTTGAAACGTCTCAAATACGCTTTTCACTTGTGCTACAATTTCTTCAATCTCGTAACGGAAATACAATTTCAAATCCACCAATACTTGATCATTTCGCGAACGACCCGCGTGGATTTTCTTTCCCGCTTCGCCAATTCTTCTCGTCAGCAATAATTCAATCTGTGAATGGATATCTTCTACCTCCTCTTCAATATGAAAATCCCCTTGCATGATTTCATCATAAATTGCTTTTAATTCTTTTTGAATGAGTGTTAACTCCTCTTGCGTAAGCAAACCAATATGCTGTAACATCTGAGTATGCGCTAAAGATCCCAGCACGTCAAAAGGAGCTAAGTTCATGTCCATCATTCTATCTTGTCCAACAGTAAAGGCATCAACGGCCTGATTTACTGCTGTATTTTTCTGCCATAACTTCATTTTACTTCACGATTTGGTTTAACATTTCAATATAAAGCGAGATTCCTTCTTCTATTTCACTCACATACACAAACTCATCTGCAGTATGTGATCGGGCAGAATCTCCAGGGCCACATTTTAACGACGGGATGTCCAACAACGCTTGATCACTCGTTGTTGGCGATCCATACGTAGCGCGTCCCAACTGAATACCTGCTTGCACAACAGGGTGATCTTTTGCAATAGAAGAGGGTTTTAAACGCGTTGAACGCGCGTTTACCTCACAACTCACCTGTTGTTTCACTATTTCTAAAACTTCCTCGTTGGTGTAGGCATCCGTAACGCGAACATCAACGACAAAATCACAGCTTGCAGGTACGACATTGTGTTGGGTTCCCGCTTGAATCATCGTTACACTCATCTTAATTGGTCCAAATTCTTCCGATACTTTTGGAAATTGATAGGTTGAAAACCACGCAATGTCCTCTATTGCATTTAATATAGCATTTTCACCTTCATTACGCGCTGCATGTCCAGAACGTCCTTTAGCCACACAATCCAACACCATTAATCCGCGTTCTGCCACCGCTAAATGCATTTGAGTAGGCTCTCCTACAATAGCAAAATCCAAAGTACCAAGCTTAGGAATGACGGATTCTAATCCTTCCGTTCCCGATATTTCTTCTTCTGCCGTAGCCGCTAGACAAATGTTGTATCTCAACTCTTTTTGTTCATAGAAATACACAAAAGTAGCCAAAAGCGAAACTAAACATCCTCCTGCATCATTACTTCCTAATCCATAAAGTTTACCATCAATAATTTCGGCTTGAAAAGGATCTCGAGTATAATCTTTATTTGGACGAACCGTATCGTGATGTGAATTCAACAAAATCGTCGGTTTATTCGAATCATAGTATTTATTAAACGCCCAAACATTGTGTAAGTCACGGTGAATAGCAACGCCGTGCTTTATGAGAAATTGTGCAATTAATTCTGCCGTATTTCCTTCTTCTTTACTGAATGAAGGAGTTGCAATCAGTCTTTTTAACAGCTGAATCGCCTCTATCGTGAGTTCTTTTTTCATTTCTTCCTTTTTTGTTTACAGACTAATTACCGTCCCTGCTGTTTGTTTCAACAAATCTTGTGCAGATTTAATACAAACTTGATGTACCTTTTGTTCCACAGCGGCCAATGCATTTTCTATTTTTGGCAACATCCCTTCCACGATAATTCCCTCGTTTTTTAGTTGGTCAAAATTAGCAGTGTTGATTGTTGATATAACAGATTCTGCATCCTTTATATCACGCAATACACCTTTGCGTTCAAAGCAATAAATCAAGTCTACTTGATAGTCTGTTGCTAAGGCGATAGCCAGATTTGAAGCTATTGTATCTGCGTTTGTATTTAATAACTGCCCTTCTTGATCAGCGGTAATAGCAGAAAAAACAGGACAAAGTCCTAAGGCTAAAAACTGCTTTAAGCGATGAACCTGAACGTCTTGAGGAGAAAAATCTCCTACATAACCGTAGTCTACAGGCACTTTTGGGCGTTTATGACTTTTGATGAGTTGCGCATCTGCCCCAGAAACACCCAAAGCATCACACTTTCGCTGTTGTAGTTGAGCCACGATTTGCTTATTAATCAATCCCGCATAAACCATAACCGTAACGGGTAACATCGCTGCAGAGGTAATTCTTCGTCCCTCAACCATTTCTGTGGAAATGGCTAATTCACTAGCTAATTTTGTAGCCAGTTTTCCTCCTCCATGAACCAGTATTTTTGGAGATTCGATTTGTACAAAAAGGGCTAAAAAGTCATGCAAAGCCTTTTCATTATCTACGATATTTCCTCCTATTTTAATTACGGTTAGTTTTTGCATCTCTATTTATTTTTCAACATTTCTTGCAATACTGCTTGGGCTGCCCATACTCTATTTCCAGCTTCTTCAATAACAATGGCATGTTCGCTATCCAGTACTTCAGCAGCAATGACCAAATCGCGTCTTACTGGTAAACAGTGCATCACTTTGGCTTGATTGGTTTCCTTTAAATGATCTAAAGTCAACATCCAAGAAGGATCTGTACACGTAATTTGTCCATAATTCTCATAGCTTGACCAGTTTTTTACATACACAAAATCAGCCTCTTGTAAAGCTTCCCTTTGGTTTGTTGTTACCCTAGCACCTTGTGTAAATTCCTCACTCAAACCATACCCTTCTGGGTGTGTAATAACGAAATCGAGCAATCCCTCTTTTTCGGCTTGAATCATCCATTCGGCAAATGAATTGGGAACCGCTTGCGGTAACGCTTTCACATGAGGAGCCCAGGTCAAGACAACCTTTGGTTTTTTTCCTTGTGGCACATATTGTTTTTTGCTTTCATCAAATAAATAGTCCCCTTTTTCAATGATGGTCAAAAGATCTGTAAAGCTTTGTAGCGGATGTCTGGTTGCACTTTCTAAACTCACCACGGGTTTTCCACAGTATTGAGTGAACTTGCTAAACAATTCTTCGCTATAATCCTCTGTTGCATCTTTCAATCCAGGAAAGGAACGCAACCCTAAAATATCGCAATATTCTCCCATTACAGCAGCCGCCTCTTTGATGTGTTCCGCTGTATTGCCGTCCATCACTACGCCATCTTTGGTTTCCAACGCCCAGCCATCTGAGGTCATATTCATAATCATCACTTGCATCCCCAAGTGCATCGCTGCTTTTTGGGTACTCATTCGCGTTCTCAAGCTTGGATTTAAGAAAACCAATCCCATTACTTTGTGCTTTCCTAGATTTTCATTTTGGAAAGGATTTGCCTTACATTCCAGAGCGGTCTTCACCGCTTCTGACAAAGAAGGTATATCGTGTACTGAAAAAAATTGTTTCATTGACTTTTGCTTTTAATACTGTTGTAATCTTTTGCTGAATTTCTCTAAAAACACATCCGCCTCTGTCTCGCTCAGTGTAAGCGCAGGTAGTAAACGAATCACGTTTGGACTAGCATTGCCCGTAAAGATGTGGTCTTGAAACAAAAGATCCGATCGCAAGTTTTTTAGTTCTGGGGCAAGATCAATGCCAATCATCAATCCTTTTCCTCTCACTTCTTGTATTTTATCTAGTTTTTTTAATTCCGTCAATAGGTAACCTCCAATTTCTTTGGCTTGAATCAACAATTGCTCTTGTTGCATCACTTCTAAAACGGCTAATGCTGCAGCGCAAGCTAAATGGTTTCCGCCAAATGTTGTTCCCAATTGACCATGCCAAGGTTTGAATACTGGCGCCAGTGCTAATGCACCGATTGGAAAACCATTCCCCATCCCTTTAGCCATCGTGTAAATATCTGCTTGCACCCCTGCATCATTAACCGCATAAAAAGAACCTGTTCTACCGTATCCACATTGAATTTCGTCTGCGATAAAAACAGCGTCATATTGTGTTGTTAAGGTTCTTATTTTTTGTAGAAAGGAAGGTGTAGCTACCTGAATTCCCCCAACGCCTTGAATTCCTTCAATGATTACGGCTGCTACTTCACCTCCATAGGAAGCAAACGCCTGTTCTAGCGCATCTTCATCATTAAAAGGCAAGAAAACCAAGTGTTCTGTTTCATTAACTGGGGCTACAATCTTAGGATTATCCGTTGCCGCAACCGCTAAAGAAGTTCGCCCGTGAAAGGCTTTTTCAAAAGCGATTACCTTTTTTCTTCCAGTATGAAAAGACGCTATTTTCAACGCATTTTCATTCGCTTCTGCGCCCGAATTACACAAAAACAATTGATACTCGTTTAAACCTGATACTTCGCCCAACAAAGCTGCAACTTGATGCTGTAAGGGAATTTCTATTGAATTAGAATAAAATCCGATCTGGTCCAGTTGTTGTTTTAAACGACTAACATAATGAGGATGTGTATGTCCGATAGAAATAACAGCATGTCCGCCATATAAATCTAAATACGCTTGTCCATTTTTATCCCAAACACAACTTCCCTGTCCTTTAACTATTTCAATGGGGTTTAAAGGATATACATCATATAATTTCATCATAATTTATCTCGTTTAAAAAGCAGATGCTTTCAAGTTTAATCCTGTTTTTTCCTCTAATCCGAACAGGAGGTTCATGTTTTGAACCGCTTGGCCAGAAGCTCCTTTCAGTAAGTTATCAAGGGTACTTGTAATCAATACATCATTTTGATGTTTGTCTACTGAAATCAAGCATTTGTTCGTGTTTATCACTTGTTTTAAGTGAATTGCATCTTCACTAAAATGAGTAAAAGGATGGGGATTGTAGTATAGGGCATACATTTCCTGCAATTCCGCTAAACTCAATGAGGATTCCATCATGATACTGACAAATATCCCTCTTGCAAAATCCCCACGTTCGGGTATGAACTTGATCGCGGACTTCGTCTGAGGTTGCAATTGACTTAAACTTTCACCTATTTCTCCTAAATGTTGATGCGTAAAGGCTTTGTATACCGACAAATTATTTGCTCTCCAGCTAAAGTGAGACGTACTTGCTAAACCTTGTCCTGCTCCTGTTGATCCCGTGATCGCTTGGATGTGAATAGATTCAGGCAACATTTGTTGGGCAGCTAAAGGCAATAAAGCCAATTGAATAGCCGTTGCAAAACAGCCAGGATTGGCAATATAATTCGCTTGTTTAATCTGGTCTCTATTCAATTCAGGCAAGCCATAAACAAAGGGATTACCGTCTTTTTTCAATCTAAAATCCTGGCTTAAATCAATGATTTTAACGGAGTGTTCAAAGGAGTGTTCTTGCAAAAAAACTTGAGCATCTCCATGACCTAAACACAAAAAAACAACGTCGATCTCTTGTTGAAGCTCAGCGGTAAACAACAAATCTGTATCGCCAAATAGATCCGTGTGTATGCTGTAAATCGGTTTATTAGCCTGACTTTTAGAATGAATAAAAACCAGCTCAACAGCAGGGTGATTCAGCAACAGACGAAGAAGTTCTCCTCCTGTATAACCTGCACCACCAACAATTCCCACTTTAATTTTATCTTTACTCATCTTCTTGTTGGTTTACTTTATGCCAAATCATCACTTGATTGCCAAATATTTTTGAAAATCCTTTGACATCTTCTCCAGTCCACGTATTATTCATCTCCCCATAACTACCGAATGCATTAGACATCAAGTCATTATCCGACTCAATTCCCTGTACAACAAAACGGTGCGGGTGAAGTTCAATCCACACTTTTCCGTTAACCGTTTGTTGGGTGCTGGATAAGAAGGCCTCTAGGTCGCGCATCACTGGATCGTGAAATTGTCCTTCGTGTAAATAGTTGCCATAAAAAGTACTCAATTGTTCTTTCCAGCTCAACTGCCATTTGGTAAGGGTATGCTTTTCAAGCGTATGATGTGCTTTCACTAAAATCAGGGGAGCAGCCGCTTCAAAACCCACTCTTCCTTTGATTCCAATAATCGTATCACCTACGTGGATATCTCTTCCAATCCCAAAGGGTTGAGCGAGATCTTGTAGTTGTTGGATCACTTCAGTAGGGGTCATTTGAATGCCATTTAATGCAATGGGCTCTCCGTGCTCAAACACAATTTCAACAACCTCAGGGGTTGTTTTGGTCACTGGAGTTGGCCAAGCTTCTTCTGGTAAATATAGATTCGAAGTTAGGGTTTCCTTTCCTCCTACTGAAGTTCCCCACAAGCCTTTATTAATTGAATATTTTGCTTTTTCTGCGTTAATTGCTACCCCGTGTTTAGCTAAATACACAATTTCTTCTTCTCTACTTAATTTTAAATCGCGAATAGGGGTAATAATTTCGATATTTGGAATTAAGATATTAAAAATCATATCAAAACGCACTTGATCATTTCCTGCGCCAGTGCTTCCATGTGCTACGGCTGTTGCTTTTATTTTCTTGGCATAGTTGGCAATTGCCGTTGCCTGGCACACACGTTCTGCACTAACGGAAAGCGGATAAGTTCCATTTTTTAATACATTTCCAAAAATCAAATACTTTACGCTTTCGTTATAGTAATTTTCTGTTTCGTCAATGGTTGTATGAGACGCTACGCCTAAACTATAGGCTTTTTGCTCGATTGTCTGTAATTCTTCTGGTGAGAAACCACCCGTATTGACAACAACAGCATGTACTTCATATCCCAATTCTTTGAGGTAAATCACACAAAAACTGGTGTCTAATCCACCACTAAAGGCTAAAACTATTTTTTTATTCATCTTGTTTCTTGTTATGTTTAAAATAAATGCGTCTTCTTTACGGTTTGCTTAATTTTCATTTGCAGTCGTTTCAGTAAAGAATACTTCTTCTGCATTTCTTTTAAGCGTTCTTTCGCTTTTGTTTTTTGATCTATTTTCGTTCGAAGTTCTTTTTCTTTTTCAACGGGATCCCAAAGCATCGAGGTACACAAGCAATTTTTGCGTTCTTTGCTCTGTAAAATAGCAAAGTTGACACAGCTCTCACAGCCCTTCCAAAAGGATTCATCTTGTGTCAATTCTGAATAGGGAACGGGTTCATATCCTAGGTCAGAATTGATTTTCATCACCGCTAGCCCCGTGGTTAATCCAAATATTTTAGCTTGGGGATATTTAGCTCTAGACAGTTCAAAAATTCGCTTCTTAATAGTTTTGGCCAACCCCTCCTTTCTGAATACGGGATTGACAATCAAACCTGAATTGGCGACATATTCACCGTGACTCCACGTTTCGATATAACAAAACCCCGCCCAAGTTCCATCTCGGTGCAACGCAATCACCGCCTTACCTTCTAGCATTTTGTTTGCTACATATTCCGGTTTTCTTCTGGCGATTCCCGTACCACGTGCTTGGGCAGAAAGGGCCATTTCATCACAGATTTGTGCAGCATAACCAACGTGTGTTTCATTCGCTGGTATAACGATAAACTGATTTGAATTCATCTCAAAAACAGATAGTTAGAATTCAACAGCGTCAATAGCAAAACCTGCAAAATGCAAGAATTCTCCTTTTCAAGCTCGTTGAACTACATTAAAATTTAATGGATTTATTGATTTGGGAGACAACAAAGTTCCCAAAGAAAAAGAATGCTTAACGAATTAAGCCCGCGACCGCGAAGACCGCGAAGTAGATAACAAGAAAACAGCAGCAGTAGCAGAGGCTATGCTGTACGTTTTAAAAGTAGTATGTAGTACTGTTTTCTTCATTTATTTGATATCCCCTAATGGGTTGGTACAAAGTTTTCTAATAATAATTTTAATATGCAAGTGTTTTTAAAAAAAATAACACTGTTTTTTCAAACAATTATAAACCAAGTTGTTATGAATAGCAAATGAGATAATTATTGTTAATAAAAACATTCGTAATAAATTATAATCAAAAACTAAGCCAAAAAAAAAGCTACTTTTTCAAGTAGCTTTTTTCACTTTATTCTATGGTTTTCTTATTTTTTAATCTTGATTGACTTGTACGTATATTTATACACTAAGCGCTTCGTTCTATTGTCACTGTTAAAAGATCCCGTTGATTCGATAGGATATCCCTCAGCATTCAACTCATGTTTCATCACCCATTCTCCATATCGATCTTTGTAAGAAAGAATATTATTTTTCCCTACGTTTAAAGATGTAAGGTAATGCGTATAGTCAAAATTACTATGTGTAAAGTTGATACTCATATTCTCATAAGGAGTCTTGTTTGTATCATACGTAAAATCGTGAACACGTTTTGAATTATCTATTTCAGTTGCACGAATAATATTTCCTCTTTCATCATATTCATAGGCATAGTGTTCCTCATAATTATGGTCCGTTACTACTTTTAACGATACCACCTGTTTTTTCTCATTCAACTGGTAGTGTTTTGTTTCATTATCAACGCGTTCTACCGATTTAACTAACACACCCTGAGCATTGTATTCAAACTGCTCATCAATCCAATTTTCTCCACTAATCATTTCTATGGTATGGATACTCTTAATTTGATTTGCATCGTTATACGTCAACGTAGATTTTGTAAGACTACGTGATTCTTCTGAAAGAGGAATTTCATCTAAATCATCTACATCAAATATAGCGACTCTTCCTTTTTCATCATAGTGAAATACATAGGTCGTTTTACTAAATAAAGCAAGCTCATCTGATTCCTGTTCTTCACTGTACTCTGAATCATACTGCAACTCCTCCATTCTATCCAGTACAATTAACGTCGTTTCTTCTTCATTTGATTTCCCTCCTTTATTGTCATCAGATGAACAACCAACCGTTAAACAAGCGATAAAACTAATTCCTACCGTTTTTAAAATCTTTTTCATAATAATTTCATTTATTTTTATGCAAAATTAAGAATAAGACACCAATAAAAAAACCTTTCTACCTACATTAAAAAAACAGAACTGTTTGAAATTAGGAGAAATACATCAACATAACCAACAGTATAAAACGACGCCATAAATAGAAAAATATTAAGTCATTGATAAAGAACAAAAAAAGGAGTTTAGTATGTGCTAAACTCCTTTTTTTGTTCTTTCGGTTCGAAACATAGTATCGAACTGTATATGGCTTAATACGTCAGTAAACTTTTCACTTCGTACTGCGCTAATTTATCACGACCGTGTAAAAAAGAAAGCTCCATTAAGAAATTAATTTGTACAATTTCTCCTCCTAAACGCTCTACTAGTTTACAAACCGCCTCTGCTGTTCCACCTGTAGCTAGTACATCATCGTGAATCAATACTCTTTCTCCTGGTTTAATGGCATCCGCGTGCATCTCAAGGATGTCTGTTCCATATTCCAATTGATATTCTTGAGCAATCGTATCAAAAGGCAGTTTTTTAGGTTTTCGAACTGGTACAAAACCAGCCCCTAATTCTTTGGCTAATAAAGTAGCAAAGAAAAAACCACGACTTTCCATGCCCACTACACGATCTACTTTTTTATCACCAACCAAGGCTAACAATTGCTTGGTTGCTTCTTCCATCGCTTCAGGACTATTTAAAAGAGGTGTAATGTCTTTAAATCCAACACCCTCTTTTGGAAAATCCTGAATATTTCTAATATAATCTTCAATTTTAATCATCTCTAAATTCTTTATTTCTTCTGTGCTACTTCAATAACTTTCTTACACACCACTTGAGGTTCAATGGTTCGCATTGCCTCTTCATAGCCCTCCACTTTTTTATTTCCATACACTGAGGTTGGCAATAGAGGATACTTTTTACGATCTGCTGTGATACAATACTCCATCGGTTGATTAAACGGCGCAAAACCCGCATAAGGATGTGTGGCACCCCATAAAGTTACGACTTTTACTCCTAACATAGCTGCAATATGAGCATTTCCTGAATCCATAGACAACATAACATCTAAATGTTGAATTAAGTTCATTTCCACCTCTAATTTCACTTTACCTGCCATCACGATGACATTGTCATTATCTCGCTTCAATTGATTAAGTAGGGCAATTTCTTTCTCACCTCCACCAAAAAGGAAAACAAGGTAATTTTCTTGTTCTGCCAATTCGTCCACTACTTTTTGCATTAAATCCAAAGGGTAAACTTTACTGTCATATTGCGCAAAAGGAGCAATGCCAATCCAGGTTTTACCTTGTTCTTTGCTGTAGGGTTCAAGCTCTGGTGCTAAAGCAGGTACGGAAGGAAAAACAGGGTTTGTCATACTCACTGTTAATCCCAGTTTTTGAAGGGTTTCTACGTGGTTTTCCCCCATGGTCTGCACGGGTTTAAACACTTTGTTTTCCGCACGAGTTAATTCTTTTTTAGCAGCTCTTCCTTTATCTAACGCCGCAGTTGGTATCCCCGAGAGTTTAAACAAGGTTCGCACAATTTGCGCGCGCAATACATTGTGAAAATCAGCAAAATAATCGGGTTTTAATCTTTTAATGTCGTTGTATAAGCGAAGTAAACCCAAAAAACCTTTGTGTTTTTTCTTCACATCTACGGCCAAAAATTCAACACGTGCTATACCTTTAAAAAAAGGCTTAAAAAAAGGACGCGAAACTACTGTAACGCGAATGCTAGGGTGTTGTTCGATTAACGCTCGAATTACAGGTACCGTCATAGCCACGTCTC
Organism: Myroides fluvii; assembly: GCF_009792295.1. Lineage (NCBI taxonomy): Bacteria > Pseudomonadati > Bacteroidota > Flavobacteriia > Flavobacteriales > Flavobacteriaceae > Myroides > Myroides fluvii. The sequence continues at coordinate 1,475,269 of NZ_CP039934.1, read as the reverse complement.
CCATAGCCGATAATCTAAAAATGACAATATGTTTTAAACCTTTCACTAAAATATGATTTATTTTGAACAAGAAAAGCGTGATAATCCACGCTTTACTAAACAAAAGTAATTTTTTTTAACGATAGAAAAAAATGATATTTTCCTCCTTTGATTTTACTGTAAAAACCTCGTCTATATCCCAATAAAAAAAAGCATATCGTCTATTCGATATGCTTCTTCTATTTTTATTTTTTATTTTGATACAACACAGGATTTAATTCCTCGTCGTTATACATTTTCATCTGCTTGTATACTTTCATGTATTTATCACCCTGAGCAATATCGTTTAATAAATCGTCAATTGCCGTAGATAAATCTTGTTTTTGTTCTAATAAAACATTCAATTTCTCTTGACATTTAGCTCTGTGCTCCTCTGTTGCTTCAGGTCTTGTTGCTTCTTCGCGCATGTGGTATATTTTCAACGCCAAGATTGAGTAGCGGTCAATGGCCCATGCTGGACTCTCAGAATTAATTTTAGCCCCCGTTTTTACTGTTACATCTTTATACTTAGTTAAGAAATAACTATCGATGTATTCTACCATATCCGTACGCTCTTGATTGGAAGCATCAATTCTTCTTTTCAAAGCTAACGCTGCTACAGGGTCAATTTGTGGATCGCGAATAATATCTTCAAAATGCCATTGAACCGTATCTATCCAGTTTTTTAAATACAATAAATGTTTAATGTCATCTTTGGGATATGGATTTCTAATTGGTTGATCTACATTATCGTACTTATGATAATCGCGAATACTCTCTTCGAATATCGGAAATGCTAATTCTGAAAACATATGAATAATTTTATTTACAAATATAGTTTTAATACTTTTATGGTACTAATTATACCGTTATGAAAATTCACTATATTTCAGAGGAGAACAGCATTTTAAATCATTTCTTAGCTCAGCTACGCGATGTAAACATTCAAAAGGACAGTATGCGCTTTCGAAAAAACATCGAGCGCATTGGAGAAATCATGGCTTACGAGTTGAGTAAAAAGCTTCCCTACAAAGCCATTGCTGTACAGACTCCTCTGGGAACTAAACATACAACTTGTATTAAAGACAATGTTGTTCTTTGTTCTATCCTTCGTGCAGGATTAGCCTTACATACAGGATTTATGAACTTTTTTGATGATGCTGAGAATGGGTTTGTTTCAGCCTACCGCCGTCATGGAAAACACGGAGAGGCCAGTGAAATATTGGTTGAATACCAAGCAGCTCCATCCTTTCAAGACAAGATTTTAATTTTAATCGATCCCATGCTAGCAACAGGACAATCACTCGTTGCGGTAATCAATAAATTAATGACCGAAGAACAACCAAAAGAATTACACCTGGCTGTAGTAATTGCAGCTCCAGAGGGTATTCAGTATTTGGAAGAAAATCTTCCTGCAAATGTACACTTGTGGGTTGCTACTTTAGACGAAAAGCTAGATGACCACAATTACATCGTTCCCGGTCTTGGAGATGCAGGTGATTTGGCTTATGGCCAAAAACTATAGAATAAATAATTGCATTAGATAGAAAAAGACTCCAATGCAAAAAATACTATAAACATTGGCTTCTTTTCGCCAACGCTGTGGGATACTTTCAATATAATTAGCTCCCAGTATGGATAAAGGAAAGAACGTAAATAACAAGAGTCCATTCGATTTATCTGCAGAAATAATATAAATTACAGCACCTATAAGAAATGAAAGTATGATTTTCTTGTAGGTGTTTTGCATATTATACGGTTTCTTTTTAATTGCTAACGCTTGGGATACTGAATAAAGTAAAGCGATAGAAACAAATACCGCCAGCGCGATATTTTGAAAAATATTGTCAAAATACATGAAGTCAAAGCTCAACTGTACACGTTCTGCCCACCAATCTACAAAGTGTTCCTCTCGAATCAGTAAATAGAGGCTAAGAAAGATCGAAGCGCCTAAGAAAGAAACCAAGGGAATAATCCAATTTCGATAATCCTTAGCGCCAAAGAAAGCAATGGCATAGAACAGTAAGATGAAATATAAAACACTCCAAAAGTGAAATAAACTAGCAATACAAATCCACAAAGAGGCGTCTAACAACTTCTCTTTTGATTGTTTGAATGAATGTAGCGATAAGATACGTCGCAAGGCAAGCAGAATAAAATAACTCGCAATAATAACTTTTACATTCTCAAAAGAAGTGGGAAAAACAAATAAAAAACTGGTAAAAATTAGCGGTACATAAGCACTGTCATCGACCAATCTATTTCTCGAAACAATAAATTGAGAGAGATACATCATGAGCAATAGCAACAGTAATACAGCTCCTCTTTTAATCATTTCAAAAGTTGTCCATTCAATGCTAGAGTCTAATCCTACAAATAAACTATAGCCTGTTACGATTAAAAGCGTAAGCATGATATAGTTAATCGGCCTAGTTTTACTAAAAATACTTGCTAACATGTATATATTTTATATTTTTGTAGTACTATTTGTTTCTTTTGGGTATTTTGTATTCGTACTGAATATGATAAAAATTCAAATAATATTATTTAATTTAAAAATAAAGGAAAATGACTTCATTTTTTAATGGTTTAGGATTCTTGTTTGAAAAGATACTTTTCATCCCAATGGATTTCTTTGCAAAACTAGAACTTGAGAAATGGTGGACTGCGAACATCATTACTTGGATTTTCATCCTAATTACTTGCTACTTCTTTGTATTTTGGTTAAAACAATTACAATTGTTTAAATCAAATAACGAAGATACACAAGACACTACAGCCCACTCATTTCTAAAGTAATCAACTATCTTAAAGATCGAATCCGATATCTTTACGATAATAAATCTTATCGAAATTTAGTTTATCTATATTTTGATAAGATTTTTTTAGTGCCTCTTCGTACGAGTTTCCGTAAGATGTCACGGCAAGTACACGTCCTCCATTAGACACGATTTCACCGTTTTTCAGTGTTGTTCCAGCATGAAAAACAATCGAATCTTCCACTTGGTCAATCCCTGTAATTACTTTTCCTTTTTCATACGCTTCGGGGTATCCACCTGACACCAACATCACCGTTGTTGCACTACGCGTATCTAATTCAATCGTTTTTGTGGCTAATTCTTCTTTAGCTATCGCTTGGAATAACTCAACTAAATCTGATTGTACTCTTGGCATGACAACCTCTGTTTCAGGGTCTCCCATACGAACGTTATACTCAATCACAAATGGGTCGTCCCCTACTTTTATGATTCCAATAAAAATAAAACCTTTATAGTCTAACTGATCTTTTTTGATTCCTTCTACCGTCGGAATAACAATGCGATCTTCTATTTTTTTCAAGAATTCTTCCGTTGCAAAAGGCACTGGAGAAATAGCTCCCATACCTCCTGTATTCAGTCCTTTATCCCCTTCTCCTATTCGCTTGTAATCCTTAGCAGTAGGAAGTAATTGATATGATTTTCCATCTGTTAATACAAAACAACTCAATTCAATTCCCGATAAAAACTCTTCGATTACAACTTTTGAACTTGCATCACCAAATTTAGCATCAACTAACATATCCGCTAATTCCGCTTTTGCAGCATCCAAATCTTCTAAAATAACAACTCCTTTACCAGCTGCTAATCCGTCTGCTTTTAAAACATAGGGTGCTTTTAGTGTTTCTAGGAATTTCTTTCCTTCTTCTACCGTATCCTTTGTAAAACTTTGATAGGCAGCAGTAGGTATTTGGTGTCTAATTAAAAATTCTTTCGCAAAATCTTTACTTCCCTCTAATTGTGCAGCTTCTTTAGAAGGGCCAATCACCGGAATATGTTGAATGGTTTCATCTTGTTTAAAGAAATCGACTATTCCCTTTACCAGAGGATCTTCTGGTCCAACCACGACCATATCAATTTGATGTGTTAAAACAGTTTGTTTTACTGCTTCAAAATCATTGGGGTTAATCGTGATATTTTGCGCAATCTGAGCTGTTCCTGCATTTCCTGGTGCTACAAATACAGCCTCACACAGTGGGCTTTGTAGCATTTTCCATGTAAGAGCATGTTCACGCCCACCTGAACCTAATAATAAAATTTTCATTACTTGTGTTGTTTGTTATTATGGATCAAAAATAATTATAAAAAAACGAATAAAGAAAAAGTTACTAAGAATAAGCAGAACAACTTGATGAAAAGCAATTAATACGCTTTTTCCTCTCCTTTAAAGACGTTGTAAACCGTGAGGTAAATAATTTTTAAATCCATTAAAATAGACCAGTTTTCTAGGTAAAATAGATCGTATTTAAATCGATTGATAATATCCCGATCATTTTCAATTTCCCCTCTATAACCATGTGTCTGCGCCATTCCTGTAATACCTGGTTTAACCAAGTGTCTCAACATAAAACGACTTACTCGTTTAGAGTACATTTTAGTATGTACAACCATGTGAGGTCGTGGTCCGACAATAGACATATCGCCTAAAAAAACATTGATAAATTGTGGAAACTCATCCAAGCTCGATTTCCTTAAAAAAGCGCCAATTTTGGTAATTCGCAGGTCATTTCGCGTCGCTTGTTGTTTATCGCTATCGTCATTGATGCGCATTGATCTAAACTTGTAACACCAAAACTCTTCATCATTCAGCCCTGTTCGCTTTTGTTTAAAAAAAACAGGCCCCTTAGATTCTCTTTTTATCAAAACGGCGATTAAAGGAACTAACCACGATAAAACACACACGATCACTAGGAAAGAAAAGACCAAGTCAAATAGGCGTTTCATCAATTTATTATAGGGCTTATCCAAGGGAATAACGCGTCTTGGCACTACGGGTAATAAATCGTAGTATTCAATCGTTAAATTGTTGTTTAAAATATCTTTTTGCGTGGGTACATAACGCACCGTTATCATACTATTATCCGAAAACTCTAGAATTTCCATGAAATTCTTTTCTTTAGTAAATGAAAATTGGATAAAAAGTTCATCGACAATATTATCGGATAAGTACTGTTTTAAATCCTCTAAACTTTCATCTTCTAAGTTGTAGAAGTGATTATTAATGCGATAACCTAAATCCGTTCGTTTTAAAAGTACCGATTTTAGATTGCTAATTTCCTTGCCATTTCCCAATAGAACGATATTTCTAAAATTACCTCCTAAAAATTTACGGATGTACTTTAATAGAAAAAAGATGGTAAACTTTACGGTACAAATGATAATGAAAATAGAAATGCCATACCCCATCAAATCGCGTACCTCAGCAAATCGATCAAAAATACCGTTATAAGAAGCAACAAGAATAAACTGGAAAACAAATTGTTTACAAATTTTCTCTGCTACGTGAACGGTTCTCGTATGCCTGTATACTTCATAGTAATCACTCAGTCCGGCAGCAATCAACCAACCGATAGACAATACAAGATGAAATAGAAGATGTTGCTCCGTAAATGTGGAAAACCACACCTGAGCCATAACATTAATTGTAATTAAATCAATACACGCAGTTAATGGGCGTATTAAGTAAGAATACCTACCTGCTTTTTTACTCATTAATAAATGTAATTTGAAAAATCTTTATGCTCTTCTTTTGCTAAATCAGCCGCTGTGAAAGCTTTGAAATAATCCAATGTGAACTGCATTCCCTCTGCTCTATCGATTTTGGGCATCCACCCTAAAATTGTTTTAGCTTTGCTTATATCAGGACAACGTTGTAAAGGGTCGTTTATTGGCAAATCTTTGTAAATTATTTTTTGTCCGCTATTGGTTAAGCGAATGATCTCTTGAGCAAAATCCAAAATCGTAATTTCTTCAGGATTACCAATATTAACCGGCAAGTGATAATCAGATAATAGCAATCGATAGATTCCTTCTACTTGATCATCTACATAACAGAAAGAGCGCGTTTGACTCCCATCGCCAAAAACGGTTAAATCTTCTCCTCTTAAGGCTTGTCCGATAAACGCGGGAATCACGCGTCCGTCGTTTAATCGCATGCGGGGACCATACGTATTAAAAATACGCACGATTCTAGTCTCCAACCCGTGGAACGTATGGTAGGCCATCGTCATCGATTCTTGGAAGCGTTTCGCTTCATCATATACACCTCTTGGTCCAATGCTATTTACATTGCCGTAGTACTCTTCCGTTTGGGGATGAACTAACGGATCCCCATATACTTCTGAGGTAGAAGCAATTAAAATACGCGCATTTTTCACTCGCGCGAGTCCCAACAAGTTATGTGTTCCCAAAGAACCTACTTTAAGCGTTTGAATCGGTATCTTTAAATAATCAATAGGACTAGCTGGTGAAGCAAAGTGTAAGATATAATCTAGCTCACCTGGAACGTGCACAAATTTAGTTACATCGTGATGATAAAATTCAAAATGCGCTTCTGAGAACAGGTGTTCAATATTCTTTAAGTCTCCGGTGATTAAATTGTCCATACCGATGACGTGAAATCCCTCTGCGAGGAAACGGTCACATAAATGTGATCCTAAAAAACCTGCTGCTCCTGTTATTAAAATGCGTTTCATCCTATTTTTCATTTCACACAAAGTTAAGGAACTTTCTCAATTCTAAGAATTGTTCCTTATTGATTTTACAAATCCTAAATAAATAAACTAAATTTGTCCTTAAAAATTTAGATTGCTAATGCGAATTATCCATATTGTAGAGTCTTTTGGAGGAGGTGTGTATTCCTATTTTAAAGATTTGGCTTTGTTTTTTAGCCAACATCCTGATATTGAAACCTATATAATATACAGTAACAAAAGAAAAGAAATTACACAAGACCAAATAGACCAAGATTTTCCTTCTTCCATTCGGCTAATACCGCTTGAAATGGAACGAGAACTTAGACCTATACAAGATCTTCGCTCTACTTTTGAGTTAAGACGTACACTGAAGCAGTTAACACCCGATGTTATTCATTTGCACTCTTCTAAAGCAGGTGTTATCGGCAGATGGGCGAGCTTTATGCTTCCTTTCAAGCCTAAAGTTTACTATACGCCTCATGGATATTCGTTTTTGCGTCAAGATATCTCTTCTGTAAAGCAAAAACTCTTTTATGGCATCGAAAAACTAACTCAACTAATTTTTGGTGGAACCACAATTGCCTGTGGTGATACTGAATTTAAAATTGCTCAAAAGATTGGAAAAGCGCTTCTTGTTCGAAATGGAATTGATTTGCATCAGCTCAATCAACATTACCGCGAAAAAGAAAATACAGGTTCTCCATTAGTTATTGGAACAATTGGAAGAATCTCCTATCAAAAAAACCCGACGCTCTTTAATGACGTTGCTTTGTTGTTTCCACAACATCAATTTATTTGGATTGGCGATGGGGAGCTACGTCATCTCTTGACGGCACCGAATATTAAAATTTCAGGTTGGTTTACCAATAACACAGAAGTATTTCCTTACTTAAACCAATTGGATGTTTATATGCAAACTTCGCTTTGGGAGGGATTGCCTATTGCTGTACTCGAAGCCATGGCCTTTAGAAAACCCATTCTAGCGACAGATGTTATTGGAAACAACGACATTGTTGAACCTCATACCAATGGTTTTTTATTTACCCAAGCTACTGATTTACATCCTATTTTAGAACAACTGGAAAACCCAAAATATAGAAGTGCTTTAGGCGAAAAAGCCTATTCAAATTGCCAAGCGAAATTCAATAAGGATCAGAATTTAAGCGAGCTACTTTTAATCTATCGCTCCTAAGCAATTGATTTTACTTTCTTATTTTCACTGTAAATAAACAAGATTAGAGTTAATACAAATCCGAATAAATACACCCCCAATTGCCTATTAAATAAATTCTCGACCAAACAAAAATTAAATAAAGACAACAATAGTGCCATGGGGATAAAATAACGCTTCACTTTTGCGACTAATAAACCAAAGAAAAGAAGTAAAAGACTAATACCTCCAATACCTGTTAATACATAATATTCGAGAAATTGATTATGGGTATTAAACAAGGCATCTAAAAAATAGCCCCGCATGGGATTATCCTTCGTTTTATCTTCATAACAAGCCGCTAATTGACGATCTATCGTTTCTACCTTTCCCAATCCATAGAGTGGTTGAAACGACGATTCTTGCGTAAAAGACCAAGCACATTTCCATATTAAAACACGGGGTTCTTTCTTCTCTAATCGCGAAAACAAATGGTCTAACGAAGTAAATGAGTCCATTTCAAAGCGTTCTTTCAATGTAGAAGTATACGTAAACAACAAAAAAACAGAAATTCCTAAAACTAGTAAACTGAGTATTTTTTTACTTCCATTTGCTTTCATATAAAACACAAAATACAAGAGCGCCAAAAGCAACAAAGAGACAACCTGCATTCTATTGCCAATAAACACTAGATAGGCAAAGAAAAACACACTTAAGAATAAATAATATACCCTATATTTCTTTTGTATTTGGTACAAGTAAATACAAAGGAGAATACCGATGTTTAGCATAAACCCTAAATAAGGACGAGCCACCACCAACATAGCGTCAATATGGCCCCCACTATTAATCGTAAAATAATCTGTTGTTAAATAATAGGTCAATATATTATACCCCCCTTTACCTACCAATAAAACTAGACAGGTCAAATAAATGTAGAGTATTTTTCGAATGTCTGCAACCCAGAGCAAAACAATAGCAGAACCAAATAAAAGAGGTAAAAGACCAAATCGCTTTTCATGTAAATCTTGAAAAAACATCCCGTGAATAAACTGAAAACTAATTAATGCCAGCAAAACAATATAGATTTTCTTATTCTCATTCAGATGATGGCTAACTTGTGCTTTATTGTATTTAAAAGTACTCAAGAAAAACACTAAAACACCTACCAGAGCTAAGTTTACAATTTTAAAACCAAACACTAGAAAAGCGATATAGGTAAAGAGGAGTGTATTTCCTATTGCCATTCTTATTTTTTCTTTCATACTAGTCTATTTTAAGGTATTACTGCACAAAAACCTTGCCTTATTTTTTTAAATTATATAGTGTAGAGAGTAGGAATCTTCTCACGAATTTTAAATTTGAGAAAGTGCAAAAAAACATATACTCAGAAAAAGTAAGCAACTTCTTACTATACAAATATTTATAATTAGACAATTCTCCTTTTTGCATTTTATAGATGTTCCCTGATAAACCTGAATCTCCAAAATCTCTCTTATTGGAAATACTGCACGATAAATTTTCAAAAATACAAACGCCATATCCTCCTAGGCTTAGTACATCAAAAAAGAAACGGTAATCTTCCGAGTGCTTTTGATGCACATTAAAACGAACTTCTCCTAACTGTTCTTTTAGAACCATAGAAGAGGAAGTCAAAAAATAGTTTTTAAAACCTAGTTTAGCAAAGTTAATCTTCGCGACATGCTCCAGTGATAAAGCAGACGCAAACTTCCCTTTTTCTCCACCAATAACTAGGGCCTCAGGATACATCTGGAGGACTTCAACTTGTTTCAACAATTTATCCTTGTGCCATACGTCATCTGAGTCAAGAAAAGCAATCCAATTTCCTGTTGAAAAATTGATCCCTTCATTACGGGCAACAGAAGGTCCCTGATTGGTTTGTGTCCGTACGGTTATTTTTGTATGCTCACTCTGATAATACTCTTGTATCTCATATAATCGCTCCAAGGTTTGATCACTCGATCCATCGTTAATCAAAATTACCTCATAAGCTGGGTAGCTTTGAACAAAAACACTTTCGACACATACTTGTATTGTATCACTACAATTATAACAAGGAATTACCACGGATATACTTATCTTACTCATGTTCCAATTTATTTTTTATCAATATTAATAAAAAAGCATAGCTAATCCAGAAGCCATACAACATATAGTCATCATTTTGTCCCCAGTTCACAATTAACCCGACCAAAGTTATAAGCAACGTTTGCGCAAAGATACGATAGGTACCTACAGCCTGCATGACTAAGGAATAGTTTTCTTTGGTACTTGTGAATAGAAACCATATAAATAGCAAAAAGCCAATGATTCCAGTTTCTGCTAGTAGTTTAGTATATAAATTGAAAGAAGGAGGATACATGCGATCTTCCTCATTCAAATACATTTCTCTAAATTCATAGTTATCCTTCATTGCCCATTCAGGATAATATTTGATTTTACTATACGTTTCTTGGCCTAAACCAACACCATACAGAGGAGAATCACAGAAAACTTGTAATGAAGCTACTTGCATACCAATTCTACTTTTATTGGAAATACTTGTACCCACAACTTTTTCAAGACTTGTTTCATTGATTTTATTGACGATACGTTCTCCTTTCCATGCAACGAATATCAATAGGATAATCCCCCCTGTTTTTAGTAGAAAGGCTCCATTCTTTTTTATGAAAATTTGACAAGGCTTATAGAACCACAACATAACAAGTAATTGAGGTAAAATCGATACCAAAGCAGATCGTGCTCCACTAAAATAGATCAAAAATAGCACCATCAAAAAAGGCAAAAAGCGCCATTTGCTTCGATGGGTAAAAATATAACTAAACATCCATCCATTGATAAAGATAAGATAGGTTCCCAATGCGGGCACTTCAAATGAAACGGAGTTTAATCGCGTAGTATTATAAAACAAATGTCCATGGACAAAAGGAAGATAATCCAGTAAATAGAATATCGATTCTAAACTAAAAACCTTGAATCTCAAGATTAAGAGCTGAATCAAAGCGTAAAAAAACACAAAGAGAAACGACCCCAATAGTACCCTTCGAGTTATGCGAAAAATGGATTCTACTTTCATTCCTTTGCAGGCATTCTGAACGAAGACGACTAAGCCAATGCCAGAGAACAGCAACATGAAATAATTAACGAAAAACATATACATTCCCGATTTCTGTTTATAGAAATCCTGTCTAACATCTTCGATATTTAATAGCACTGTAAGCACACAAAAGACAAAGAATACAAGCAGAATCTTATACGATTTTGTAAGTAGTGGTAGTACTATTGTTTTTCTCAGCACAAAAAAACTACTCAGTAAAAGTAAAATAGCGGGGATCCAGAAGTAAGCACTTCCTTCCTTTTTTAAAATACTCAATATCGGATATCCTTCTATACTATTAAATGGTAGAAAGAATAACCCAACAAAGAACAATACTCCATATACTTTACGCAAATCCATCGGCAACTTAATTTAATTTTCTGATTAAATCCATCAATTTCATTTTTTGAATGATCGTCAATACGGCAACCAATGCTTTGATCATAAACCTTCTATCTTGTTTGATAAACGATGCGATAACTCGTTCAAATTTTGAGCTTTGCCTAACATAATGTGCATTGAGATTTTGAGCGGCCAACAGAACAACAGGTTCATTCATTATCGTATCAATAAACTTATTTTTATCCTTTCTGGACATCTTATACTTGGATAAGCTAAAAAGGATAAAACAAATACTATAAATCAATCGTGATGATTTAAACGACCTAATTTCAGCATGACTAAACCCTTGTTGAATACTTTCTGGATAGTCGTAGTTGAATTTCTGAACAAGCCTATCGATTATATCATTGTTTACAAAATCTCGTGTAGCACTTGAAGCATTCTCTAAATAATAATACCCCTGATAAGGAATACCTAACAGCGTATCCATCTGGGTGTAAACAGCCAGATTAAACATCCCATCTTCTTCTAAGGCAAGTGTTTCATCAAATAAAATAGAATACTTAAGCAGAAAGCTTCTTTTATAAATCTTATTAACTACAGACAAGAGATCTAAGTTTTCTACTGATAAATAGCGAACTAAAACTTCGTTTTTAAAATCTGCGTTTGAATAGATCTTGTTTGGTTGTAAGAGCGATTCTTTATGAATAAATGCGCCGTTTTTTTCAATTAAAAGCCCGCTAACTACGACATCTACCTTTTTTTCTACTGAAGCGTTGTATAATTCCTCATACAATTCTTTTGCAATACGATCATCCGCATCAACAAAACCAATATAGGCTCCAGTAGCTTCTTTAATCCCCAAATTACGAGCGGAACTAACACCTTGATTTACTTTTGAAATAACACGTAAACGCTGATCTTTTAGCGTAGCGATTTCCTCAAGTGTTCGATCCGTTGAACCATCATTGATTACTATAACTTCAATTGATGATAAACACTGATCTAAAATGGATGCTAACGTTCTTTTAATGAACTTTTCTCCATTGTATACCGGAACTATAATACTTACTTTAGGTGCCATAATCACGAATTTAAATAGGGTCTAGCATAATACCACATCCCCAATGCTAATATGAGCTGAGCAATTGTACTTGCGATTGCTGTACCAACGAAACCAAAACTATACGTTAACCCCACGCACAAGACAACACTTACAATAGAAGTATAAAAGAAAATCTTAAAAAATAAGTTTTCCTTGTTATTTGTGAGTAGTACAAGTTTACCAAATAATTGATCTACAAAAGACAACAAAGGAAATGCTATCATAATACGAAACACTAAAATACTCTCCTCTGTTTGATCGCCAAACAGAAGTTTAAAGATGAATTCTGACAAAATAAATAGCACAATAAGTCCCAAAACATCAACCAAACCACCATATTTAACCAACTTTTTAATATATTGATTCGCTTTCATTTTATTCTCTTGCATTAATTTAGAGATATACGGATAAAAAGCATTAATAATCGGTGCTTGCAGATTAGAAACGGCGCGAATTACTTTTTCTGCCGTAGCATAATACCCTACTGCCGTAGCATTTAATAAAAAACCGATAATCAATACATTCGCATTGGCAATTAAGGCAATTTGAAATTCTGATAAGAATAAATATCTCGCTTTATTAAGTTGAGTTTTTACTTGTTCAAACGTACAAAATGAAAAATGAATATCGAATTTCTTTTTAACCACCCACAACGAAGCAATACCACTTAATACAAAGCCGAGAGAAGTTAATAATGGAGCATAATAATACTGACTTTCATGTTTAACTAAAACGAAAATCAAAAGCGTACACAATGTTTTAAATACTACGTTGATATACGTTATGTATTTCATTTGTTGCAACCCTTGAAAGAGCCATATAGGAAATAATACTTGGCCAATTACCATAATATAGGTAAATAAGTAAACAAGTATATCTGCTCGAAATTTTGGAATTCCGAAGATGACCATTACAAACACAAGTGTTAAGATCGTAAGTAAAAAAAGTTTGGTGGAGAGTACTTCATTAAAGGTTTGTTGCACCGCTTTCTTATCGTGAGATACAATAGAAATATCACGTGTTGAAATGGTATTAAAACCATATTCGATTACGATTTGAAAGAAAGTAACAAAAGCTAAAGCAAAACTTATTAATCCAAATTTCTCAACTCCTACTACTCGAAACAAATAAGGAATTGTCAAAAAAGGCAAAAGAATATTTAAAACTTGAAGTACTGTTAAGGATAAAAAATTACCTACTAAAACTTTAAAATTCTTTTCTTTTAAAAATAACTTCAACCGATTCATAATAAAAAGTATTTCATCCTAACACACTATACTTTGGTCTTTTCGCCTTACTTAAATAGTCTTTTGAGCTTATGCGATTAACTTGTATCTTAATTTTTTCTTTTTCAAAAATAGAAAGCGCAAAATCATACCAGGAACAACATCTTTCACCGCGATAATGATACAAGCCAAATGCTTCATTATCTAAGATTAACTGCACAACAAAGTGAACTACCTCTAGGGCTTGTGTAGGGCATCCTATTTGATCATCAACTACATTAATTTCTGAGTTAGTTTCCGCTAATTTCAGCATCGTATTGCGAAAATTATGCCCAAATTCAGAATACACCCAAGATGTTCGAACAATATAGTATTTCTCCATCATCGCTTGAATATACTGTTCCCCTTTCAATTTAGATGCCCCATACACATTAATTGGATTAGGGCTATCTGTTACAGTATAAGGTTCTGTTTTTTCACCATCAAATACAAAGTCAGTAGAAATGTGGAGTAACGTCACATCGTACGTTAAACAGGCTTCTGCTAGATTTTTACATGCTTCAGCATTTACTTGGTAGGCTAATTCGCATTCCTCCTCTGCTTTTTCTACATTGGTATATGCCGCAAAATTAATACAAATAGTAGGCTGATGTATCTCAAAAACGGCCAAACAACTTGCTATATTCAGAATATCCAAGTCCTGCTTTGATAAAAACACAAAACGAATAGTTGGGAATTGATGTCCGATGGATTGCAAAGCCTGTCCCATTTGGCCATTTGCTCCAGTTACAAGAACGTGTATCATAGAGGATTAATAGCGTTAAAAGGAGGAAGTACTAAATCTTTTTCTGAAATAATATACGATTGATCTAATTTGGGCCATGCTATCGCTAATGCAGGATCATTATACAGCATGCCTCCTTCTGCTTCTTTATTATAATAATTATCACACTTATAGGCGAAAATAGCTGTTTCACTGAGAACCAAAAATCCATGAGCAAAACCTTTAGGCACAAATAACTGTTTATGCTCTTTGTCGTTTAACACAATTGCTAAATGCTGTCCATAGGTTGACGAATCTTTCCTTAAGTCAACAATAATATCCAATACTTCACCTTGAATAACGCGAACTAATTTAGCTTGTTGAAATGGGCCTTCCTGAAAGTGTAAGCCTCTTAACGTTCCCCTTTTTGAATACGACTGATTATCTTGTACAAAGTTTACCGTAACCCCTGTTATCGCTTCAAATACACCTTGATTGAAACTTTCAAAAAAATAACCTCTACTATCTGTGAATACCTTGGGTTCTATAATAAAACAACCGAGTAAAGCTGTCGTTTTTACCTCCATATTAGCAACTATTTTTTAGTATATTTTCTATTGATAACCCAAATCCATTGTATTAGAAAAAATAAAACCAATCCTACAAGTGGAAATTGAATTTTCTTAAGATATATCTTAGTGGGATTATAGTTCGCATCGTCCGTAAACTTATCTGTTATATTCATCTCATAGACTTCGTACAAAATAGTTTCTGTTTCAAGCGCTTCTCTTTGAACGTTCATTAACTCCTCTCCCAATATTTTTTTGGTGTTAATTACAGCAATTAAAGCCTCCGGAGCAATGGTTTCTCTTTCAAAAAGAGTTTCTAGTTTTTTAAGGCTATTAGTAATTTCTACTTGTCGATGCTCCAAAAAGGCATGATGTTGATCTCTTTGTTTAGCGAAATAAGGGGTCTTATCTATTTTTTGAGATAACTCCTTCCAAAATAGCTGAAAGTCAAATTTATGCTCTGCTATAACTTCAAACGTATAGTAATGAAACCCATTAGAAATCAATTCAGTTTCGCTTTGATTCTCCTCCCCAAAGAGCAAATCTTTTTCAAGATGCAGTGTAGCCCCTTCCTTTACACCTTCAATATGTACCTCTTTTAACCCCGCTTCTTTCCATTTGTCATCTTGCAAAAATTGATCCACCCATTCTCTCACTGCGGAAATTGAGTTATAATTAAATACCACAACGGATTGTTTCTTTATTATAAGCTGATTGTTTTCTACAATAGTTTGGCCGGATTGAGCTTTATCACGCTGCTTCTTATCTAAATAATAACCCGCCCCAAAACCTAGAGCAACTATTATCCCAAGATAAATTCCATTTTTTTTTAAATAGTTTAAAATTTTAAAAACATTATGCGCTACAAAGTGACCTAAATCAAATAAGCTTAGATCATTTTCATTTTTGTCCTTGCTTTTCATCCTAGTATTTTCAGTGATTTAATTATAAGTTCATAAAACTACTACTTAATTCACAATTATTCATCGCATATAGTCACAAAAAAACCACTCTATTTGCATAAAGTGGTTGTGTATTATCTCTTTCAATTTAGTTACTATTGAAAATTTGTTCTAGTATTTTTATGGTAATCAAATACGTTGGTTTCACTCCCGTAGTTCCCAATCCTCCTGAAGCCAAAGTACTTCCCGTTTCTAGTGGGTTATCAGAGGCATAATATGCATATCTTACTTTTACTTCTGGATTGATGCTTTTTCGAATTCTAGAGGCTGATTGAATGGCTTTTTGATAATGAGCTCCTTCCATCTCTAGTCCAATTACCCCCCAAGTAGAATCGTGAAAAAACTTCAATAAGTCTTTGTTTTGTAAAGAAGTTCCCAATACGGTAACCATCGTACCGCCAACCACTGGAATGCCTTGATTTTCAAATAGATCTACCGTTAATTCATTATCAAAGGGATAGTTATCTCCTGTTCCTTCGTTAATATGGGCAAAAGGAATCATAATATCGCCTTTTCCTCCTTCTAAAATACCCGCTTTTCCCATAATCGAAACAGACTCTACATTTAAGCGAATTTGTTTCTTATAGGGCTTCAACAATTCATCAATAGTTTCATAGGCTTGTTCTCCGAAAGCATAATCCATCACAATAATTACGGGGTGTTCTTTCTCAAAGTTAGCTCCTTTGAAATTCGTTTGCTCAAACTTAATTTGGGCTGTATCAAAAATTTGCACATCGATATTCGTACCAGAATCATCCGATAAGAAAACCATTCCCTCTTTCTCTGCACGCTCTCTCACTAAATTGCGTAGCGCTTTGTTTTCGGGTTTACTCAATTCCTCATAAATCTCTACTTCCTCAGAAACTTCGATTTCTCCCTGCATGACATAAGGTGCAAAAATAGAGTTCATCACGCTGTGCATATTCGCACTAATGATGTGAATAGGTCGCTCTAACAATCCTTTTTCTACCAAAACCTCTTTGATTCGGTTCGACCAGATTTCACCGTAAATATGATGTCCTAATCGCTCGCGCAACAAAGGGCTAAACGTAATCGTTCGCTTGTTATTGTCCACTTCTTCCTCAATGGCTAGTTTGCCCAACCAATAAATCACATCCAAGAAGCGATCCGGATTTTCGGGAATAGCAAATTTTTCGTACACCGCTAAAACTTCGGCAAATGATCGACCTAACACGTTAGCCAAATGAGACATCGTCACTTCTTTCTCTTGTAGCTCTAATGCTTCTGTTTGCTTGGCTGCTAATTCAATTTTTTTCCAATCACGTGTCACATGTCCCTCTTCATCAATTAAAACTCTATTTTTAATTTTATGTGATTCGATAAAGATGAAAGTCAAATGCGTTAAAACGTCATAAATATCTGAACGTCCTCTTGTGATTTCAATATTCATTTGCTCCTCATCAATTCGGTAACAGTTTCGTCTTCTTTTCGGAGGAACTAACGCCTGAAAATGCGAAAAAGAATACCCTTCATCTGAGGTTAAATTAATATATCTACATTCTTCAATTCCGATCGGAAGGCGTTCAATTACATAGAGTAATCCATCTAATTCAACTTTTTCCTCTGCAATTGTGCCATATATTTCAGGGCGCAACTCTAATAATGCTTCTCTAAGCGTATCTCCCGACACCCCCATGGGTTTGTAAAACCCTCGGTTAAACAAATGGCGCATGGTAATGTAAATGCGCTCAATAGCAGCTGAAGATACTTGTGCGCGTGTTCTTGAAATATTTTTAATCTCTCTCATAGTCTTCCATTTTTATTTCCTACTTATTCTATCTTTAATTGATCAACAATGATTCGATCATTGCTCAATCTTGGCAATTTATTTTGTCCTCCTAACTTTCCTATGCGTTTCATATACGCTTGAAAGCCATTTTTTTCGACTGATCGAATGACCAAGTTGCGCAGTACTTTCCCGACAATCAAATCGTCATAATACACATTTTGTTTGCGCAAGGCATCGTCAATGCGCAAGGCAAAGGTATCCATGTCCTCTGGTTCTTGACCAAATTCAATAAACCACTCGTGATAAGGCAATCCTTCCATAGGAGTAATTTGAGGCGCTACTGTAAATTCATTCACTTGTACTCCTGTACCCTCCATCGCTTGTTGTAGTGCTGTTTCTACTTCCTTTCCAATCACATGTTCACCAAAAGCGGAAATAAAATGCTTGATTCGTCCTGAAACAACAATGCGATGCGGTTTTAAACTGACAAATTGAACCGTGTCTCCAATATTATATCCCCACAATCCCGCATTAGTTGAAATAATCAGAACATAATTAATCCCCAATTCCACCTCTCCAATGGTATATCTTCGAGGACTATCCGCCAGGAATTCTTCTACCTTGATGAATTCGTAAAAAATACCAGCATTCAACAACAACAACAATCCCTTTTCTCTTTGCGAATCTTGATAAGCAAAGAATCCTTCTGAAGCGGGGAACAACTCAATAGAAGGAACCTTTCTTCCAATTAATTGTTCGAATTTAGCGCGATATGGCTCATAATTAACTCCCCCATAGATAAATAAGTTAAACTTCTTAAAGATCTCTCCTACTCCCTTGCCCTCTCTCGCTTTCAGACGTTCAAAATACATTTGTACCCAACTTGGAATTCCGGAAATTACCGTCATATTTTCGTTCACTGTTTCTTCAACAATGGCATCCACTTTTGCTTCCCAATCCTCGATGCAATTTGTTTCCCAACTTGGCAATCTATTCTTTTGCAAATAAGCAGGAACATAATGCGCTACAATACCTGATAGTCGACCTAAGTTAATTCCATTCTTTTGCTCTAAAATAGGACTACCTTGTAAAAAAATCATTTTCCCCTCTACGAAATCAGCAATACCTGTTTCATGTACATAGGCTAAAATAGCATTTCGGGCTGCTTCAATATGATAGGGCATCGACTCTTTTGTCAAGGGAATATATTTTGCTCCCGATGTCGTTCCTGAAGTTTTAGCAAAATAAAGCGGTTTCCCTTTCCACAGCACATCTTCTTCCCCTTTTACCACGCGGTCTACATAGGGTTTTAATCCTTCATAATCGCGAATAGGTACGTGTTGAGCAAACATTTTCGCATTGGTGATCACTGTAAAATCGTGATCCTTTCCAAAAGCAGTATGCTTGGCTTGTTCGATTAAACCAGCTAAAACCCTCGCTTGAGTTTGCGCTGGATTCTTGAGCCATTTTTGTGTTTTCTTGTGAATAATCGAAGCAAATATCTTCGCTCCAAAAGATTTTATAGACATAATTTTTATTCTAAATCAATAAATAAAGTAGGATCTAAGGGATAGTTATCTTTCCACAATTCGAAATGCAGATAAGGTTGGCTCATTTTTGCTTTGACTTCTTCCTGATTATACAATCCTAATACATCGCCTGCTTGTACTGTTTCGTACCTACTTTTTGTCAGCGAAGACAAGTGCTTGTAAACAGAACTAACCCCCTCTTCATGCAATACAATTACAGTATAACCATCATTAATTGTCCAGTCAATAAAAATAACCGTTCCCTTAGCTACCGATTTCACCATCGCATTTTTAGCAGCGGTAAAATCAAGGCCAAAATGAGTAGATTTCGGATCGTATTTGCGGACTATTGTTCCTTCAATCGGTGCAAAAAGTACGGTATTAACTCTAGCTTCGGCATTGGTAAAAATGTTATACTTATCCTCTAATCGGACATATTCACGCAATTCCAAATCTTTTTCACTGGGTTGAGTATGCACAATTGCATCGAGTGGAGTTTCCGTTTTCATCAAAGAATCAACACTAGCTGAGGTAATTTCGATATCCCCTAGTAACACGCGTTTCACTGCCGCTACATAATGTTCATTTTTCTTGATTTCCGATTCGAGAGAATCTACTTGCAAGGCCAAATCCACCGCCTTTTGTTTCAATTCAGCCGATGAATATCCTGGAATATATTCTTTTAATGGTGTTACAAGCAATAAAATGACATTGGAAACGAGTAATAAAAAAACCATAGTCGTCGCAGCACCAACCCCATTCAAGAGATTTAACTTAAACGAACTCACATCTTCAAATGTGCGATCATTTACCACTACTACCCTATATTTATCAAGAAGTCTTTTCTTCCACTTTTTCCATTGAAGTCCTTTCTTAGACATAAATCAGCTGTTTTCTACACAAATATAAACATTAAAAAAGTTGACTTCTTCTCTTTTTTGCTTTTATTCACATATTAAACTCATCATAATGTTAATATTATTGGTCAAAAAGTTAAATAATCGAATTGAACCTGAAGCGGAATCGGTTTTTCTTCCTATATTTGTTTTTATTAAAATCTTCAAACAAATTAATATGAACTCATTACATATTTTTTTAGGAATGGTTGGACCATGGCAAATTATCATTATTGTTGCCTTAATTTTGTTGTTATTTGGTGGTAAAAAAATTCCTGAATTGATGAAAGGATTAGGAACAGGAATCAAAGAATTCAAAGATGCTACTAAGGATGAAAATGCCCAACAGACATCTAAGAAAGAAACAACGAAAGAAGACGCTTCTAAAACAGAATAATTCAATAGAATCTCGATACAGACATGCGCTATACCCTAAGTATGGCGCATTTTTTATTGTACCCCATTAAAAAAAGCACCCGTCAAACGATAGTTTAACGGGCGCCTCACTTATAAAACATAATAAAAACACTACTTAACCTAATATCTTCCTTCTGTTGTGAATAAAAGATTTTCTTTTTCTTACCAATAGAATAACAAAGACTATGCCAAGTCGTGCTTATTCCTGTGTTTTTATAAAATCATTGATAATTGGATGCGCTTTTTCGCTTGATCCACCTCTACCACCTTCACTTGAACGTGTTGATGTAACTTTACCACTTCGTTTACATCGGAAACAAAACCTTCTTTGAGCTGTGAAATATGGACCAAACCACTTTCTTTGATTCCAACATCGACAAAACAACCGAAATTGGTAATATTATTCACAATACCAGGCAATACTTGTCCTATTTTCAAATCGGCAATTTGTTTGACCGATGGATCAAATTCAAATACTTTAGCTGCTTTTCGTGGGTCTAATCCCGGTTTTTCCAATTCTTTGACAATATCTGTTAGCGTCAAAATACCAATATCAGTCGTTTCATACTGTTTCACCTCAATCTTTCGGATGATTTCTGGATTGGACATCAATTGATCAACAGATATTTTTAAGTCTTTCGCCATCTTTTGAACGATGGGATACGCTTCAGGATGCACAGCCGAATCATCCAACGGGTTTTCCGCATTTTTTATGCGAATAAAGGCTGCCGCTTGTTGGTAGGCTTTTTCTCCTAAGCGCGGTACCTTTTTCAAAGCTACACGAGAAGTAAACGCTCCGTTTTCGGCTCTGTATTGAACGATGTTTTCTGCCATTTTCTCTCCTATACCCGAAACATAGCTCAACAGCGATTTACTCGCCGTATTCAGGTTAATTCCCACTTTGTTTACGCACTTCATCACCACCGCATCCAATTCGCTCTTCAACAGCGTTTGATCCACGTCGTGTTGATACTGTCCTACTCCAATGGATTTAGGATCAATCTTCACTAATTCAGCAAGTGGGTCTGCCAATCGTCTACCAATTGAAACTGAACCTCTGACGGTAACATCGTAATTGGGAAATTCTTCTCTTGCAATTTTAGAAGCTGAATATACCGATGCTCCTGCTTCATTCACCACAAATACTTGTACGGGTTTATCAAAGGCTATTTTTTTAATGAAGAATTCCGTTTCCCTTGACGCTGTACCATTTCCAATAGCAATGGCTTCTATGCGGTATGAATTGACCATAGAGCGCACTTTTTTCATCGCAAGAACACTGTCTTTTTGCGGTGGATGTGGGTAAATGGTTTCGTTGTACAACAAATTGCCATTTTCATCCAAACAAACGATTTTACACCCTGTTTTATACCCTGGATCAATCGCCAAAATGCGCTTTTCACCCAAAGGTGCACCCAACAACAACTGGGCTAAATTATCTGAGAATACTGCTATTGAATTGGCATCTGCCTTGGCTTTTGCTTCTCCTAATACTTCGTTGGACAAGGCAGGCTCTAATAAGCGCTTATAACTATCTGCAATGGCCTTCTGTAAGTAAGGTACAGCATCGCCCTTGCCTTTAATAATCGTTTGTTCGATAAATTGAGTGGACGCTTCTTTATCTACGGCAATATTCATGCGGATATAGCCCTCTTTTTCTGCGCGCAATACCGCTAAAAGTCGATGAGCAGGCATTTTATACAAAGGCTCAGACCAATCAAAATACTGCTCAAATTTCTGAGCTCCCTCTTCTTCTATTTTAGCTTTTACGACTTTAGTTCCCACAACTGCCTCGCGTTGAAACTTTCTACGCAAGGCTTTGCGAATATACAAATGCTCGTTAATCCACTCTGCAATAATATCACAGGCACCTTGAATGGCTTTTTCTTCATCTGCTACGTCCTTGGTCACGTACTTTCGTGCAATAGACGCAATATCGCTAGCATTTTGTGCCATGATCACCTTCGCTAAAGGCTCTAACCCTAAAGCTCGAGCAGTATCTGCTTTGGTTTTACGCGTTTTTTTATACGGCAAGTACAAATCTTCAATCTCAACTAAATCAAAGCTCTGCTCAATTTTGGTACGCAATTCCGCTGTCAACTTTCCTTGCTCTTCGATGGAAGCTAAAATAGATTCTTTGCGTTTGACAATGCCCACGTATAAATCGCGGTACTTGGCAATTTTCTCAATGGCAACTTCGTCTAAATTTCCAGTTCTATCTTTTCTATAACGAGCAATAAAAGGAATGGTACAGGCTTCATCTAACAAGGCTAAGGTGTTTTCAATGCTCTTTACAGAGGCATCCACCGCTTGTTGAATAAAATGAATCAACGTCATAATATATTATTTTAAGAATAGCTAAAATACTACCTTTGCGCCAATAAATAAATGAGATGAAGTTTTTATTCTTTTACATTTTCGCCATCAACTATATCACGTTCTCTATGTTCAAGATAGACAAAGAGCGAGCGATTAAACACAAGAATAGAATTTCAGAAAAAAACCTGCTAACGCTCTGCTTTTTGGGTGGTAGTGTAGGAGGGTGGTTCGCGATGAGACATTTGCGCCACAAAAACGCCAAACAGAGTTTTAAACTGAAGTTTTACGCGGTCTTCATTATACAAGTAGTACTATTTTTTGCTTTGTTTCGAAGATAAATAGGGGAGAAGAGAACAAAAAAAGGCATTTACTTACGCAAATACCTTCTATTGTCATTACTTCTCTTTATTTTAACTTTCATCTGTAAAAATATCAGCTTTTATTCTCAATAAGAAATCGGTTTCTTTCTCAAATCTTTCCGCTCTCATTGCTTGCGAACTATGTACTTTAGGTCTTTTATTGTTAACAACATACGCACGTTTATCGGGTATGGAGGAAATAAATTCAAATTGCCTAAAATAATCAATCGACACCCTTAATTGCTCTTCTGCTTTGTCAATCCATTGCCTCGATTTTCTACCTGCTCTGCTTTTTAATTCAACAAAAGCAATACTTTCATTAAACTTTAAAAGCCCATCACACTGCTTAGGTTCACTTCCGTCTGCTAAACGAGGAATTAAATTACAATGATCGATAGGGTAAAAGAAAACTTCTTCTTCATATAGATTGTGTACAGTAGCAATCCACGTTTCTTCATTTCTTTCATCTAAATAGGCTGGCTCCATATTAAACTGATTATCGTCACATAGTCCAAATAATTCATTAGTAGAACGGGAACACATCCTAAAATCGTCAAAACTATCCATTGCGTTTCTTGTTTTCAATTTCTAACAAATCCATAAACAATTCATTAAACTCCTCTAATTCACTATTTAACCAGTTCTCATCTGAAGGAATTCCGTTATAGGTCTCTAATTTTGAAATACTACCGTCTTTTTCACTCAATTCATATACCGTTAAATCCTCTCCAAGCAATAAAGACTTCGCTGGAACTATCTCAAAAATTTTTGGTAATTTTTTATCTCCCTCTTTAAATAAACTCGCGACTTGTTGTGCCTTAACAGCTAAAGTAAGATAGTTAATTAAATAGGGGCTATGTGTGGTTATCACTAATTTATTTTTGGGTAAATCATTGGTAAACTCCACTAAACTATTGACTATTTTTCGTTGTGAGGTAGGGTACAAGTTCTGCTCGGGCTCTTCTACTATATTGAAAAAATAAGAGTAAATATATTTTTTAAAGATTCTATTTTTTACTGATTCCAATCTACTGATATAAGACAGATCCAGTTCTCGAACCAAAGTCTGATTTATATCCTTATTTTCAAACCCCGATGCCTTGATAATTTCTTGATTTAACTCCTTTTCTAATCTTATTTTATCATCTATACTAAAATAATCACTGTTGCGAAAGAAATCTAATTCTTGCTTTCCTTGTACTTCTTTGACTAATTTAGAAAGATAGGACGAGACAATATACAAAGGAACTAATGCTTGGAAACCACTAGAAGCACTTGATAATTTTAGTTTATAATCCTCTTCTTTGATAAAGGATTTTTTATTACTACTGTCATATTCAAATGCAACGTTATTAATAGGCAATACACTCTCTTTTTCTACTTTGTCAACCGCTTTAAAAAACTCATCAGCAAAAGTATAAAGCGTACGAGGTAAACCTGTTAGTGTACGAACATTATCAACAGCACTAATCAAATTTCGATCAGAGGGAACATACATAATTTTTGGTCTATCAAATAAAATATTTTCGTCTAATACAAGACTAATTTCATTGCTAACTAAATGAAAATGTAAGACTTCTCCTTTATATTCAATCTCCGTTGTCTGTCCTTCTTTGTCGATAAGATACTCTACTATATTTTGATACGCTAGTCGCTCCTTAAAATCCTCTAAGGTGTACTGTTCTTTTGACACTTCCCCTTTAACTATAGCTTTTTCCAACCAAGAAAAAGTTGAAATTAACTTGGCAATCGTACTTTTTCCCGATCCTTGGTTTCCAATAAAAACAGTAACTTTTGTTACCTCGATCCATCCATCACTTTCCGTTAAACCACCTCGAATGGGACCAAAATTCTTTACTTTTATTCGTACCATAGCTTTCTAAAATAACGTTCTTGTAACAAATATACTACTTCTCTACTTTAATCTTTATTTTAATCCACAATATATCAGGGCTCAAATTTTTATCTACCTACTACTAAAATTAAAAAAAATAGAAACAAAAAAAGGCATTTACTTGCGCAAATACCTTTTTCTTATTTTTTGTGTTTTTCTCCATTTAAGAACAAGCGATTTTATTCACTCGATTGGCATGACGTCCCCCTTCAAAAGCGGTGTTTAAAAACGCTTCTACCATAGCAACGGCTTGTTCAATAGAAGTGAAACGAGCGGGAATACTGATCACATTCGCATCATTGTGTAAACGCGCTAATTCGGCAATTTCTTTCGTCCAGCACAACGCACAACGCACACCTTGGTGTTTATTGGCAGACATGGCAATTCCATTTCCACTACCACAAATAACAATACCAAAATCTACAGTTCCACTTTCCACTGCTGTGGCTACTTGATGTCCAAAATCAGGATAATCTACAGAATCGAAACGATCTGTTCCATAATTCGTTACTTCATATCCTTTGGCTTGTAAAAAATCGACAATGGCCTTCTTATATGCTGGGCCTGCGTGATCATTTCCGATTGCTATTTTCATGTTTTCGTTGTGTTTTTGTTTCGAAACAAAGGTAAAACTTTTGCCTTTTATAATCCTAATTCTTCTACGGCTATTTGACGCATTTCCACCTTTCTAACTTTGCCCGAAATGGTCATAGGAAAGGAAGAAACAAACTTCCAATATTTCGGAATGCGGTAATGGGCAATTTTCTGATCACAGAAAGCACGCATGCTCTCGGCAGTAGTCGTTTGGCCCTCTTTTAAAATAATCCAGGCCATTACTTCTTCTCCGTATTTCTCACTTGGCACACCAATTACTTGCACATCGGCTACATCGGGATGGGTATACAAGAAATCTTCAATCCACTTGGGCGAAATATTTTCCCCACCGCGAATAATCAAGTCTTTAATACGCCCTGTAATAGCAATATAGCCTTCCTCATCCATCATCGCTAGATCTCCCGTATGCATCCATCGGTTCTCATCGAGTACTTCTGCTGTTAAGGTGCGGTTATTCCAATATTTCAACATGACTGAATACCCTCGCGTGCACAGTTCACCAGCTTCTCCTCGCGGAACAATACCTCCCGTTTCTGGATCAACGATCTTAATCTCCAAGTGATCTTGTACCGTTCCAACCGTACTTACTTGTTTTTTGATATCAATGCCAATATGCGTTTGTGTCGATACAGGAGAAGTCTCTGTCATCCCATAACAAATACTAATTTCATCCATGTTCATTTCCGTTTTTACGCGTTTCATCACGTGTTCTGGACAAAGTGATCCCGCCATTACGCCTGTGCGCAAAGAAGAAAGATCATACGCCTTAAAATTGGGCAATTGCAATTCTGCAATAAACATGGTGGGTACCCCATAGAGGGAAGTACATTTTTCGCGTTCTACTACTTCTAGTGTTTTTGCTGGATCGAAACTATCGTTGGGAATCACAATCGTTGCGCCATGAGACGTACAACACAAATTGCCAATCACCATACCGAAACAGTGGTAGAAAGGCACGGGAATACACACGCGATCTTTTGCGGTATAGTTGAGTCTAACCCCAATAAAATAGCCATTGTTTAAAATATTGTGATGGGTTAGGGTTACCCCTTTAGGGAATCCCGTTGTACCAGAAGTATATTGAATATTCACTGCTTCGCCAAATTGTACAGAAGCTTCGATCTCATCTAAAACTGCAGTATCTATTGCTTGTCCATTGGCTACAAACTGATTCCATTCCTCACCTAAAAAGACTACCTCTTTCAAGGAAGGACAATCTTCGCGTACCACAGCAATCATCTTGCGATAATCGCTATTTTTATAGGATTCTGCAGAAATAACAGCTTTTATTTCGGATTGATTCACTGCAAACTCTAGCTCATGTGCTCGATAGGCGGGGTTTAGATTCACTAAGATCACACCAATACGCGCCGTTGCGTATTGCAACAACACCCACTCATAGCAATTGGGTGCCCAAATTCCCACGCGATCTCCTTTTTCAATAGACAAGGCCAATAGCCCTTTCGCCACATCTGCTGTTTGTTGATGAAATTCTCGATACGTGGCTCTATACTGTTGATGCGCACTAACTAGCGCCTCATTATCGGGATATAATTCCGTTATTTTTCTCAAATTCTCTCCTATCGTTTCTCCTAATAATGGAATATTAGAAGCGCCATGCACATAAGATATTGCTTTCATTGTTTGTTTTAGTTTTTATTGATTGGTTTCCCTAAAATACAAAAAATAGTAGAGGTTTTACACTATCCCATCTTTCTTATTGCGCTGAGCTCCTCTTTTTGTTGGGTTTCTACTACCTAAGTTTGTACTTAGTTTAGACTAATAACGAGATAGCTTAGAGATTCTTTAGGAGGGTCTTGGACAATTCTTCGACAAACTAACCTTATATCCAAAGAAAAGGAGCGAATTTTTATCTTATTTACAAAAAAAACAGGTTGCTTTTATCTCTTTTTGGGGAGGTTTCATGAGAAAAGCCAAATAAATACAGTCTAAATGAGAAAAAAGGAATACTTTTGACCCATAAATTTCGCTTGTGAATTGTAACCGAAAAGCGATTAGAGGAAGATATACTGCGAAAAGACTTAGACTTCAAAAGATTACTTCTTCTGCTTTTTAGACAAAAAAATGAAAAACTATACGAGGATATAGTTGAGGTTAGCACACTTTTTAGCACCCACAATTCACAATAATAACACAAAAGATTAACTTTTTATCAAGAGAATAAAGAGTATTTCGTACATTTAAACAAGTTTCCATGGCCAATTGGCACGGAAAAAAAAAGAAAAAATGGCAAAAAAAATTAGACATAAAAAGAAAAATCAACTTGATTTTTCAACTAAGATTTTAAAGTTTTTAGGAAAAAACCCTTCAAAATCTTATAATTATAAGCAAGTGGCTGCCCAATTAGAGGTAGTAGATACCCAAGGCAGAAACGAAATTATCAAAGAACTGAAATTCTTACTTTCCAAGACGCTTATCGAAGAAGTTGAAATGGGCAAATACCGTTTTGTTCCTAAAGCGAATTACGTCGAAGGGCATATCGATATGACGAGTAAAAAAACAGCTTACTTGGTTAGTGATGAATTAGAGGAAGATGTTTTCATTCCGACAAACAATTTAAACAAAGCACTAGACGGCGATTTAGTGAAGGCTTACATCTACAACAAGCGAAAAGGCAGAAAACCAGAAGGAGAAGTTGTGGAAGTTTTAGAACGCCATCGTACCCAGTTTGTTGGAGTAATCGATATTCAAAAGAATTTTGCTTTTGTATCCACCGCTGATGCGAAGATGTATACGGATATTTTCATTCCGAAAGACAAATTCTTGAATGCACAACCAGGGGATGTCGTATTGGTTGATTTAGAAGATTGGCCAGAAAAAGCAGACAGTCCTTTTGGAAAAGTAGTCAAGGTTTTAGGTAAACAAGGAGAACACAATACAGAAATTCACGCGATTTTGGCCGAATATGGTTTGCCAAGTGAATTTCCGAAAGAAGTAGAAGAGTTTGCGAATAAACTCGACACTTCTATTCAGGAAGAAGAAGTGGCAAAACGCCGTGATATGCGTGAAGTATTAACCTTTACCATTGACCCGAAAGACGCCAAAGACTTTGACGACGCCTTGTCTTTCCAAACTTTAGAAAATGGAAACTATGAAATCGGAGTACACATTGCCGATGTTTCCCATTATGTTCAAGTGGGAACTATCCTAGATGATGAAGCTTTCCATCGAGCTACTTCGGTCTATTTAGTGGATCGAACCGTTCCGATGCTACCTGAAGTTTTATCGAATTTTGCGTGTTCCCTTCGCCCGCATGAAGATAAATATACGTTCTCTGCTGTATTTGAGATGAATCCAAAAGGAGAACTTGTTAATTCGTGGTTTGGTCGTACTGTAACCCATTCAGATCAACGTATGGCTTATGAAGAAGCACAATACATCATCGAAACACAAGATCGCACCATCCCTGAATTTATTTCCATTACAGGACAAACACAGGAAGTGAGTGAAGAAGTAGCACATGCTGTTTTAACACTCAATAACTTGGCCATCATTCTACGCCAAAAGCGAATGAAAGCTGGCGCTATTTCGTTTGATAAAGTGGAAGTAAAATTCAATTTAAACAAGGAGAGTGAGCCTGTTGGAGTTTTCTTTAAAGAAGCGAAAGAAGCCAATCATTTAATTGAAGAATTTATGTTATTGGCTAACCGAAAAGTATCTGAATTCATTGGCAAACAAAAGAAAACGTTTGTGTACCGTATTCACGACGAACCCGATCAAGATAAATTATTTGGTTTACAAGCGGTTATTTCGCGATTTGGACACTCGTTAAACTTCAAATCAAAAGATACCATTTCCAAATCGCTAAACGAATTATTGAAAAACGTACAAGGAAAGAAAGAACAAAACTTAGTGGACACATTAGCTATTCGAAGTATGAGTAAAGCGAGTTACTCAACCCAAAATATCGGACACTACGGCTTGGCTTTTGACTATTATTCTCACTTCACTTCGCCGATTCGCCGTTATCCCGATGTGCTAGCACATCGCTTATTGGAGTTTTACTTACACAATGGAAATTCGGTCAATGCAGAAGAGTACGAGACAAAGTGCAAGCACTGTTCGGCTATGGAGAGTTTAGCTGCCAATGCAGAGCGCGATAGCATCAAATACATGCAGGTAAAATACATGAAAGAGCAACAAGACAAAGCTTTTACAGGCGTTATCTCTGGTGTTACAGAATGGGGTATTTACGTAGAAATCATTGAGAATAAATGTGAGGGAATGGTGCGCATACGCGAGATTAAAGAAGATTATTACGTCTATGACGAGAAACAATATGCCTTAATTGGCCAAGCGACACATAACACACTACAATTAGGTGATACGGTTGTTGTCTCTGTTAAAAACGCAGATTTAGTTAAAAAACAATTAGATTTTAATTACATACAAAAATTAAACTAAGATGAAAAAAATCGCATTATTATTTATAGCCCTTTGTGGAACGATGGGATTTGCGCAAGAGGTAAAACAAGTAGGGGAGTTTAAACGAGTAAACGTCTTCGATAAAATTGAATTAACCTTGATTCCCGATACCGAAACAAAAATGGAAATCTCAGGTACAAATGCCGATGAAGTAACCTTTGTTAATAAAAATGGTAATTTGAAAATTAGAATGAATTTTACCAAGAGTTTTCAAGGTGAAAATGTACGCGTAAAATTACACTATAAAGAATTAGATGAAATCATCGCGGAAGAAGGAGCTACAATTAAAGGAACTGAAGCAATACAAGCAACTTCAGTGGCCATCACTAGTAAAACTGGAGCTTCTATCCATTTAAAAATAGACGCTCAAAAAGCAATAATAAGAGCCTATACTGGGGCAACAATGACGATATCCGGTAAAGCAATTAATCAAGATATTTTAGTCAATGCTGGAGCTTCTGTATTCAACGAAAACCTAATCACCGATCAAACAGAAGTAACAGTCAATGCAGGAGGAACCGCTAAGGTTAATGCAACAGAATTAGTAGATGCTAAAACTAGGGCAGGAGGAGAGATTATCATCTACGGAAAGCCTAAAAAAGTAAATGAGAAGGTGGTTATGGGCGGTAGCATTAAGAAGGAGAACTAAAAGAATTTATTTTTTCCTACGCTATTGTCATAAAAAACCGTACCTTGCAGTAGGTAATAAACATATGATGCCAATATATCAAATATATTGGCATTTTTAATTGTGGTAAATGATCGATGATTTAATTACAGGTGTAACCTTAGGTTTCTTTCTAAGTTTCATGATTGGCCCTGTTTTTTTTATTCTTATTGAAACAAGTATAACAAGAGGAATTCGAGCTGCTCTTGCTTTTGACATGGGTGTAATTCTCGCTGATGCTTTGTTTTTTACAATTGCCTTTTTTAGCAGTTTTCGCTTGATTAACTCCATCAAAGATGATCCTGCTTTGTTTATTTTTGGAGGACTCCTAATGTTAACCTACGGAATTATCTCCTTTGTCAAGCTAAAAAAAGTACAAGTACAAACCATTCAAATAGCTCCACCTAATCTCAAAAGAGAATACCTTAACTTGTTTGTCAAAGGGTTCTTGTTGAATTTTATCAACGTTGGAGTCTTAGGCTTTTGGCTAGCGATTATTATCACCTTAGGGCCTCAAATGGATATGGATACCGAGCGAATGTTTATTTTCTTTTTGTTTGCCATTGTGGCTTATTTTATAACGGATATTTTCAAAATATTACTGGCCAAACAGCTAAGAAAGAAATTAACGGCCGAAAACATTCTAAAAGTAAAGAAAATCAGCAGTGTGCTCTTGATCATTTTTGGTTTTGTCATTATGATTAAGGCTTTTATTCCAACGTCAGATAAAGAATTAAATCTGCCTCTCCCAAAGTTAGAACGAAAATAATAGATACAAGAAAGGAAGCCATTGGGCTTCCTTTTTTATTGAATTGCTACGAAACTGTATTGGCAACCTATCAATCCATAGGCAGTCGCTATCGCCCTCTATCCATACAAACAAATTTCAAGTAAAACTTGATTCGACTAGGATACAAAAAAAGCCCTAACTTTCGTTAGAGCTCTCATTAAGTCGGGGTGGCAGGATTCGAACCTGCGACCTCCTGGTCCCAAACCAGGCGCGATGACCGGGCTACGCTACACCCCGCTTTCGGTATCGTGAGTGCAAATATAAGGCAAAAATTCAATCTGTCAATAGTTTTAGGTACTTTTTTTACAGAAAATTTATTTTTATCTGTAAGTCGTTGAGAAATAAAAAAATAGAGAGAGGAAATCGCAGCGAAGCGTAACTCGAAACGCAGTGAAGATTCATCGAACACTAAAATAATATATAAATATAATGAGATAAATGTCAGCTTAGTGAGATAAAGAGGAGTGAAGAATTTACTGAAATAGGGGATTCCTTCCTTTAATCGAAGATTCACAACAAAAAAGCAACCAACAAAAAAAGGATAGCAGTTGCTATCCTTTTTTCTGAGGCATCGAGCGGATTCGAACCGCTGTAGACGGTTTTGCAGACCGCTTCCTAGCCACTCGGACACGATGCCGTATCCATTAATTGGACGCAAACTTACTACTATTTTTTAAATTTAAAAACCAATTGAGGTAGTTTTTTGCTTTTATTAAAGTAAAAACTACCTAACTCCCTGCATTTCAACCGTTACATATTCTACATCTCCGCCAATTGGAGGATTAATTTTTGAAACAGCTACCGTTACTTTCTCTACAAGCTTAATTTCTAACAATACGCGGTCAATAATTCGCTGTACAACCGTTTCTAGCAATTTTGATCGCTTGTCCATTTCTTCTTTGACGATTTGGTTCAATTGTACGTAGTCAATAGCATGGACTAATTCGTCCGTTGCAGCGGCATCTCTAAAATTTCCATTCGCCGTTATATCTACACGGTATTCGGATCCGATTTTTGCCTCTTCTGGCATACAACCGTGAAACGAAAATGTTCTGATATTATTAAGTCTAATAATCCCCATAGTATCCTTCTTTTAGTTTAAAAGCTAAAATTACGACTATTTTTAGTTAGATATCGTCTTTTGTCTGGGTAAAATACGTCTAACTTCTATAGTTTTTTGATACCTTTGTAGTTATAATATTTATATCCATGTCAACAAAAGAGAAATCATTAAATTTTATTGAGCAAATCATCGAAGAAGATTTAAAAAATGGTTTGCCAACAGAAAAACTACATTTCCGTTTTCCGCCTGAGCCTAATGGTTATTTACACGTAGGTCATGCGAGTTCTATTTGTTTAAACTTTGGATTGGGATTGAAGTACAATGCGCCAGTAAACTTGCGTTTTGACGATACGAATCCCTCAAAAGAAGAACAGGAATTTGTTGACGCAATCAAATACGATGTAGAATGGCTAGGTTATAAATGGGCAAATGAAGTTTATGCATCGGATTATTTCCAGCAATTATACGATTGGGCAGTACGCATGATTCAAGAAGGAAAGGCTTATGTAGATAGCCAGACTTCAGAAGAAATGGCCCAACAAAAAGGTACACCAACAACAGCAGGGGTAAATAGCCCCTTTCGAAATAGAACTGTAGAAGAGAACCTTAGTTTATTTGAACAAATGAAAAAAGGAGAATTTGCAGAAGGAACGCATATTTTACGCGCTAAAATTGACATGACTCATACCAACATGTTAATGCGCGATCCAATCATGTACCGCATTATTAATAAAGCGCACCATCGCACGCAAAACGATTGGTGTATTTATCCAATGTATGACTGGGCACATGGAGAAAGTGATTACTTAGAAAGCATTTCTCATTCCTTCTGTACGCTTGAGTTTTTACCGCACAGAGAATTATACGATTGGTTCTTAGATCAAGTAGTAGAAGGAGAAAATATCCGTCCAAAACAACGCGAATTTGCTCGTAGAAACTTATCTCATACGGTTGTAAGTAAACGAAAACTAGCTCGACTAGTATCGGAAGGACATGTAACAGGATGGGATGACCCGAGAATGTCGACTATTTCAGGTTTGAGAAGAAGAGGATATACACCTGCTTCTATCCGCAACTATGCAGATACGATTGGAATAGCTAAACGCGACAACTTAATTGATGTTTCACTATTGGAATTCTGTGTGCGCGAAGATTTAAACAAAATCGCTCCTCGTGTCATGGCAGTTCTAGATCCAGTGAAATTAGTTATCACCAACTATCCTGAAGGGCAAGAAGAATGGTTAGACGCTGAAAACAATCCAGAAGAAGAAGTGATGACGTTCCGTAAAGTACCTTTTTCAAGAGAATTATACATTGAAAGAGAAGACTTTAAAGAAGAGGCGAATAGCAAATTTTTCCGTTTAACGTTAGGTAAAGAAGTTCGATTGAAAAACGCTTATATCATCAAAGGAGAAAGCGTTGTAAAAGACGAGCAAGGCAATATTATTGAAATTCACGTAAGCTACGATGCAGACAGTAGAAGTGGAAGTGGATCAGAAGCAAGTAAGCGCAAAGTAAAAGGAACGATTCACTGGGTTTCTATTCCACATGCAGTAGAAGCAGAGATTCGCATTTACGATCGCTTGTTTGTCAACGAAAATCCAGATGGAAATAAAGAAGTTGACTTTCTAGCATTCATCAATCCTAATTCGCTATCGGTAATCAAAGGGTATTTAGAGCCGAGTTTACAAGAAGCAGAACAAGGAGAGAAGTTCCAATTCCAACGCATGGGGTACTTCTGTGTGGACAAAGATAGTACAACAAACCACTTGGTCTTTAACAAGACCGTGGGACTAAGAGATACTTGGGCGAAGGTAGAGCAAAACTAATTTTAGTAGTAATACATAAAAAATGGTGTTTTTAACGTTATATTAACGGCTAAAAGCGCCATTTTTTATTAACTTTATGAGATAACCATAAAATTGAGTATTATGTCAGATCGTTTAGGTAGTACATTAGCAGCATTAGTAGCTGGAGCAGCAATAGGAGTAGGTATTGGAATACTGTTTGCTCCCGATGAAGGAAAAAAAACGAGAAAAAAAATCAGAAGATCGTTTGATGAATCGAAAGATGAGCTTTCACACAAAATTGACGACTTAAAAAAACAAGTACGCCACGCAGTAAGTAGAAAATCAGATAGTCTAGAAGATGGGATTGAGGATTTCATCAATTCAGCTGGTAAGAAAAGAGATGAGGTTATTTCAGCCTTAGAACTTAAACTAGCTGAACTTAAAAAACAAGGTAAAGAATTGGCCGAAAGCGCAAAAAAATAATCCTTTTATACCAACTGAAACATGGCATTCCAAGAAATTAAAAAAAACATGAACGAAATAAAAGAACATTCGGAACAGTACATCAATACGAGTATGGACTATTTCCGTTTGTGGGGACTCAAGATTACTGCAAAAACAGCAATCATTTTTATGACTGTTTTCGCAGTGGGTGTCTTTTTTCTTCTTTCGCTCTTGTTTATCTCCTTATTTGCCGCAATAGCAATTGGTGAACAAGTGGAAAGTAAATCCCTTGGATTTCTCTATGTTGGTTTATTTTATCTATTGATTAGTATACTTGTCTTTACTTGTCGAAAATACATTGTTGATAGACCCTTAATTAAAAAGCTTTCAGAAGCTCTTTTTAATGAATAAGAACGTAAATTTACACTACTATGAGAAAGAGTTATTCCTCCTTTGAACAAATTAATCACGATTTACAGATTTTGCGTATTGAAAGGGAGATTCACTATCAAAAAATTAATATGGCTTTTGACCAATTAAAAGAAGAAATTGCCCCTCAAAATTTGGTCAAAAACACCTTGGGTTCGGCCGGATCTTTGTTGAGAAATTCCAGTGGTGTTCAAACGTTACTTGTTACCTCTATCCTCAAATATTTTATTCGAAAATTTAGAAAGTAATCACAGTAAATAAAAAAAGCGTTGCTTGTTCGATGAACAAGCAACGCTTTTTTTATTTAAAGGTTTTTAAAGCTTCCTTTTATAAAGAAGACCCCTATACCTCATTTTCTCTATTTTCGCTCTTAAATGGCTTTAATGGAGCTGTATTGTTCATTTCTGATACTTTCGCACTCGCGGCAAAAGAAGTTACCATATTGATAAGCATATCACTAGCAGCTGTAGGCGAATTGGGCAATAAAATCAAATTTGACCTTGAATCTGCACCAACGGCTTGTAATGTATCGTAATGTTGCGTTACAACAATCAGAGCAGAAGCCTCTTGAGAATTGATCCCCACTTTATTTAATACATCCACACTCTCCACCAGTCCTTGTGCAATCTCTCTACGTTGGTTGGCTATACCTTGTCCTTGCAAACGCTTCGATTCTGATTCAGCTTCTGCTTTAGCCACAATTCTAATTCTACTAGCCTCTGCTTCATATTCAGCCGCTACTTTTTCTCGATCAGCAGCATTAATACGATTCATGGCATTTTTCACCTGGATATCCGGGTCAATATCTGTAATTAATGTATTGATAATATCATAACCATATGTCGTCATTGCTTCGTTTAATTCACGTTTAACCGCAACAGCAATATTGTCCTTTCTCTCAAAAACATCATCCAAAATTAATTTAGGTACTTCTGCGCGTACTACGTCAAATACATAAGATGTAATTTGATCATGTGGATATTCTAACTTATAAAAAGCATCGTACACGCGATCCGCAATGACCTTAAACTGAACGGATACTTTCAACTTGACAAAAACGTTGTCTTTGGTTTTTGTTTCAATCATCACATCCAACTGTTGGATACGCAAATTCACAACCCCAGAAATACGATCCACTACAGGTATTTTTAACTGTAAACCCGGATTACGGATACTGTTAAACTTACCAAAGCGTTCTACAATAGCGGAAGATTGTTGTTTGACCGTAAAAAAACACAAGAAAAAGATAATTAATACGGGTACAAGAAATAGTAAATACATAACATTTTTTATTTATTCGTAGGTTAAAATACAAAAAAAATCTCCATTGCTGGAGATTTTTATTTTATTGTTTATTCAATTCTAATTGTACTTCAGCTAAACCTAACATTTCTGGAGTAATATTACCCGCTAAATCAGGTACTAAAATTGGAATTAAAGCCTCAAATTGATTTCCTTTCGCTTTGATAATTAATTTAGAAGCATTATTTGTAATTACATTCACTGTCATGGCTTGTCCAAATAAATTTAGGTTCAAAATTGTACCAGCCTCATTTATAGACCAAGCTGCTCCCGTTGTTTGTAAGTCGCAAGTTTCACTGTGATAATTGAATTTAACCGTTTGATTGCTGTTAAACAGCAAGGTATCATCCTCACAATTTTCTTTGGCAGGATAGGGCATATTGACAACTTCTGATCCTAAAGCTGTTACTATGACATTTGTAGGAATCCAAGTACCTACAATTGATCTTCCATCTTCAGCTGTATCAGCCTTAATTGTTATCTCAATCTCATTACTCTTATTGTAGCCATCTTTCTTCGCTACAACTTTATATGTTCCTACTTCAGCAAAAGTAAAAGGGTTCGTTACCTCCTTGCCATTCACCTCTATTTTAGCACCTTCTATTACCGATGTCCCAACTGTAACAACAAAAGTAACTTCATCATTTACTGTCGCTTCTGTACCATTAACAGAAGTTAAAACCAGTGTTTTTAATTGTTGTTGTTCCGAACTATTATCATCACTGCTACATGAAATAGTTCCAGTAAGCACTAAGGCTAGTAATGAAAAGGATAATACTATTTTTTTCATAAAATCATTTTTTAGTTAACTCTCAAATATACAACTTATTATTCATTAGCTTTAAAAGAAAATTAACTAAAAAACACTATTTATTTAACAAAAATAAAATATACAAATAAAACTTCTCTTTTTGCTGCCTCCAAATTTTCTAACTCAGGTATATAACTTTTCAACTCGTTTATTACCGTGTTCAAAGGAACAGAAACCAGTAATTTACCACTCGATTTTTCAAGTAATAAACTTTTAAACTCGCGTTTATCTTCAAGAATTATTCCCAATTCCTCTAATTTGTGGTACCATGTAAAGTCAATTGTTTTCAGTTTTCCCTGCTGAAGAAACGTCTTAAATTGGCCGGTAAAATCTTGATTCAACACGAGTATATCTTGTGTATTTACGGGCTGTATAGACGAATACTTTTTTTCTATCAAAACAGGTCCTACCAATGGTTTTACCTCAATTGACTGGGGTTTCCATTGACCAATAAGGTGTTTTTGGATAAAATTTGTCCACTCTTTTTCCGCACGATCTGCAGTATCATTATCATTCTTGGAACAAGAACTAAATAGGAATAGGAAACTTGTCAGGATAACAATCAGTTTTTTCATACCATATTGATTTGTAGGATTAAAATTACACATTATTTTCAACAAAAAAGAGAGCTAAAATAGCCCTCTTCTTTTTATATTGTTGCAATTGCTTGTTTAATTCTATTTACTGTTTCAGTTTTTCCAATTAATTCAATAATCTGAAATAAATCAGGTCCCTTTAGTTCACCAACAACACAAACGCGTAGAGGTTGCATTACTTTGCCCATACCCACGCCTTGTTCATTGATCCATTCTTTAACTGCTGATTCAATTGCAGATCCTTCAAAGCTATTGATCCCTTCAATCACTTGACTTACTTTTTGCATTAACTCAGCTGTATCTTCTTTCCAGTTCTTTAATGCTTTTGAATCATACTCGGTTGGCGCTTGAAAAAAGAAGTCGCTCAATTCAAAGAAATCCGAAACAAAAGTTGCTCGCTCTTTGATTAAAGTCACGACTTGTTCTACATAGGCATCAGCAGCTTGAATTCCTTTTTCTTTTAAGATTACTTGGAATGCTTGAGCTAAATCTGCATCTTTTTGCTGTTTTAAATAATGCTGGTTGAACCATTTGTTTTTTTCTGGATCAAACTTAGCACCTGCTTTATGCACGCGTCCTAGATCAAACTTTGTCACTAATTCTTCTAAAGAGAAAATTTCTTGATCAGTACCGTCATTCCATCCCAATAAAGCCAAGAAATTAAGCACGGTTTCTGGATAAAATCCCTTTTCTCGATATCCAGATGATTTTTCACCCGAAATTGGATCTTGCCAATCCAATGGAAATACAGGGAATCCCAATTTATCTCCATCGCGCTTTGACAATTTACCATTTCCTACTGGTTTAAGGATTAGCGGTAAATGAGCAAATTTAGGAGCTACCCACCCAAATGCCTTGTATAATAACTCGTGTAATGGAAGAGAAGGCAACCATTCTTCTCCGCGAATTACGTGTGATGTTTCCATTAAGTGATCATCCACGATATTCGCTAAGTGATAGGTTGGCATTCCATCACTTTTAAATAGTACTTTGTCGTCCAATAAATTTGTTTCAAACTTAATTTCGCCGCGAATCATATCGTTTAACAACAAGGTTTCACCCACAGGTGTTTTAAAGCGAATGACATAAGGTACATCAGCAGCGATAAGCTGATTTACTTCTTCTTTTGACAGGTTCAAAGAGGTTTTTAACTGTTCTCTGTTGCTGTGATTATAAATAAACGTTTGCCCAGCTTCTTCTGTTTTTTTGCGCAATTCGTCTAATTCTTCTGCTGTATCAAAAGCATAATACGCCCAGCCTGTTTCAATCAACTGGTCTGCATATTGTTTGTATAATGCTTTGCGTTCACTCTGTCTATATGGGCCAAACTTTTCGTTTTTTCCCATCGTTTCATCTGGAGAAATACCCAACCATTCCAATGCTTCTAAAATATAGGCCTCTGCTCCTGGAACAAATCTATTTTGATCTGTATCCTCAATTCTCACATAGAAAACACCGTTATTCTGTTTAGCAAATAAATAATTAAATAATGCTGTTCTAACACCACCAATGTGTAAAGGTCCTGTTGGACTAGGTGCAAAACGCACGCGAACTTGATTAGCCATTTTGATTCATTATATTTTTACAAAGATACTACAACTATCGTTTTGATAAAGTTGTAAGACTTGTAAAATCGTTTATAAATTTTAAAACTTTTTCTTGGGGTTATACTGTTCCCTTTATCGCAATAAAGGTAATGGTTTTTCTACGTTTTGTATTAATCACCGTGGGCTATAAAACGAACAGTTCTATTCAGGTGCTTTTCGCTATTCTATACTGTATAGCCCAAAATACCATTTTCACCTTTTCTAATAGCTAGTACTTTTTAATTTAGCCAGAACCGATTAACAAGTGTAACCAACCTATCACAAATCACCTAAAAATAAAATATCTTTTTTCTTTTCTCTAAAAGCAAATTTTATATCCATATATAAAAGGTGCATGTTCATTTTAATTTCACCTTCTAATTCTTTCTTTTTACTTTAAAAAATTTACAAAACTAACAGACTAAATCTGCTGTTTTTTTGATGACAAATTTTGCTTTTTTTTAATGCAAAAAGACCTTGTTAAAACAACTTTTTTTTGATGATTTACCCTTTATTTTAAGTCAAAAAACACCACAAATCGATGAGATTTAAAAAAAAGTAAAAATTGATTTATTTCAATAATCTATTGATTTACAACCCACTAACACTTATCAACAACGCTATTTTTTAAAAGTGCTAATCTATTGATTATGAAGGAAAACTAAACTAACAGTTTTTGTTGATAAGTATGGAAAGAATAGAATAAGTATTTTTTGTTTAATTGAAATAAATTACAATACGGTACAAATTTATAGCTGTGCAAATTTATTTTTTAAATTCTATTAGCTAGATATCCATACTCAATTGACCACTTATCAACAGAATTCACAGCCTAAGTTATATTAAATAGGCTGTTGATAACGGTTATTAACCGTGTTAATAAGATAGCTATAGAGCTATTTTCAAGCGATTTAAGAAATGATAAGCTGTTAATAAGTTTTTATAAGTCAAAACTGCAAATTCTAGCTTAAAAGTTATTGTACATATTAACAAGCAATATAATAGAGAAGTTTTTTTTTAATTTTTAAAATATATTTAATTCTATTATTTATAGTGTTGATAACGTTGATAAGTTTGAATTTCCTTTTCTTGTTTTTATTTGCTGTTGAATTGATTTTTTTAGAAGGTAATTTTATTTTGAACGGGCTGTATTTCTCCTAAAAATTTTCATGCGATACTTAGGTCGATAGGATCAAAATAGAAGCAGTTGTTTTTAGCGTTGAATTGTTTTTTTTTGGCAGTTGGGTTTTTGCTCACTGTATTTTGCGTAAAAAATTTCATTCGGTACTTGGTTGTATATAATTCAACTATAGGGACTGATTTTTTTAGTCTTTCAATTTTCTAAGGCCTGTATTTCGCTTATTTTTTTTTCTTATTGGCTTTGGTATGTATAATTAAAATACAGCAGGTTAAATTTTTTTGGTTTTGCCAAATGCTACGCGCTGTATTTCGTGTAAAAATTTTTATTGTACCCTTTATGGTGTATACTCAAAATAGAGGAGGATTATCTTTTTGTACTAGACAAAATAGTACGCACTGTGTTGCGCTTAAAAAATTTAGTTATCCATTTTGAGGAAAATACTCAAAATAGAAAAGGTTTATTTTTTTGACTTGAGAAAATACTACGCATTGAATTTCGCTTAAAATTTTTCGTTTGCCATTTTGATTGAAATACTCAAAATAGAAAAGGTTTATTTTTTTGACTTGAGAAAATACTACGCATTGAATTTCGCTTAAAATTTTTCGTTTGCCATTTTGATTGAAATACTCAAAATAGAAAAGGTTTATTTTTTTGACTTGAGAAAATACTACGCATTGAATTTCGCTTAAAATTTTTCGTTTGCCATTTTGATTGAAATGCTCAAAATAGAGGAGTAGCATCTTTTTGTACTTGAGAAAATACTACGCGCTGTATTTCGCTTAAAAATTTTCGCTAGCTATTTTCATGGAAATACTCAAGATAGAAAAGGTTTATTTTTTTCTTGAAAAATACTACGCGCTGTATTTCGCTTAAGATTTTTCGTTTGCCATTTTGATTGAAATACTCAAAATAGAGGAGGATCATCTTTTTTAGCTTTATAAATTTCTATGCGCTGTATTTCGCTTAAAATTTTTCGTTTGCCATTTTGATTGAAATACTCAAAATAGAAAAGGTTTATTTTTTTGACTTGAGAAAATACTACGCATTGAATTTCGCTTAAAATTTTTCGTTTGCCATTTTGATGGAAATACTCAAAATATTGTAAGTTCATTTTTTTCTTGAAAAAATGCTATGCGCTGTATTTCGCTTAAAATTTTTCGTTTGCCATTTTGATGGAAATACTCAAAATATTGTAAGTTCATTTTTTTCTTGAAAAAATGCTATGCGCTGTATTTCGCTTAAAATTTTTTATTTTTCATTTTGATTGCTATACGCAAAATAGGGAAGGAAGCTTTTTATTTCTTGAGAAATGTCTAGGTGTTGTATTTTGCGTCTATTTTTATGGCGTTGGAGTGAAGGGTGCTGTTTTTTCTTAAGTTGTGTTTTCTATTTGGGAATGTTTTTAGATTTCAGTGTATTACTGTTTTAATTTTCATCGTACCTTTGCCTGATATTTAGATTTTTATATGATAACTTTTAATTACGAATTAGATTTTTCATTGCAACAGGAAGATCAATATGAAGCATGGATTGAATCGATTATTGCTTCAGAAGATTTCTTTGTAGGCGAAATAAACTATATTTTTTGTACCGATGAATACTTGCATGAAATCAATGTAAAGTATTTGGATCATGATACGCTTACGGATATTATTAGCTTCGATTATACTGAAAATCAGGTAGTTAGTGGTGATATTTTTATTAGCATCGAACGTGTTAAAGAGAATGCTACTGAGTTTGGGGTTGCTTTTGATATGGAATTATTACGTGTTATGGCACATGGGATTCTTCATTATTGTGGGTATAAAGACAAAGGTGAAGAGGATGAGGCTTTAATGCGTAAAAAAGAAGAAGAAAAAATGAAAATGTTCCACGTGGAACAATAATGGACTATATTTTTTAAAAAATGAGTATTTTTCAAGATAGATATGATGTAATCGTTGTTGGAGGTGGGCATGCTGGTTCTGAAGCCGCCGCTGCAGCCGCCAATATGGGATCAAAAACGCTTTTGATCACGATGAGTCTACAGAATATTGCACAGATGTCCTGTAATCCAGCGATGGGTGGTATTGCCAAAGGGCAAATTGTGCGTGAAATTGACGCTTTAGGTGGGTATTCCGGAATTGTTTCTGATCAGACTGCTATTCAATTTAAAATGTTGAATAAGTCAAAAGGACCTGCGATGTGGTCGCCTCGTGTACAATCCGATCGTATGCGTTTTTCGGAAACGTGGCGTTTGATGTTGGAGGGAACTCCTAATTTGGATTTCTATCAAGATATGGTAAAATCCCTTTTAGTTCACAACCATAAGATTGAAGGTGTTGTAACAAGTTTGGGTCTAACCATCAAAGCGAAGACAGTTATTTTAACCAATGGAACCTTTTTAAATGGATTAATTCACATTGGAGAAAAGCAGTTTGGTGGGGGGAGAGCAGGAGAAGGTGCTGCTTTTGGTATTACCGAAGATTTAGTAAAACTTGGTTTTACAGCTGGACGTATGAAAACAGGAACACCTCCACGCGTGGATGGACGCTCGTTGGATTACTCCAAAATGGAAGTTCAAGGTGGTGATGTCAACCCTTCGAAGTTCTCGTATATGGATGTTACATCGCCTTTGCAACAGCAAAGAGATTGTTTTATGACCTATACTTCAACAGAGGTACACGATCTACTTCGCGAAGGTTTTGATCGTTCTCCGATGTTTACTGGGCGTATTAAAAGTCTAGGTCCACGTTATTGTCCCTCAATAGAAGATAAGATTAATCGCTTTGCAGATAAAGAAAGACATCAAATTTTTGTGGAACCAGAAGGGTGGAATACATGTGAAATCTACGTCAATGGATTTTCTACCTCTTTACCAGAAGACATCCAATTTAAAGCTTTACGTGCAGTAGTTGGTTTTGAAAATGCCAAGATTTTTAGACCCGGTTATGCCATCGAGTATGACTATTTTCCACCTACGCAATTGAAGCACACTTTGGAAACAAAGTTGGTTGATGGTTTGTATTTTGCAGGCCAAATTAACGGTACAACAGGATATGAAGAAGCGGCTTCTCAAGGTTTAATGGCAGGTATAAATGCACACTTGAAAGTGCATGAAAAAGAGCCTTTGATCTTGCGTAGAGATGAAGCTTATATTGGTGTTTTGATTGATGATTTGATTACAAAGGGAACTGAAGAGCCGTATCGTATGTTTACTTCTCGTGCGGAATATCGCACTTTATTGCGTCAAGATAATGCTGATTTTAGATTGACACCAATGTCTTATTCGATAGGTTTAGCTTCAGAGGCGCGCATGCGAAGAATGGAATACAAGCGTGAAGAGTCGGAAAAATTCGTTGAATTTTTTAAAGAGACGAGCGTTAAAACAGAAGAGGCAAATCCAATTTTAGAGGCAAAAGGATCCTCTTTAATGAGTCAGCCAGATAAGATGTTTAAGGTATTTTCTCGTCCACAAATTGAGTTAGCAGATATCTTAAAATTCAAAAAAGTAGAGGAGTATATTGCTGAAAAAGGCATCGATCAAGAGGTGATTGAGCAAGCTGAAATTCAGGTAAAGTATTCTGGATATATAGAGAAGGAAAAGAATAATGCCGACAAATTAAATCGATTAGAGGACGTTAAAATTCCAGAGAATTTTGATTACGATAAAATTGTTTCGCTGTCGTTTGAGTCGCGTGAGAAGTTCAAAAAGATTCGTCCAATCACCATCTCTCAGGCCTCGCGAATAAGCGGAGTTACCCCTACAGATATATCGATTCTATTAATTCATATGGGAAGATAGAAGCTAGTGTTAAGCATAAGATAAGGATTGTTCCACGTGGAACAATCCTTATTTTTTTGTTTAGAGGATTCAAATTAACCGTCATCTTTACAATCGATTACAGCCTTACTTAAAGTAAAGCATGAGGTGAGGAATACTTGTTATTGGTGGATACACAGTAAAAAGGGACGGTAGATACAAATGACTCTTTACCGTATAAGAAGAAAATAAATACTCCCCGAAAAAGCTTTGGATCAAGTGTAGT
Organism: Myroides fluvii; assembly: GCF_009792295.1. Classification (NCBI taxonomy): domain Bacteria; kingdom Pseudomonadati; phylum Bacteroidota; class Flavobacteriia; order Flavobacteriales; family Flavobacteriaceae; genus Myroides; species Myroides fluvii. Next base: position 1,430,633 of record NZ_CP039934.1, on the reverse strand, counting down.
AGAAATTTTTTTGATAGGATACAATTTTAAAAAGCTAAACCGAAATTCACGCATAGGAGTGAATAAAGCGCATAGGGAAAAATGGATTTTCTCGATGGAAGAGCAACTTAAAAATTGACGATGATGGCCTTTTTCTATTTGAAAAATCGATCAAAAGAATGTAGATTATTTTGGTTGTATGAAGAAAAAAGAAAGCAAAAAAAGAGGAGCCAAAAATGCTAATTTTCAAAAAGGGGAATCGGTTTTTTTACCACTCGATTCAAATTAAAAATAGGGGGATTGAAGCAGACAATCTTTTGACTAAGAAAGTCAAAAATGAGTTCAAAAATAAATCGATAAAGTAAAGGTTGAAAAATAAGAAATTTTAAAAGGAGTATATTTTTTGTTTCCTATTCAAATTAAAATAAGGGGTAAATCACCTTATTTTTTCGTTGAAAAAATGAGGAAATAATTTCAATAATAGCAATGAAAAAAATGTTCGAAAAGGCGAGAATTGAAAAAGGGAACCCATTTTAATTTTTAGGTAAAAAAAAAATAGATTCAAAAAAAATAGCTTTAAAAGTAATCGACTAAAAAATACCAAATCTAAAATAGTTTCAAATTTTTATTCGGGTATAGAAATTAAAAAATAAAAAAAGTAAAGAGGTTATTGTTGGAATAAATTTTAAATTTGAAAGGCATTTGGATGTTCTAAGAATAGAAAGGAAGTAGTGGATTTAATAGTGAAAAATTAAATGGAAAAAATGAATTTTAGTAAAGATGAAAAATTTTTGGAGGTAAAAGATTATACCGTTTCTCAAGAAGTGTTTTCTTTATATTATAATCGTACCTATGATTTGTTGCAAACCGATCCGATGCCAGCCGAAGAAAATTTAGGTCGTTATTACCAAAGCGAAAATTATATTTCGCATACAGATGGAAAGCGAAATATATTCGAGCGTCTGTACCAAAGTGTAAAAAGAATTGCGTTGCGAAAAAAAGTAGACTTGTTGTTTAGACAAAATATTGTGGCGGGTTCCATTTTGGATATTGGTTGTGGTACAGGTGATTTTTTAGTTGAAGCAAAAAAAAGAGGGTGGGACGCAACAGGATTTGAACCGAGTGAAAAAGCAAGGGGATTAGCTTCAAAAAAAGAAATTAAAATAGTACCTCAATTGTGTGAGTTACCCAATCATTCTTTCGACGTAATTACCCTTTGGCATGTTTTGGAACATGTTCCCAATTTAGAAGAACAAATTTCAGAATTGTATCGTTTATTGAAACCCGAAGGAAAATTAATTGTAGCTGTTCCCAATTACAAATCATATGATGCTATTTATTATAAAGAATATTGGGCTGCTTTTGATGTACCTCGTCATCTTTGGCATTTTTCTCAAAAGTCGATAGCTTCTATTTTTGCAAACTTTAATTTTCAAGTTGACGAATTGCAGCCGATGCTCTTTGATAGTTTTTACGTGTCTCTTTTATCAGAAGAATACAAAACTGGAAAGAAGAATTGGATCAAAGCTTTTTTTATAGGATTGCGTTCTAATGTGGAAGCTCGAAATTCGATGGAATATTCTTCTTTGGTTTATTGTTTATCCAAGGTGAGGAATTAGATTCAATTTTAGATCAAAAAGAGTAAAAATGCTGGATAAAAACTATTTTAAAGCGTTTTAAGCTATTTTTAGCTGTTCATACAAGTATAGTTATAAATAAAAAAAGATAATAGATTTAAAAGAAGCTAGGAGATCTTGTTTGAATAGCTTTTATTTATGGTTATTACATTAGGTATAAGTATAATTTATAGTTAGATATAAATTGAAATAATGTAGTAAACATTAAAAGTTTTTTTAATTTTACATGTTTTTAAAAAAATCAAAAATGAAAAAAGGTATTTTCGTATTAGGATTAGCGGGATTGTTATTTTCTTGTAACAACAATTCAAACACTGCTGCTACAACAGAATTTAAAACTGCGTATATTGATTCTTCTAAATTAATGACAGAATATCAAGAAGTAAAAGATATTGAATCAAAATATAAAATAAAATCGGAAGAGAAAGGAAAAGCTTTCGAAGGAGAAATTGCACAATTTCAACGCGAAGTTCAAAGTTTTCAAACGAATGCAGCTGAAAAAGGACAAGCATGGGCTCAACAAAAAAGTGGTGAGTTACAACGCAGAGAGCAACAGCTACAAGTAAAGCAACAAACAATTTTCCAAGAGCTACAAGCGGAGAGTACAAAAGAGATGGATTCGATCGTAAAGAAAGTAAAATCTCACATTGCTGATTATGCAAAAAAGAAGAATTTAGATTATGTATTTAATACTGAAGAGGCCTCTACTGTTATTTATGGTAAAGAGGAATATAATATCACAGAAGCTATTATCAAAGAATTAAATGCTAAATATCAAGGTTCTGCGGCAGCAAGTACAGTAGATGGAAAAAAAGAAGCTACTCCAGCAGTTAAAGAAGAAAAATAAGAATATTTAATTACGTATATTGTTCAAATAGTCCTAAGTATTCTTAGGGCTATTTTTATTTTTAAACCAATTTTAGTTTTATCTTACCTTAAAAAATGGAAAATTTTTCTAAAGAAGCCACTTATGTGTTACAGTTTATCAATGAGACTAAACAATCCATTTTTTTAACTGGAAAAGCCGGTACAGGTAAGACGACGTTGTTGAAAGAAATTGTCAATAGTACCCATAAAAATGCTGTTATTGTTGCGCCTACTGGTATTGCCGCTTTGAATGCGGGCGGTGTAACGATACATTCTTTTTTCCATTTTCCTTTGGCCGCCTTTATTCCCGATTTAGTTAATCCTCCAATTTTTAGCGAATACGTAAAATTCGAAAATCGAGTGTCGATAAAAAAGCATTTTCGAATGAGTAACATACGTCGATCGCTCTTTGTTAATTTAGAATTGCTGATTGTAGACGAAGTAAGTATGCTGCGTGCTGATGTATTAGATGCGATGGATTTTATGTTGCAAACAGTTCGTCGAAATAATAAACCTTTTGGTGGAGTTCAACTGCTGTTTATCGGCGATTTACTACAATTGCCTCCGGTAGTGAAAAACGAAGAGTGGGAGGTACTACGTCGTTATTATGAAGGATCTTACTTTTTTCACTCCAACGTAATCCGCACGAATCCACCCTTGTATATTGAATTAGACAAGGTATATCGACAATCAGATGATGCTTTTATTCAGATTTTGAACAACCTGAGAAATAATACCATTACTCCAGCAAATTTGCAAGTGCTCAATCAATATGTCAATCCGACATTTGATCAGCATAAAACGGCTGGGTATATTACTTTGACGACACATAATGCCAAGGCAGATCGCATCAATTCGGATTCTTTGGAGGCGTTAGAAGCGAAGTCGTATGCTTTTCAAGCTGAAGTTGTTGGGGATTTTCCTACCAATATTTATCCCATCGAAAATCAATTGCAATTGAAAGTAGGAGCACAAGTAATCTTTATCAAAAATGATTTGTCATTTGAAAAGAAATACTACAACGGCAAAATGGGAATCGTACAGAAATTGAGTGCAAGTGAAATCTACGTCAAATTTCCAGAAGAAAATGAAGTGATTGAAGTTGAACGTTATGAATGGCAAAATATCCGGTATAAAGTCAATGCAAATACAAAAGAGATTGAAGAAGAACTTTTGGGAACCTTTACGCACTATCCTTTAAAATTAGCGTGGGCGATTACGGTGCACAAAAGCCAAGGATTAACCTTTGAAAAAGCGATTTTAGACGTGTCTAAGGTGTTTTTACCTGGTCAGGCCTATGTGGCCCTCTCTCGATTGAAATCGCTGCAAGGGTTGGTTCTTTTATCGCCTATTCAAATGAATGGATTACGAAATGACTACGATGTGATGGAGTACGCCAAAAATAAGGCGGATAAAGAAACACTGGAAGAGGAAATACACAAACAGCTATTGGTTTTTTTGGAAGAGCGTTTGATTGAAGCTTTTTCTTGGAAAACTATAGCGCAGCATTGGAGAAATCACTTGTATTCTTATCAAGAAGAAGCAGAGCGCAGTAAAAAGAGCGAATTTAAGAGTTGGACGTTGAAAATTGTGCAAACCCTTGAAGAATTAGTGGTGTTAGCGGATAAATTTGTCATCCAATTGAGACGCCTTTTTCAACAACCCAATGTGGATCTCAGTTTTGTAAAAGAACGCGTTGACAAAGCCTATGCTTATTTTTTTCCAACATTAGATCACGTTGTTTTCGAGTTGTTGTTTACCATGGCACAAGTGAGGGGAAAGCGGCAGATGAAAACTTTTTTTACAGAATTAGAAGCCTTAGAAGACCAAAGTATTAAAGCGGTTTTGGATGTGAAAAAAGCGAAGAAAATTGTTGATTTGGTCATTAAAAAAGAGCGTTTAACCAAAGAAAATCTAAGGAGTTTAGAAGTAGGGGAGTATCGAATAAATCACCTAACCCATATTGCTACTTTGTTGCGCACGAGTCGTTTGGATTTACAAGATGATTATGATTTAATTGAGGATTTAAAGACGAAAGACAAGCAGAAAAAGGAGAAGAAGAAAAGCACCTTTGCCATTACGCATGAGTTGTGGATGGAGGGAATGCGCGTGGATGCGATTGCGCAAGAGCGCAAGTTGACCGCTACAACGATTTTCTCTCATTTAGCTAAGTTGATTGCCGATGGTAAAATACAGTTAAACGAGGTGTTAGAACAAAGTAAAATAGAGCGATTACAGCAAGTATTTACAGCGAATGAAGGAAAGTCACTCGGAGAAATAAAAAATGCCTCCCAAGATGAATTTACGTGGGAAGAATTAAAGTTGTATCAACGTACAATACCCGATAGCGAAACGGAATAGTTTCGCTATTTTTTGTGAATTAAACGCGTTAATTTGATTGATAAATCTGTAAAAATCATTTTGCTATTGCCATTGCGTTCTATGTGGTAAATGGCATTGGATAATTCTTCAAAAATCTCGTCAATATTAGCCCCATTGACAAAAGGAGCAAAGTTTTCGAGCTTAAATTTATCTACAGACGTTTGGTAGTAAACCAAATTTGGCGATTGATAATTGTACAAAAGTGCCTGTCGAAATAGTTCAATACAAAACGCTAAGAATTGTTTTTGTTGTTCTCTTCCTAAGGTTGCTAAATCTTCACTCCATTCAATCAAATCTTTAATTACTGCAGCATTGCCTTTCGCTCGAAAAGCAGCGCGTACCCAAGTGACAAATTTTTGCTCAAAATCCGCAGCGTCAGCAGCATTGGAAATTAATTGAAGGGCTTTGTTATAATTGCCCTGGGCTTGACGGGCAAGTAATGCCGCTTGTTGTTTTTCGCAATTTTGATTTGTAATCAGCGCTTGTTCAATTTCAACGTTATTTAGGGTGTTAAATCGCAACAATTGACAACGTGATAAAATGGTTTGTAGAATGGATTGCTCATTTTCGGCAATTAAAATAAAAATAGTCTTGGCAGGTGGTTCTTCCAAAATCTTTAAAATTTTATTAGATGCCTCTGTATTCAACTTATCGGCCATCCAAATAATCATGATTTTATATCCCCCTTCATACGATTTTAGCGCTAGTTTTTTCAGAATTTCTCCCGCTTCATCTACGCCAATTTGACCTTGTTTATTTTGAATATCAATGTGGTTGTACCAATCAAAAAGACTAGCATAAGGATTAGCCTTCAAAAAGGTTCTCCATGGTTCTGCAAATTTATCACTCGTTGGATGTTTACTTACTTCATTGGTTGTTGCCACTGGATAAACGAAGTGTAAATCTGGATGCATCAATGCATTGAATTTGATGTTGCAGCTCTCGTTTCCCCCCGTGTTTTCACTTCCGGTATTTTTACAAAGTAAGTATTGCGCATAGGCAATAGCCATGGGCAATGTTCCTGTTCCTTCTTGTCCAATAAACAATTGAGCATGAGGAATTCGACCTGATGTAGCACTTTGTATCAAGTGGTTCTTGATGTGGTTTTGACCAACGATTTCTGAAAATAACATAATGCAAATATAATGGATTTCTTTGGCTCAAAATGAAGTCTAGAAAAAGAAAAATTTAGGAAGGCTATAACGCTATTCCGCTCTTTTTTAAAATGAAATAGGGGGAGAACTGTTGTTTGAAACATAATTTTAGTAGTGGAATGTTCGAATTGTCTACCGCTGTTAATTCCCCGTGAAATAGTTGAATTTCGGAATATGAAAAGGGATATTCGTACAGACTTATGAAAATAGATATAGAAAACAAGAATATTGAAGGTGTTTTTCTGGGACGTGAAAAAGTAGTAGTTACCCCTTAGTAGTCAAAGAAACAATTGCGAAATGCTATCTAAAAAAGATCTTTTAGCTATAGAATAATACAAAATAAACGCACTTTGGATTTTAAAAAGATTTATATTTGCGTTAATCAGAATTTATTTTAGAACAATACAAGTATGAAAACAATTGATAATGTGAATTTTAAAAATAAAAAAGTATTAATTCGCGTTGATTTTAATGTACCTTTAAACGATGCTTTTGAAGTAACGGACACCAATCGTATCGAAGCGGCAAAGCCAACCATCGAGAAGGTAACAAAAGACGGAGGAGTGGCGATATTAGTTTCTCACCTAGGGCGTCCAAAAGGAGAGAAAAACGATGCGTATTCGCTACGTCATATTGTAGCTAAAACGGAAGAAGTTTTAGGAACTAAGGTTACATTTGTTGAGGATTGTATTGGTGAATCAGTAAAAAGTGCTGTGGAACAAAGTCAACCTGGCGCTGTTATTTTGTTGGAAAACTTGCGTTTTTACGCGGAGGAAGAAAAAGGAGAAGAGTCTTTTGCTGCTGCTTTAGCTTCATTCGCTGATTTTTACATTAATGATGCTTTTGGTACGGCGCATCGCGCACATGCTTCTACTACAATTGTGGCTAAATTCTTTCCAAATGACAAGTGTTTTGGGTATTTATTGGCCAAAGAAATTGAGAGCATTGACAAGGTGTTGCATAGTGCTGAAAAACCGGTAACTGCTATTTTAGGTGGTTCAAAAGTTTCTTCTAAAATCACGATTATCGAAAATATCTTAGATAAAGTAGATCACATGATTATTGGAGGTGGGATGGCTTTTACTTTTATCAAAGCATTGGGTGGAAGTATTGGTAATTCAATTTGTGAAGATGATAAAATCGATTTAGCCAAACGCATTATGGAACAAGCTAAAGCGAAAAATGTAGAGATTCACTTGCCAATTGATATAGTTGCTGCAGATGCGTTTTCAGCAGAGGCTAATACACAAATTGTCAATGTAAATGCAATTCCAGCTGGATGGCAAGGACTAGATGTAGGTCCTGCAACATTGGCTAGTTTGAAAAAAGTAATTTTAGAGTCAAAAATTATTTTGTGGAATGGACCTTTAGGGGTATTTGAAATGGAAAAATTTGCTAATGGGACCATTGAATTAGGAAACTTCATTGCTGAAGCTACTAAAAATGGGACATTCTCTTTAGTAGGAGGGGGTGATTCTGTTGCAGCGGTTAAGCAATTTGGTTTAGCTCCAAAGATGAGTTATGTATCGACGGGTGGAGGAGCGATGTTAGAAATGTTAGAAGGACAAATATTGCCTGGTATCAAAGCAATACAAGAATAATATCTAAGGGTATAACTACGGGATGTAGTTGTACCCTTTTTCAAAACACAATATTATGAATTACAAAGGAGTAGCGTTATCCCTCTTTAGCCTATTATCTTTTACGTTAAGTGCACAAGAACAAACAGAAGGAATCGAAGTAAAAAGTAAAGAGTTAGATCCACAAGTGTATTTGGACTCTATTAAAGCGAGTTTTGTCAATCATTCTACTAGCGAACGCATCGAAAAGCTTTGGCTAGATGAATTGATTAATCAAGATTTGTTTGACGAGATGAGCGAAGACTTGACTAGTGATGAATTCTTGACCGAGGAAGATGGTGAATGGGATGGATTGACAACAGCGGTCTTGAAACAAAGATTAGCTTTGTTAAATGAAAAAACCCCCTTTAATGTGGAGTATAATGAATCTTTAGAGCGATTGATTAAGTCGTTTTTAAAGAAGAGAAAAAAGTCATTTGAACGTCTTTTAGGACTTTCAGAGTACTATTTTCCCATGTTTGAGGAACAATTGGCTAAAAATAACATTCCGTTAGAAGTGAAGTATTTAGCTATTGTTGAATCTGCGTTAAATCCAAAAGCAGTTTCTCATATGGGAGCTACAGGATTGTGGCAGTTTATGTATGCTACAGGTAAGCAGTATAATTTAGAGGTTTCCTCATTTAAAGATGATCGTATTGATCCACTAAAATCATCCGAGGCAGCCGCCAAATTTTTAGGTGATTTGTACAAAATATTTGGAGATTGGGATTTAGTATTAGCTTCTTACAATGCCGGCCCTGGTAATGTATCTAAAGCAATTCGCCGTTCTGATGGTTTGACGAATTATTGGAATATTCGACCAAATTTACCACGTGAAACCCAAAATTACCTTCCTGCCTTTTACGCTACCATGTATATTTTTGAATATGCAAAAGAGCACGGAATTAAAGCAAATGCCAATATTCCAATGAAATTGGTTCAAACCGATACTGTTGCAGTAAAGCGCATGATGAGTTTTGATCAAATCGCTAAAATGTTAGATGTTAGTCAAGAAGAATTAGCGTTTTTAAATCCAACCTATAAGTTAAAAGTAGTACCGTATTCGTCTAGTGAATTAAACTTTGTTCGTCTGCCTTTAGATAAAGCGGGATTGTTGGTTTCAAACGAAGAAAAAATTTACGCTTATGTGGATTTTGAAGAAGACCGAAAAGAAAAACCAAATTATGATATAGCTATTGCGCAAACTTCGGGAGTTCGCAACAAGTATCACACCATTAGAAAAGGTGAAAGCGTTGGCGTTATCGCTAAAAAATACGGTTTGTCTATCGTTGAATTAAAGCGTTTAAATAACATGAAAACCAATGTGATCTATCCAGGTAAAAAGCTCGTAGTTGGTAAATCTACAGTAGCACAAGCCTCTACCAATGGATATTACGTGGTTAAAAAAGGGGATTCCCTTTATTCAATCAGTAAAAACTTGCCGGGTGTAACGATTTCTAAGTTAAAAGCATTAAATAATATGAGTGAAAATGCTACGTTACAGCCTGGTATGAAATTGAGAATAAATTAAGTCATTCGTTGAAGTATACTGTATTTTATATTGTTTGTTTTGTTTTTTGTGTGAGCTGTAAGAACCCCATACAGAAAGATGATTCACGTACTCCATCACAAGGACAAATTAATCACATCTTGTTGGTGATGGATGACGATTTATGGCTGAGTAGTGTCGGAGATACTATTCGCAATTATTTAGCCGCTGGTATTGACGGTATTATTCCTGCTGAACCTCGATTTGATTTGGATCAACAATCACCTGGTATTTTTGCTAATACCATAAAAACAAGAAAGAATATTGTCTATGTAACCACGAATCAAAGTCCAAGGGGTTTTGAATTAGTTGTCGATAAATATGCACAACCTCAGAATTACTTTTTAATCGAAGCAGCGGATAATAAGAATATTATTGAGCTTTTTTTGAGAAATAAAGATTCAATTATCAATCGATTTCACCAACAAGAAATTGTGGATATTCAACATCGTATCAAAGAAGGACAATTGTATGAAACGGTTTATTTACACGATAAATACAATATAGATATTGATTTACCCGCTTCATATAAACGCGTCTTAGTAGATGATAATTTTGTTTGGTATAAAAAGGAAATAGCATCTGGAAATAGCAATATCTTAGTGTATAGTTTGCCCTTTAAATCTGTGAAACCGTTTAGTACACAAAGAGAATTTATCTTAGATATGGACTATTTAAGGGATTCGGTAGTAGGAAGGTTTATTCATTCTTCGGAGCCAGATACTTTTATGAATATGAGTGTTGATTTTGAGCCTTTTCACAAAGTAATTGATCTCAAAGGACATGAAATTACAGAAGTAAAGGGAACTTGGGATATGGAGAATAGCTTTATGGGAGGACCTTATTTGTCTTACATCGTCAAAAAAGACGGGTATTATTTAGTGCTTGAAGGATTTACGTATAATCCATCCATGAGTAAACGCAATGTAATGCTCGAGTTAGAAGCCATTATGGGAACATTAAAAGTATTTAAATAGAAAAAGCCGAGATTCGTCTCGGCTTTTTTGTATGTAAAATAAGGCGATTTTAAGCCTTGGATATAACAATTGAAGAGAGTGAACACGGTCAGTAGAAATGCCTTTAAATTGCCTGACTATCGCTTTCAGAAGGGGGTATTTGTTGTTGTTTGATAAATTTTTCAAACAACGCTTTCATTTTGTGCTCTACTTCTTGATAATTTAAACGATCCTTCGTTTGATAAAATAACATCATCGCAAACTTTTGATCTAGTTGTTCGACCAAGAGGTGTTTGTTTTTGCGGTAAGTTTCCCGAAGTAAACGCTTGTAATAATTGCGATCTACAGCCTTTTTAAAATGGCGTTTAGAAACGGATACGCCGGTTTGAAAAGGTGGAGCTTGTTCGTCGTTTATTTCAATATACACCAAGCGAAGCGGGTATTTACTAACAGATTTACCTGTTATAAATAATTCATCTATAAGCCTTTTGGCTTTTAGTTTTTCTTCTCTCGGATAAGTTTCGTCTTGTTTTGTCATAGGTGTTGCAAAGGTAGAAAAGGAAAACGATATCTATAAAATAAAAGTCCTAGAATATTTCTAGGACTTTTATTTATTTGATTTAAGCGAAGTGTTTAGTTATGATACACATTGTTTTCTTGATTGACATCAGCCATAAACTGACTCGGATCAATTAAAATGGTTTTAATCGCACTTTTGGGTTTATTGATGATGAATTTATATTCTGGTTGTGCCCAACCCCATCCTTCTAAAATAGTGCGTTCATATTCAACATATTGATTCGGTTTGTTCCATTGCATTGATGTATAAGGCACGTAGAATGTTTCCATGGAACCGTCTTGGTAGGTTACTAAAATATCTAAAGGCATTCCTGCGCGGCCCATGCGTTTTAGCGTAACCAAAGATTGATTTTTTTGAATTTCCTCAACAAACAATACGGCGTAGTCAATCGTATTATTCGTCATGGTCCAGTCCGTCATATACCAGTCTAAATTTGCACCTGTAACACGCTCCGCTGTACGTTTAAAGTCATTAGGCGTTGGATGTGTAAATTTATATTGACTATAGAATTCTTGAATGGTTTTCATCATATTGTCCCAACCAATAATATAAGCCAATTGCGTCAAGAAGATTGATCCACGGCTATAGGCTGATATGGAATACGCTCTATTGGTCAAATAGTGATCGGAGTGTGTTGTTAGGGGTTCCTGAATGTTACGTGCTACCATATTGTAGTAACTTTTATAAGTCGAAGCAAAAGGATTTTCGTCTTCTAAGTTTTCTTTTGGAAGAATTTGCAACATCGCTAAGTCTGAAATAAAAGTTGTAAAACCTTCATCCATCCATTCGTGTTTCGTTTCATTCGTAGCTAAGGCATGTTGAAACCAGCTATGGGCTAGTTCATGTGCTGTTACCCCTACTAAACTTGGGAAATTTCGTTCTCCAGTGATTAGGGTGCACATCGAATACTCCATACCACCATCACCGCCTTGAATTACCGAGTATTGTGAATACGGATATTCGCCTACATTGGTATTGAAGAATTCCATCAATTGTGCTGTAATCGGCTGTAATTTTTTCCAATTTTCTAGAATCGCTGGATTGTTTTTGTATAAAAAGTGCAATTTAACGCCATTTGGACCATCGTAAATGTCGTGGATGTAGTTTGGATCTGCCGCCCAAGTAAAATCCAATACATTTTCAGCTTTAAAGTGCCAAGTTAACGTTTTTCCTTTTGAAGCTGGAACAGTTACACCGGTATCTTGGTATCCATGTCCGATTTCATTGTTGTTTTGTAAAATCCCTGTACCTCCGACGATATAGTCTTTATCCAGGGTTATTTTTACCTCGTAATTGCTCCAAACACTGTGAAACTCTCTTCCTAAATATTGTTCAGTGTGCCAGCCTTCAAAGTCGTATTCTGCTAATTTCGGAAACCATTGTGCCATGGATAAAGCTACTCCTTCTTTGCTGTTGCGTCCGGCACGACGAATCATTTGCGGTACTTGGCCGTCAAAGGTCAAATCCAATACCGTAGTTTGATGGGGGGCTAGAGGTGAGTTTAACGTCACTTCTAATACGGTTCCGACTACTTTACCTTCAAGAGGTGAGCCATCTTGCGCTAGTTTTTTTACTTTCACAAAACCAATCTCATTGTCTTTGAGCTTATTGATTCTGCTTTCTGTTACTTTTCTCCCTCGAATTTCTTTGGTATCCACCATGCGCGGATCTGGATCTGGAATGCTCGTCAATAATGCATCCATATCGCTATTGGGTTGAAACGCATTGAAGTATAAGTGGTAAAAAACTTTGCGTAACGTATCAGGAGAGTTATTCGTATAAGCTACGGATTGAGTACCAGAATACGTGAATTTTTTAACGTCCATTTTGACATCCATGCTGTAATCTGCATGTTGTTGCCAATACCCAGGATTGGGGTTCTGTTGTGCGTTAGCCTGATGAACAAAAGGCAAACAAAAAAAGAAAGCTACAACTAATTTTTTCATATCTCAGTTTAAATTAAAACTCCACAACAAAGTATAGCTAAGTTGTGGAGTATGGGATCATTTTCTTTAAAAAATGGAAAAGATTATTTTTTTGCCTTAGCTAATTTTTCAGCTAAAAGTAAGGCATTGTATGCATTGACAAATTTTCCAGAAGTCGAAATAGAGTTGAAATTTCTCACTTCTCTTTTCTCACCAACAATTACGTTAATAGTTACAGCCACCCCTGAATCCATGATGATTTTTTTCACTTCAGCCGCTGTAAATTGTGGGTAGTAAGCTCTTACTAAAGCAGCAACCCCAGCAACGTTTGGCGATGCCATTGACGTTCCTTGTAAATATTCATAGGTATTGTTCGGTGTTGTTGCGTAAATTTTTACTCCAGGAGCAAAAACGTCTACGTCATAGTGTCCGTAGTTAGAGAATGTAGCCACCATATTTTCTCCGAATTTTGGATTTAAAGCACCAACAACTAAAAAGTTGCTTGCTACTTCTGGACCCATTTTAACGTTGTCATTTGGATAGCGTTCTACACCACCTTCGATGTTTAAATCCATAGCATCATTTCCTGCTGCTACAACGATTAAAACGTCTCTTGATTCAGCATATTGAATGGCATCGCGTACCCATTGGCTGTTTTCTTCAAAGTATTTTCCGAAACTACCATTGATTACTTTTGCACCATTGTCTGCAGCGTAGCGAATCGCTAATGCGATATCTTTATCGTACTCGTCTCCATCAGGAACGGCTCTTAAAGCCATGATTTCTGCAACTTCCGAAGCAACACCATCTCCACCTAAATCATTGTGTCTAGTTTGTGCAATAATTCCAGAAACGTGTGTTCCGTGTTTTGCCTCTTCGCGATCTGGACCAATTACGTCATTGTCTCCATATACGCGATCGTTGATATTGCTATGATCATCACCAACAAGTGCACGTCCGTTGTAATCTACGTTTAAGTGGTATTTCAACTTGCTGTCTCCGTAGTTTTTGTACGTTTCTAACCAAGAAAGCTCACGACCGTTGTTTAGGATATTTGAAATTACTTTGGTTGAATGTGCTATTTCTTCCGATACCTCTGATCCAATCGCATTCAAATCTTCGATTGTATAGTCTTTTTTACCTAAGAAAGTGGCTAATCTTTCGTTCGCGCGCATCAACATGTCCGCTCTAACTTGGATTTCTTTAGCTTCTTGAATTTCTTTGGCTAGTTCTTTTACCGCTCTTTTGTATTGTTCTGATCCATCATCTCCTCTTCTCACTACACGTACCATTTCTACATTTTCGTGTACTGATTTACCTAAGAAGTTCCATCCGTGGATATCGTCGATATAACCATTGTTATCATCGTCTATGTTGTTTCCAGCGATTTCCTTTGGATTGATCCAAACTTGATCTTTCAAATCATCGTGGTCAACTTCAATTCCCGAGTCAATTACTCCTACAACTACTTTCTTAGGAAGTGGTTTACCTTTTAAAAGTTCTTCATAAGCACGATCTACGGACATTCCAGGTACAGTATCTCGTAAGATGTCTAGGTGACTCCATCTTTTCAATTGTTCTTCTGGTAATGTAGTTGTTCTTGTAGGTAATTGATCTACATCTGAAATTGGCTTTTGAATGATAGCTTTTGAGCCTCCACAGCTAGCTAAAGCAAATGCTAGGGCTGCTGAAAGATAAATTGGTTTAATCAAACGCATTGTATTTGTTTTTATTTCGTTTAAGACCGATAAAAATAGTATTTAATTGATTGAAAACGTATAGCTTAACATTAAATTAAGATATCGGAGGCTTGATATATTTCATTTAGTCGCACTCCTTTTTCAGTATGTTGCACTGTAATTATTTCGTTATGAGCATCATGTTCTAAGAATAGAAGCCAATTTTCATCAGCAGCCATTTTTAAAAATTTTTCCTTTTCACTTAGTGTTAACAAAGGGCGAGTGTCATATCCCATGACATAAGGTAAGGGAATATGGCCTGCGGTTGGCAATAAATCGGCAGTAAAGGCTAGTTTGCGTCCCTTGTAATCCAAAATAGGAATCATCTGTTTATCGGTATGTCCATCTGCAAAGAAAATAGAAAATCCCAATTCCGTTTGCAGGAGTAGATCTGAATCTTGTCTTTCGATGAAGTGAAGGGCACCACTTTCTTGAATAGGGAGTATATTTTCGGGTAAGAAAGACGCTTTTTCTCTTGCATTGGGTTGTGTGGCCCAGTGCCAATGTTCTTCGTTAGACCAATAGCGCGCATTTTTAAAGGCATTGACATAACCTGTGCGATTGGCATTCCAATTTACCGCTCCACCCACATGGTCAAAATGCAAGTGCGTCAAAAATACATCGGTAATATCATCAGGATGAAAACCGTAGGTAGCTAATGATTTTTCAAGGGTGTGATCGCCCCAAAGTGAATAATAACCGAAAAATTTCTCCGATTGTTTGGTTCCCATTCCCGTGTCGATTAAAAGTAAGCGATTGCCTTCTTCAATGAGCAATAAACGCGCTCCTAAATCAATTTGATTGTTTGAATCTGCGGGATTGGTTTTACTCCAAATGGATTTGGGAACTACACCAAACATAGCGCCGCCATCTAATTTAAAATTGCCACTTTGTAGACTATATAACCTCATGTTGTATTCGTTTTTACTATGATACTTGCAAAGTAATAAATTTATATAAGAGATAATACTTTTTTGCAAAACTTCGCCTTGTTCAAACGGATTGACATTTTTGTTCCTTGACAAGGTCTGTTGGATTGAAGTGAAAGCAAGCGAGAAATCTTTGTATTTCCGTAACTCGTTCTAGGTTAACTCAAGCGGTGACAAATCATAAGAATTATTGAAGAAACGACTTTTCTTAGATTTGTTCAATCCTTTCTTTTATTTGTGTCTTGTGCAGTCAAAAAAATGATGCGAATTTTGTAACGAAAGCTTTTTAAATAGAAAAAGAATGTATTTGGAATATTAAACGGATTTTGATTCAGTAGTAAATTAGATAATCTACTGCGTAATAAGTAATTAAAAATGGTTTGGAACAATAGATTTTATCGATTTTAGTATTAAAACTTCTAATCGTTATAAATATGTTAGTTAGTGTTAGAAACCATTTTTTTATAATACCTTTGTACATCGGTATAGAATTAATCTATTTTAAGTAAAACGTATGATAAAAGTTTCAGATATAGCAAGAAAACGCGTAGCTCTTTTGATGGAGGATGAAGGTTTTGATTCTACAACAGATTACGTTCGCGTAGGGGTAGAAAGCGGAGGATGTTCCGGCTTATCGTACCAATTAAAATTTGACCACGACATTACAGAAAACGACAAAGTTTTTGAAGATAACGGGGTTAAAATTGCTGTTGATAAAAAAAGCTTTTTGTATTTAGTAGGAACAACTCTTGAGTATTCAGGAGGGTTAAACGGAAAAGGTTTCTATTTTAACAACCCGAACGCAAGTAGAACTTGCGGATGTGGAGAAAGTTTTTCTTTATAGTACACAAAGGGAAGAATTTATTCTTCCCTTTTAACAAAGTAAAGTCTAATGTAGAAGCAGGTAATAATTGCTTTTAAGTACCAAAATATGAGCAAGTATACAGAAGAAGATTTAAAAAAAGAATTAGAAGGTAAGGAATATGAGTATGGATTTTATACAGATATAGAATCAGAAACATTTCCTATTGGATTAAACGAAGACATTGTCAGAGCGATTTCTGCTAAAAAAGAAGAGCCTGAGTGGATGACTGAATGGAGACTGGAGTCGTTCCGTATATGGAAAGAAATGGTCGAACCAGAATGGGCCAATGTACAGTATGAAAAACCTGATTTCCAAGCTATTTCTTATTATTCTGCGCCGAAAAGCAAAGATAAATACAAGAGTTTGGATGAAGTAGATCCAGAATTGCTTGAAACATTCAATAAATTGGGTATTTCGATTGATGAGCAAAAACGCTTATCGGGTGTTGCCATCGATATTGTTATGGATTCTGTTTCTGTAGCAACAACATTTAAAGAAACCTTAGCTGAGAAAGGAATTATTTTTTGTTCTATTTCTGAAGCAATTAGAGAATATCCAGAGTTAGTAAAAAAATATTTAGGAACTGTAGTGCCGCAAACAGATAATTTCTATGCTGCATTGAATTCTGCTGTTTTTTCTGATGGATCATTCTGTTATATACCAAAAGGAGTGCGTTGTCCGATGGAGTTATCGACGTATTTCCGTATTAATCAAGCAGGAACAGGACAGTTTGAACGCACCTTAGTTGTAGCAGACGAAGGAAGTTATGTTTCGTATTTAGAAGGATGTACAGCACCTTCTCGTGATGAGAATCAATTGCACGCAGCTGTGGTGGAGTTAATCGCTTTAGACAACGCTGAAATTAAGTATTCAACGGTGCAAAACTGGTATCCTGGAAACAGTGAAGGAAAAGGGGGCGTTTTTAACTTTGTTACAAAACGCGGTATTTGCGAAACCAAAGCTAAAATTTCTTGGACTCAAGTTGAAACGGGATCTGCAGTTACTTGGAAATATCCGTCGTGTATTTTGAAAGGAGATTATTCTGTTGGAGAGTTTTATTCTGTTGCAGTGACGAATAATTATCAACAAGCGGATACAGGAACAAAAATGATTCACTTAGGCAAGAATACGAGATCAACGATTATCTCAAAAGGAATTTCTGCTGGTAAATCTCAAAATAGTTACCGTGGATTAGTGCAAGTTGGACCACGCGCAGAAAATGCAAGAAATTTTTCTCAATGTGATTCCTTGTTAATGGGGAATGAGTGTGGAGCACATACGTTCCCGTATATTGAGGCTAGAAATTCAACGGCTCAAATTGAACATGAGGCTACAACGAGTAAAATTGGAGAAGATCAAATTTTCTATTGTAATCAGAGAGGAATCTCAACAGAAAAAGCGATTGCTTTGATTGTTAATGGGTTCTCTAAAGAAGTTTTGAACAAATTACCGATGGAATTTGCTGTAGAGGCACAAAAATTATTAGAGATTTCATTAGAAGGAAGTGTGGGTTAATCCATGCACTTTTAACGGAGGCATTCTTTTCATTACAAATTTAAAATAACAACAGTTTATGTTACAGATAAAAAACCTACACGCAAGTGTTGAAAATAAAGAAATATTAAAAGGAATTAATTTAGAAGTAAAAGCAGGTGAAGTTCACGCAATTATGGGACCTAACGGTGCTGGTAAAAGTACACTGTCTTCTGTGATTGCTGGAAATGAGGCTTTTGAAGTAACGGAAGGTGAAATGTTATTGGATGGAGAAGAGTTAGGAGAATTAGCTCCTGAAGAAAGAGCACATAAAGGCGTGTTTTTATCTTTTCAATATCCAATAGAAATCCCTGGGGTTTCTGTAACAAATTTCATTAAAACGGCAATTAATGAGGCTAGAAAAGCAAAAGGAGAAGTAGAGATGCCAGCCAATGAAATGTTGAAGAAAATCAAAGAAAAATCAGAATTATTGGAAATCGATAGAAAATTCTTATCTCGTTCATTGAATGAAGGGTTTTCTGGAGGGGAGAAAAAGCGTAACGAGATTTTTCAAATGGCGATGCTAGAACCAAAATTAGCCATCTTAGATGAAACAGACTCTGGTTTGGATATTGATGCATTGCGCATTGTTGCTAATGGAGTAAATAAATTGAAGAGCGAAGACAATGCTGTAATTTTAATTACGCACTATCAACGTTTATTAGAATATATCGTGCCTGATTTTGTACACGTTTTATATGACGGAAAGATTGTAAAAACAGGAGGAAAAGAATTAGCCTTAGAATTAGAAGAGAAAGGATACGACTGGATTAAAGAATCGCTTTAATACAAGCGTTTTAGTCAGGTCAGAGTCATTTTAATCTAAAAGGTAAAGCAGAATATGGAACTTAAAGATAAATTAATAACGTCTTTTGTCGCTTTTGAACAGCAATTGAGTGGTGAGCATGATACGCTGCACAATATTCGCGTGGAAGGGCTTAAGACATTTGAAAATAAGGGATTCCCAACAAAAAAAGAGGAAGCGTGGAAATACACTTCATTGAATTCAATTTTAAAGAATGATTTTTGTGTGATTCCCAAAAAGGAAGCAGCGATAGAGTATAAAGAGGTAAAACAATACTTTTTAAGCGATTCAGATACGTATAAATTGGTTTTTATCAATGGTGTATTTAGTTCGCATTTATCGTCTACCACACATGATGGATTAGATGTTTGCTTGATGTCTTCGGCTTTGAAAAAACCGAAGTACAAGATGATTATCGATACCTATTATAATACAATTGCGGATAAAGAGGATAGTTTAACCGCTTTAAATGCTGCCTATGCTGTAGAAGGTGCCTTTATTAATATTCCTAAGAGTACAGTAGTTTCTAAACCGATAGAAATTATCTATTTATCGACTTCAGGAGAGCAAGCATTGTTAGTTCAACCTCGTAATTTGGTTATTGTTGGTGAAAATGCACATGTTCAAATTTTAGAACGCCATCAAAGTTTAGATGAATGTAGCGTATTTACCAATTCGGTAACGGAGATTTTTGGTCATAAACGCGCAATTGTAGATTTCTATAAATTGCAAAATGATTTAGACACAGGTACGTTAATCGACAATACATTTATCAAACAAAAACAGGAGAGTAGAGTCATTGTACACACGTTCTCTTTTGGTGGTAAATTGACGCGTAACAACTTGAATTTCTATCAAGATGGAGAGCGTATAGACAGTACAATGAAAGGGATAACGTTAATTGGAGGCAAACAACACGTGGATCACTATACGTTAGTTTCACATGACAGTCCAAACTGTGAGAGTCACCAGAATTATAAAGGACTCTATGACGATAATTCGGTTGGTGTTTTCAACGGAAAGATTTACGTGGATAAAATTGCTCAAAAAACGGATGGTTTCCAACAAAGTAACAATATCCTATTGAGTGATAAAGCGCAAGTATATACAAAACCTCAATTGGAAATTTTTGCAGATGATGTACGTTGTTCGCACGGTTGTACGATTGGGCAACTAGACGAGGAAGCAATGTTCTATATGCGTCAAAGAGGGATTCCACAAAAAGAAGCCAAAGCATTGTTGATGTATGCTTTTACTGATGAAGTAATGGAGTCGGTGAAAATTCCAGAATTAAAAGCAAAAGTTGCTAAATTGATTGCCTTAAAACTTGGCGTATCAATGGGATTTGATATTTAATATTAGTTTATTCGTTATAATTAAGAAGGTGATTGACCAATTGGGTTAATCACCTTTTTTATTTTGTGGCGTTTTAAGCCTTTGTTTTAATTTTTCTACACAACCCTTACTTTCTTATTAATCTTGTCTTAAATCCCTTTTTCTACGGGAATCTAAATGCTTTTCTAATGGCATAGCTCAGCAATATAGACTTAGTTGTACAAGTGCAAATGATGCTCTACACAATAGGTAATGAGTTGAATTTTGTTTTGTACGCTAAACTTGTTGATTAGCTTTTTTATATGTGATTCAATCGTTCGCCCACTGAGGTGAACCTTTTCGCCAATCTCTTTGTTTGTCAGTCCTTTACAAGCGTAGTTGATGATCTTTAACTCCGTAGAAGATGGGGTGTAAACAAGCGCTTCTCTAGGCGTGTAATCGTTAAATTCTTTGTCGTGCGTTTTCCATTGTTCGAGGTGTTGTTTGTAAAAAGAAATATTCTCTTGCAAGAGTGCGGTGAGTATTTTGAAGATAATTTGGCTGTTTTTTTGACAGTAATACACGTGCTTATAAGAACCTAATTGCTCTTCAATATCCGCTTGATAGACATGTGTGTACATAATAATTGGTGTTTTATTCTGTTTTTTTTGCAAAATTTTTACAGCTTCTATACCCGTCATAATTGGGGTAAAAACATCAATCAGTAGAAAATTATTCTGCTTGTGTTGTAGCCTGTTAATCAACTCAAAACCATTGCTGTAATAATCTATTAGTTCAAGATTTAAAGCTCGATCCACATGTTCAATTAACAAGTTTTTAAAATGAATATCTGATTCACATATTGATAGGTAAATAGGCATTTATGAAATTTTTAGCTTGGAGAATGTAAAATTAATACTATTTTTGGGATATTATATTATTGTCAATAAAATAACTAATTTTAATTCTTTTATGTATTTGAAAAGTATAAATAGCAAACAGATTTACTTCTCTTTGCTTTGTTTTTGTGTGAATTTCGTAATTTTGATTTTTGTATTTTTTATAGGAATTTATTTCTTTTTTGAAAGTTCTGATCGGCAACATAAGCACATAGAAAAGGACCTTTTAGCGTATAAAACACTGCTGAATAAGCAATATGTTTTGAAGAGTAAAGTAGATACGGTGTATTATCATATGAGTTTGTTAAGCACGGGAAAAGTCGAGAACAACCTCTTCCTAGAGCAGTATATAACGAAAGACGTACAAGAGATAAAAAAACTTTTGAATTTTGAAAATAAAGAAAATTTCAAGGGGTATGATTTGCTGTTTACTCAACTGGATAGTTTGTTGGTTTTAAAAGATAAAATCATTGCAATTGACAACCAAGAGGCAGTTGCTTTGCGCGATCTCAATGAATGTATGCACCGCTTTAAGAATGTCTATACGGAATTGACGGATGATCCAAGTCGAAAATTTAATAAAAGATAAATAGTTATGACTCACGCCCATCAATCTCTTTCGAGAAAAGAACAGATTTATCAATTGTTTTACTTAATCGGAATGCTTGCCTTAGCCTTAGTTTTATTAGGTATTATTGGCCTTAGTGGCTATCATTCCCCCTTTGCCAAAGAAACGCGCTTAGATGCTGAAATGTTGGAGCAAAAAAACAGGTTTAACGAACAGCAAAAAAAGGTAGAGCCTTTAGTAGTAGCGGCTTTTCAAAAGATTAATACACTGGCACTTACTAGCCCAAAACCCATTGAAGAAAACGAAATCGTAAACGGCATTAATCAAGTGGTGAATTCATTTGCGAATACAACGATTTTCGATCCTCGTAAAGAGGTTTATAACCAAATAGGAGATTTCTACAAAATGTATTTAGAGGATAAAAAAATCATTGCGAAAAAACAGGAAAACATCAAGTTATTCCGCAAGCAATTCGAGGAGTGTTCCATTGGTTTTAAAGATAAAGAACAGCAATTAATTCAACGTAGAAATAGGTTACTAACAAGATAAAATGAGTTATATAAAAAAAAATAAAGAAAGAACGATCCTAGTTATTGGCATCACTTTCATCCTGTGTTTTTTAGTCGTTTACTTTTTTCAAAAATACTTTTACAGTTCTAAATTCAGTGGAGAAGCTTCTGTTTACCCCACAGTATTACAGCTCGGAGATACCCTGTATTTTAGTGAAAACCCACCTTCTCATTCGCTTAAAAAATGGGAATTTGGCGATGGGGATTTATCTCTAGAGGACAAGGGATTCCACCTCTATAAAAAACCAGGCTTCTACCAAGTTATGTATACGGTTAATGAAAAGAATATTCAAGCGTTTTCAATAGAAGTTAAGCCGAATACCAAAGAAAATTACGGCGATTATTTTACTGAAATTGATGCGCCGACCGAAGCAATGCAGTACGAAAATGTGATGTTTCGCGCAGTAACTGACAAGGCTACGATGTTTAGTTGGAAGTTTGGTGAATCGGGAACAATAGATGCCAAAGATCCCTTCGCTATTTATGCATATCAACAAGTTGGTGACTTTGAGGTGTATTTATACACAGACGAAACAGCTTATCCTGTCGTGCATAAGATAAAGATTTATCCCTCGTTTAAAAACCTCAATGAGGAATTAGATGTGGAAGATGGATATAAGCTAATTGACAATGATTTTAGAGAACACTTGCAACAGATTGCCAATGGAGCTTCTTTTAATAATCATTATAATTATTTGGTTAACACTTATTTATGTCAGAATGAAAACGCAGTTGTTAGTGTAAATACGACCAAGCGAAATTCTTTCTATTACTACTGTATGGGATTGAGATTTGATCAAAAGGCGGTGATTCAGTCAGTCAAAGCTGGTTTTAATGAGGAGGCTAATTGTGTAACAAAACTGAGTATTGTTCAAGTAAGTAACTAAAAATGAGGAATAAAAATTTAATAAAAATAGGGGGAATGTTTCTTAGTGGTCTTGTAATCCTATCTGGTTGTACCACAAAGAAAATAGGGGTTCGCAAAACACCTGCTGCTTGTGTTGTAGGAACGCATCAAGAACACGCGTTGTTGTCTGGTTATTCAGAAGAGCCCAAACCTTGGATTGTTTATGGAACAAAGGACCATGTTGCTTTGTATGCCACAGCAAGAAGTAAATCAACAGATAAGCATGTCGCCTTTTTTACTCCTTTGATCCTACTTAAACAAAAAGGCAATCGCTATAAAGTTGCGCAATATGAAGGAGGAAGTATTGTAAAAAACAAAATAGAAAAGAAAAAAATTAAAGAAAAAGGATGGGTACAGCGTGATGATTTACTTTTGTGGACGGATGCTCTACGCGATGCAACTACGGGTTTTCGCCTAAAAGGTGTAGTGGCATTGCAGGAACACTCCGTGTTGACTACCCTGGATAAGTACATGCAAAATGATTCAATCTACTTGTTTAAAGATCCTAGTCTACAAGTAAAAATTGAGGGTAAATTACCCCTTAATTCTCTTGTATATTTCTACGGGTTCTCACCAGATTACAAAAAGATTTTTATTGGTGAATCCCCTAAAATTGAAGAAGGCAATCCCGAAAATAAACGCTTTGGTTGGGTAGATGCCCGTATGATTGGGGTATGGGGAGAACGAACAGCTTTTCGATTGAAACCTTCCGTTGAGGAACAATCTTTTCAATTAGCACTTGAAAACACAGATAGGATGAAAACCGTTTTTTCACCCGTTGTATGTGAAGATGGAGCGCTTGATACGCTTAATTTAGGAAATCTTTATCCTATTAGTTATCGTCCGAGTAAGGATGTTTTTAAAGTGAACTATTTGGATCAGGTTTTAGACTATACTGAAAACAAGGTTTACAATATTGAAGGAAGAGCCGTTTATTATGATACATATCGCAACATTGTAGCAGATAATCGAAAGTTAAATCTGATCCTTCTTGTTGATGGATCAAAAGAAATTACGGATCATTTAATTCCCTTAAAAACCGTTTTTCAAGGGTTAAATATGCAGCTTGCTACCTCAGCTTATTTCAATTCTGCTGCGTATGCTACTCTTTTTTATCATGTTTACAAGGGGTATACAAACAACCGATACGCTCGACTTCTCGATTTTGATACCTGGTCTAATTCCTTGGCTGTACCACTTAGTTTCAACAAAATGTCAACGCAAATGTCAACGCAAATGACTTCGCTAGACGAGGTGTTTGATGAGGTTAGTCGACTGCTCAAAACACAACAAAATGAAAGCAATTTAATTGTAATTGTAGGACAGCGTTTGACAGCCGAAGATCAGTCTAAACAGGAAGCGTTAGCAGCAAAAATTAGCAGTACAGGTAGCCGTGTTATTTTTTATCAAGTAGCTGCTAATAATGGCGATTCACACAATGACTTTGTCCTAACAGCAGAGGAGGTTATCAAAAGGTCGGCCAATCAAATAACCAATAAAAAGAAACAAAAACTTGTCGATTACGAAGGAATAGTAGAGGCCAATGCGTTTGATTTATCTCAAGGTGATCAAGGGGTTTATCAATTGGATTTCCCAACGCAAAGTATGCATCAAGGAGCAGTCATTTTTCCACGTAAAGGAGAGGAGAATAAACCGATGTTGTTGCAGCGCATTCTTACTAAAATGATTGGTGATATAGCAACTGAAAATCAGCGCATTGGTCGGGCACTTACTGCCGTTTTTAGCAGTGATTTAGGCGTGTCTCACACAAAGATTAAGCCCGTATACCAACCCTTTTTTCGACAAGAAAACACCTATGTGCCAATTGGTATAGCCAAACAATTGATCAATCAGAATTACGCTTTTATGCAAGAGGGAATAATGGCTGATTCAGCGGAAACAATTGATGCTAGAACTAGAGAATACGGCGTGCTACTAGATGAGAATGAAATGGAGCAATTGGAGCATTATTATCGCAGTATTTATGCAAATGTGTTCAAGAAAGGGCATTTAAATAATAAGAAAATGATTCGCAGGTATATCACCGCAGCAAGAAGAAATAGCATTACCCCCAATAAGATGAACAGAAAGTTCTGGCGATCAAATCCCATGGCGATTGGATTGTTCCAACAAACGGGCTTGTATTTAACTACTTGGGATACGCTAGCAAAGAAAAATTTGAAACAGTGGAAAAACGAAAAGAGGGTCAATACGAATGTGTTAAAACGCTTCTTTAGTCAATTTCAAATAATAGCAAATAAAATTAAAGAACAGAAAGAAAATCAAGCTGTTACCCTCCAACAAAATGGAAGTAAATTCTATTGGTTGAATCAATCATTCATCCCTGTTTTGGATCAGAGCATGGCTAAAAAAGGGAGTGAAATTCCTCTTGAATTAGAACAATTTCAAATTTCTCCTGTAAAAAAGGAAGAGAATAAAAACAGAACTAAAAAATATATAAAACGCGTAAAACGCGGAATGCCTTAAAAAAGAAAGAAATGAATGAATATTTAATAAGTAACTCGGTTCAAGATTTGATGGCTACGGCAAAATTAATTGCCAAAGAAAATTGCAATTCTCTTTATTCAGGGGCACATATTTTAAAAGCCATGATGCATGAAGAGGCTGAATTGTGTGATTTCGTTACAAGTTTAGGAGAAGATGTAGCCTATGTTGCTGATTGGGCTACTGTGAGAATAGAGGAATACCCAAAAACGACACAACTAGCACTAGAGCCTCAACCAGATATTGCACTAGAAGATTTGATGGAAAATGCAGAAGATATTCGACGCATTTTGGGATTAGCCACAATAACATCTGTGTGTATTTTGACCAGTCTTGTCAAACCAGGTATTTTCTTTACAAAAGAACAATTATTGTCTTTGCCTTTAAAAGAAGTTGACATGCGTATGTTCTTGTATGATAGGTATAATCCCACTAGTTTAAATGGTGAACAAGAGGCATGGGATGATAGACCTAGTTGTATTGAAGATAGATCTTTAGACCCCTGCTTAATAGATTTAATTCAAAAATTGCAATACGTTGAAAATGAAGGGTTAATCGTAGGTAGAGAAGGAGAGGTTAGAGCCTTAATCGAAATACTCGGAAGAAAGTCAAAACCAAATGTTATTTTGGTCGGAGAACCAGGCGTGGGTAAAACAGCCATCATGGATGGGGTGGCTAAACTTTTTAAAGAATATTCTTTACCTAATTCATTGAAATATAGAACGTTGTTTCAGTTAGATTTTAGCTCATTGGTTATGGGAACTACTGGTAGGGAAGAAGTAGAAGGGCGTTTCAAGTCTATGTTGAAGTCGTGTCGTTCTTCGGCAGTAGTGCTCTTTATCGACGATATACACGTACTGGTAGATCCTAAATCAAACTTCGGAGGTTTACATCACTTGTTAAAAGCAGAGTTAGGGGACGGACCACTTATTGTAATCGGAACAACTACAACTGAAGAGTATCGAAAATTGATTGAGCCTGAAGCTTCATTTAGTAGAAAATTTGAAAAACTTGAAATACTAGAGCCCAATCCACAGACTTGTGTAAAAATGTTGGAAAACAAATTGAAGAGCTATGAAAGATACCATAGTATTGGCGTTGAACCAGAAGCATTAGACACTTGTGTAATGCTAGCTAAACGCTATGCTAAAGATAAAAAACTGCCCGATACAGCCTTTGATTTACTTGACCGTACAATGGCCGCAGCAAAACTTAATGGGGTGTTATCAAGAGCAGAATTGATGGCTTGGTGGGATAGTTTTAAGCATGATTTAAATAAAACTTTTGTGGATGATCAAGGTAAATCGAGCGATATGCTGTGGAATTTTAATCAACTGCAACAGCGAATTAGCCCGATTCTATGGGGGGCGTTAAAGGAAGTTCCTCAGTTGGAGTTGAGTATGGGTAGTACGTTGATTGGTGAGAGTATTCAGAGGATACATGCGGAATTACTTCAGCACGCAACGCAACAAACAGATCGTATCTCCAGTGTGGAATTAGCCGCTGTGATGGCTGCGAAAACAGGTATCCCACTAGGAAAAATTCAAGTACAAGAAAAAGAAAAGCTCTTGGCGCTAAAGGAATTGTTAGGACAGTCTGTAGTGGGACAAGAACACGCGTTACAAGTTGTGTCTGACGCTATAATTGAAAGCAGAAGTGGACTGCAAAAGCCAGGGCAACCCATAGGATCATTTTTCTTTTTAGGCCCTACAGGAACGGGTAAAACAGAATTGGCAAAAACGATAGCCTCTCTGCTGTTTAATGATGAAAAGGCTATGATTCGCTTTGATATGTCTGAATTTAAAGAGGAACATGCCGCGGCGTTGTTATACGGTGCTCCTCCAGGGTACGTCGGTTATGAAGAAGGTGGAATGTTGGTCAACAAAATTCGGCAACAACCGTATGCCGTCGTTTTATTTGATGAAATTGAAAAAGCACATCCTTCTGTTTTTGATGTCTTTTTACAGTTGATGGACGAAGGAAAAATACACGATAAATTAGGGAAAGTTGGCGATTTTAGTAATGCACTTATCCTGTTTACATCGAATATTGGCAGTGAACAGATTGTTACTGCTTTTGAAAATCAAGAAATCCCCACTTCGAAAGAATTAATCCGCGTTATGAAAGGACATTTTCGTCCTGAGTTTTTAGCGCGTATTACAGAGATAGTTCCTTTTTCGCCAATTACAGAACAAATGGCTGAGCAAATATTTAGTATTCAATTGAAGGCGTTTGTTGAGGCCTGTCATCGCTTGCAAATTGCCTTTGAAATCACCGATTTGGCTATCAAAAAGTTGGCGATTTCTGGATTTAATTCAGCTTATGGAGCTAGACAAATCAATGGTGTATTGCGCCAAGAAATTGCTCAGCCTATTTCTAAAATGATTGTCAAAGGAGAGGTGAAAACAGGACAAAAAATCAAGGTAGATTGGCAAAATGACGCCGTTGTATTTCATATTTTAGAACAAGTATGAGCATGCAAAACACTTTTTTGAGATTCCCTTTTGATCCAGAATATGCAATAACAGAAGGGCTATCATTGCCTACATGTAGTTTAGCTGAGAGTGTTGCACAGCACATCATGTTATTGATTTTAACGCGCAAGGGTGAAAATCGCTTTAATCCTGATTATGGTAATGCGGTATGGGATTTAGAATTTGATAATGCTGTTTCAGCTGCGGAATGGGAACGTGTTTTTGAAAGTAGTTTACTTGAGCAAATTACTCGTTTTGAACCTCGAATAATCCAACCAAAAATTCAAGTACACATTGAATATGTTGAACACCACTACGGCACAAAAGACTTTGTTGAAATTAGAAAAAAAGCCAAGATTGGCATCAATGCGATAGTCACCGAAATAGGGGAACGCTTTACGTTTAGCACACATATCTATTTAAGTCCTATGGCGGTAGATTAAAAGATACTAGGATGAAGAACATACGAAACAATTATGCTAAAGAGACGATAAAATCAAGAATAATACAAAATGCAACTAAGCTTTGGGGAGTGAATAATCCCAATGCTTTGGATCCATTTGTCACCTTGTTAATCGACGCTTTTAGCACAGAAATTTTTAAAGTAAATAACGATATAGAGCAAATAAAAGGAAGCATCTTAGAAAAGATTGCTCGTTTATTAACACCGAGTATTTATACCTATTCTAGGCCTGCTCATGCCATTGCAGTTATTGAACCCGAAGAGGCCCAACAAGTGCTCTTTGATCATCAAGAATTTTTTATTAAAAAAGTATTTACTTCAAACGTAAAAACTACTTCAGATCTCAAATTGGATATCCCTTTTACGGCTATCGATACTATTGACCTCATTAAAGCAAAAGTTAACTATAGCATTAGTGGGGATACGCTGTGGGAATATGATGTTTTTCACAATCGTACACCAATAGCTAAGTTGCGTCAAGCTGGAGCAGCCAATCAACTGTTCTTAGCCTTAGATTTTAGTGATTTTGAACTGGAAAATATGCCCGAGTCGATCTGTTTGTATTGTGATAATCCTACTTATGATCATCTTGAGTTTGTCTATAGGTTATTGCCATTTACAACAATAACGGCAAAAGAAAACCTCCTGCATATTGCTGAAGGACGAACATATGCAAGCCAAAAATATCAAATAGGTCACAATGCTGCATTTGATGGATATTCAATGGAAAGGAGGGTACAGGAAAATATTAAAACATTTTATGCTGCTAAGTTTATTGAAGTCAGCGGTTTCAAGAGAAAAATAGAAAAATTAGAACTTGGTACCCTGCCCTATGAGGTTGCTTTTTCTGCTGAAGATGAGCCCTTGGAAATTCGGTTGAAGAACAAGCGTTTGTTCTGGCTTAAGCTTGATTTTCCCCCGCAGTATTCACAAGAGATAATCGCCGGTTTCTCCTTTCATCTAAACGCCTTTCCGGTGTATAATAGGGGTTGGAAATCAAGTGAATCGAATTTGGACATCATGGAAAATACCATTCCCTTAGTTACAAAAGTAGGAGAGGAGTTTCTATATACACAACAAGTGATGGACAGTCATGCTAGAGTGTATAATGAAATTCCCTTCTCAGAACACAATAGCTTAAAACAAGGTCTATATACCGTTCGAAAGGGTGGAATGGAACGCTTCAGTGAGCGCAATGCCATTGATATGATTTCATACGTGATCGAGTTAACGCGGGATGAAGTTTCTGCTTTTGGAATTCTCGAACGTGATAAAGTCATTGAGGCCCTCCAAAAGATGGTTCAGCAAATGCAAACGCTGGATCAAAAGGTAAAAACAGTAAATGCCAATGTTGCAAGTGACGTGCATTATGTTATCGCGGAACCTATGGATGAAACCGATGCCATCAAAGCCTCATATTGGATTACGCATTGCGCTTTAGCTAATAATATTAGAAAGGGAACCCAGCTCACACAACAAGACAAAGTCTATACCAATGTGAACCGGCATATTGTCTTGCTGAGTACTTCTCAAGGAGGCGAAAGAGAAAAGGAGGGAACAGATGCTATCCAGGCTTATAAATATGCTCTAACTACAAGAGATAAGATTATTTCAAAAGAAGATATCAGAAACTATTGCAAATTGGTATTACAAGAACATTGTAAAGAGGTGCGCATCTCAAAGGGAATTCAGGTTAGCGATAAACCCAAAGAAGGCTTTTCTAGAACAGTAAATATTGAGATTGTGGTAGATAATTACGAAACATTAAGCAGTCATAATTGGATTG
Organism: Myroides fluvii; assembly: GCF_009792295.1. Taxonomy (NCBI): domain Bacteria; kingdom Pseudomonadati; phylum Bacteroidota; class Flavobacteriia; order Flavobacteriales; family Flavobacteriaceae; genus Myroides; species Myroides fluvii. Next base: position 1,400,629 of record NZ_CP039934.1, on the reverse strand, counting down.
ATTACGCTCGTAATTTTAAACGGCAATTAAGCAATAAATCAATAGACGGCATTGACTATATCGTACAATTTAGAGGACAAGATTTGAACGAAGACGAATAAAATATGAAAGACTTTAATCCTGTGAATTTCCAAGAGTACAATGGATTACATACCGATTATAAAACTGAAGTAATCGCGTATAATATTTGGAAAAATCACAAAGAAGTTGATGGCGTTTTTCTCAAGCGATTAGGAAGTAATAACAGAAGTTTTCGCAAAGATCTCAAGCAGATTAAAGAGGAATATATGGAGGTTAAAGAGAGAATCATCAGTGTTGAAAGCTATAGGGAAGGACTCTATGATTATTTGCCTGAAGGACTTTTTCATCCTCCTTCTTTTAAAAATTCACGACACAGCATTACTGATGTTGTAGAGCAAATTAGGCATGAAAAGCGAATAGAAGAGAAGTTGAGGTCTTTTTTTCAACCTTTTGAATTGGAAGTGTACTTCAGCCATCTCAATGCCTTGGCACTAGAGGATAGTTTTAATGGAATTGGACGACGGGATCAATTGATGCAAATGCTAGAAGAACTCTGGCCTCTACTGAAACTCTTAGATGATAGAAATGCAAAGGTCTTTGCTTATTTACTTCCTCATTTTCACGCTGCTAGGGGTAAGAAAGTTTGGATAGAAAAATGTTTGAACACGTTGCTCAATATACCTGTGAATTTGAATTTTTCGTCAAGTTCAATAACGGTATTTGATGAATTATTCAGCACAATTGCTTTAGGAGAAATGCAACTTGGGTTAACTACTGCACTTGCTGATGACTACTGTGATGGTGGATACGATTGGCAATTTGAATATGGACCAATTGACTACAAAGACCTTCATCTTTATCTCGATGGAAGTCCTTTACGTACGGTGTTACAAGCAATTTATGACTATTGTCTTCCTGTTTCGGTAGAAGTAATAGAAACATTTGTGACACTCAAACAAGCAGATGCTTTTAGACTAGCAGAGCACAACACTAGCCTTTTGGGCTATTCAACTTATTTATGATGTAAAAACAAATACAATTATGCAGATTGAATATATCAAAGCTTTTTTCGTTACTCATTTACTTCTTCCAACCCTGCTTTTATGTTTTGTTTTGCCTCTGGCTTTACTGAAACAGAAAATGCCTTTTATTAAGGTCAAGGAAGTAGTATGCTATGTATTAATCAATGGAATCGTACTCGCTTTGCCTGGATTGCTCGGTTTCTCAGGCAATACCTTTAGCCCCTATTGGTATTTGATTGCAAGTATACTTTATTTTTTATTCGGATTGATACACCTGAATCAGATACGAAAGCGATTCCAAGGACAAGATGTCCCCAAGGGACTGGCTAAAGCATTTGAGGCCTGTCTTACTGTATGTAATTTGTTGCTGGGCGTCTATTTGTTTGTTTATGTTTTCGATTGGTTAAGCCCTTTTAAAGGCTATGCTTATACCGCTGCAACCTCAAGTATATTCTATACGATTCCACTGTTATTCTATTATTCCTATGTTGAATTTTTACAAATTCCCTTCAGTATTTATAAAACATGGAGCTATGATGTCAATAAACAAGTCGGTGATTTTAACGGTGTTGACTTGACTCGTTTAATGATTGTTACTGTTGAGCTAACAAAGAATGTCAACGACGGAAATCAGTTTCAAATTAAAGCTAAGACACTAACAAATGGAGTCACTTTTGGGGATTGGTTTCAGAAAGTATTAGACGATTACAATTTCAAACATGGAACCAATACGATCGAATTAAACGATGAGGAAGGCATACACTACAATTGGATATTTTACACTAAACGCTCCTTATTCCATTTTCGCAGTTACTTGGATTTCGATTTAGATATTTCGCAGAATAGGCTAAGAGAAAATGATGTTATTAGCTGTAAGAGAGTTGTTGAAAATAAACGTAAAATAAATGAATTACTATGATAAAACCAATTCAATACGAGGCTGTTAACTGGGTTGATGGCATGAAAATTTCGAAGAGACACTTCGATGCACAAACTAATTTTATGCTGGATAGCATGAGGGATATTCGCGCTGCCTTTTGCCCCGCTTTTTCCTATGGATTTTTGCCACTTGACGAACATAATAGCGCGCCTAATTTAGTTGAAGTACTCACTACTATTACAGGTAATATCGAACTTGTAATTAAAAAATGCAACGCAATTACTCCTTCTGGTTTTAGAATAGCATTTGATAACCTTTCGGTGAATTTAAAGCCATTATTACCCCAATTAGGAGAGGAATTAAAGGAGCAAAAGAGTACCTATTATTTGCTGCTCTCCATTAATCCTTTTGACAGAATTCCTCACGGAGTGATGGATGGGGAAGAAACGCCACCCCGCTATCCCTTTACTAAGCCAAATCACCGCGTCGAACTCTTTTCAGTTAAGGCTTTTGAGGCAAATAGCAGACACAGTGATGGAGATTATGTTGTTATCGGTAAGTTATCCATACACGGTGAATTAATGCATGTAGAAGAGAGTTACATCCCTCCATGTACCAGTGTGACGAGTCATCCCGTATTGCTCAGACAATATGATTCGATGGTTCAAATTCTACCGATGCTCGAAAACTACGCCATTAGAATTTTACAACGAGAAATTAATGCGAAACAAAATAATGGTCTAGTCAGCAGTGTGAAATTACTCTGTCAAGCTCTGATTCACGATATAGGATCAGCGTATTTTTATCTAAGAAATGTTGCACAACATCTTGCACCTCTTCATTTTATTGCGTGTTTTTCTCAAATGGCTACGCATTTGTATCAAGTAACGAAAACACTTTCTTCTGTTGATTTAGAAGAACTACTTAATTATATCAGTGAGTGGAGTGAAATTGCACCCCATCGCTTTTTAAGTCAATTGACCAAAGTAGCAGAGATAAAGTATCAACATACGGACTGTGAATCGCATCTCCGTGAAATGCATTTAATGGTCAATAGTTTAGAGAAAGTCTTTCTAAAATTAAGCGAATTAGACTACATCGGTCAACGCAAAGAAAATATCATTGTAAATGAATTGGAAGTTACCCCAGTATCAAAAAATAATCGCGGTTGGAGTGTATTGGATTAATTAATAAAGCGAAAACATGCACTTGTTCAATCGATTTGTAAAAGCAGTACAGGCTATTAGAGGGGTAAGAAATGCTGTAGTAAAAAAAAATCAAGAGAATAAACGGAAACCCGAACAAGGAGGAAAACAACAAAATAACGATGATTTAGCGAAAAATAGTGACGCATTATCGGTATTCAATGATAAAATAATAAGTACTAATCTATATAAAAATGAGACAATGACAATGTTTAATTATGGTGTTGGCGGTAACGAAATTAAAGTCGACGCCAACGATGCAATTCAAGAAATACAGGGAAATAAAAGTTTGCTAGTGGCAAAATTGACAACAAATGACGCTGTATCTCCTGAGATTGTAACAGGACTGAAAACGGTAGAAGATGTATTCAGACATTATACTCCAACTATGGATGTTGAACACACTACTCTTGATGGAGAATTTGTGAATGAGGAATTTAGATTTAAAAATTTAGGCGATTTTACGCCAAATAAAATGGTGGAGAACTCCTCTTTTCTCAAAGGATTAAAGCTTGACGAAGAGCAATACAACAAGATAGTGAAACAGCTAAGAGTGAATAAAGTGCTTCGAAAACTATTAGAGGATGAGATAGCGAAGAAAGAGTTTGCTACTATTTTGAGAGCGATTGAAAGAGAATTGGAAAAGTAAAAGTTAGAGGATGGCAAAATTAAAGCAAGAATTACAAGCTGTTGAAAGTCAAAATCAATCGCAAGTTAAAAACTCGGAGTCCGTTGGATTCGCATTAGAGAAATTAGGAGGATTTGGATTTGTTGAATCTGTCGTAGATGGCATGGCAAATATGAATCCTGAACGCAAAGCTCGTCGGCAGATTTTTCTTACAGATTCAAGTAAAAAAGAGGAACGTAAAGACCTATTAAAAAATATTAAACTTTGGCTCGAGCTGCTTGAATCAGAGGAATCTCCAGAGCAACTTATTGAACGATGTAAACAAAAATCGAGTCAAGCCATCATTAGCCTGAAAAGCAATTTGAAACAGGCCTTGAATCAATGTCGTGAACTAGAAGTTAATTATAGAACACTTGCGCAATTTTACAAGAATACGGAACTAGATAAAGTGGATAATGTTCATGTTATCAATGCCTCGATGGAACAAATCACAGATTTAGATAATCCGGTGTTCATTAATTATATAGCCGAAGAATTTAAATTGTATTATGATCGGTTGGATTTGCGAGACAATTATTCTTTGTTGTCTATTCCTGGATATATGAGATCCAATATGATAATTGATAAATGGGCTAAAATTTGCAACGAGAATAAAGTAATGCTTTTGACCGATTTTGCGAATTTAGATAAACCAGATGATGTTGTTGACTTGTTTCATTCCGCTAATTTAACGAGCGCTGATGTACATAAAAGCAATGTGATTATGACTTGTAATTGGTTAGTTGGTCGTGGTCGTGCAGTTGAGGTTGGAGAAGAAGAGGATGTGTTTATCGCACCTTCTACTTCTTTAACAGGCAAAATTCACAAAACATTGATGTCTCAAGTTGCTGCAGGAAAAAAACACGGGGGAATTAACGAGGTAGAGGCGGTCAAATTTGAATTGAAAAAAAGCGAGATTTCTCAACTCGAAAAGATGGGGCTTGTGCCCATGGTAAATGAATACGGGAAAATTATGGCCTTTTCTGCGAAAACGCTGTTTGATGGTGAGAATATTGGACTTCAAACGTATTCGGTTGTTCGCGTATTTGACTATGTTACTAAGGTATTATTAGATTTCTTAAACCGCAGGGCCTTTGAGAATTGGAGTGCCAAAAATGAAGATGATTTGCGTCAGCAAATTGTTGTTTTCCTAGATGGAATTAAAGGCGCAGATAAGTTGATAGAAAAATTTAAAATTGTTCGTTTTGAGCAAGATAAGCACCAAAAAGATCGAGTATGGCTGGATATTCGTTTGACACCTTATTTTCCCGCTAAGAGTTTTGTAATTAAACTTGATGGTCATAAAGGAGATGATGGAAATGATTGGGAAGCTGAATATATACAAGAATAATTTTTTTTTAGCCAATAGTTTATGAAAAGACTATTGGCTTTTTTCTTTTATAAAGCACTTTAAACACAACAGACGACGCGATTTGTGGTATCCAGGTTTTAGTTCATGATGATTTTTATTTTTTTAGCAGGAGATTTTTCTATTTCTGCAAATCATAGCGTTGTATATTGTTTAATAAAATAATTAATAATTTGATTTTTAATAATAAGATTCATTGAATAGAATAATTTTAACTAATTGTTTACAGTATAATTCCTATTGTTTCGATTAAATGTTGTTTTATTTAAAAATAGTTGAGTATTAGTTTTTAAGTTTGATACAGTAATAATTTAAAACTAATACGTATGGCAGAAAACAATTCAAGAGCCGTTTTAAAATTTAATGGCGGTGATGCGCAGAAGGTATTAAACCTTAAGTATGGTGTATCTCGTTCAGTAGATGTTTCAGGTCGTGTCGCATCAGATCCTTCTAATGCGCTTATTACTATCACGGTAGAGGCAACTGATAAATCAGATGTCTTAGAAAGTTTACTGAATGGTAAGTATAAACCAACAACGGGTGAAATTATCTTCAATAAATCTCATGAGGAAGGAACCTTGATCACATTGAAATGGTCCAATGGGTATGTTGTTCAACATAGTGTTGATTTTGATGCAATTAATACAAATGCGATGTATATCACATTTGTGGTTAGTGCAGAGAAGATTGACTATGGAAACTCCGTTTATCAAGGCTCTTGGCCAAGCGCTTAATTAAAGTATAATAGCGAGTTAAACGCTGTTTTTTCTACTACCCTAGAATGAGTGAAAATTTAGTTTACAAATTGTAAAAAAAGTAAGGTATACTCGATTTGTTTTTTGTTCACTTAACTCATACTTATTCTGGGGTTTTTTTCTTAGTATTTTATGGATGCGTGTTGCTGTGGCCCAAAAGCAAAGTTGTTGTTCTAGCTGTAAATTCAAAGCGTGTACTGCATTCTTTTTTATAGCGAAGCCCAATCTCCTTCGCCATGTATCTTTTTAATCTACTATAGTGAAATAAACCTCTTATTAGTTAAGAACCCTCAACGGTTTATTAAACCATTTAGTCTATGATAAATAAAATCTTATCTGCTGAAAAGGAGCTAAATCAAACCAATTTGACAGAAAATTTTAGCTCATTACATCCTGCCCAATCTAGAACAATAAGCAATGCAAATGTAACTACGCCAGATTTACATCTTGGAGTAAATCCTTTAGTGGATGTGAAAATTGTAATCGAAGGTGTTGAATGTAAGGGATTTAATTCGTTTCATTTACAACAAAGTATTCAAGATCATCATGCGTTTGTATTATCGTTACCTCATCATGCCCTAGGAGAGCGAGAAAATTACCAAATGGCGCAAACACAAGAGCTATTGGGGAAACGCATTTTGGCGCGAGTAACTTATAAATACGGAAAAAAGGAACCAGACCGCAATTTTATAGGGATCATTACCGAGGTTAGTTTTGAACAAACACAAGGAAATCACGGTGATATTATTCTGAAAGGGTATAGCCCAACGATATTGTTGGATAAAGCTCCACATATTCAAAGTTTTGGTGGATGCGAATCCACCTCGTTACAAGCGATTGTCAATCAATTATTGAATGAAGGGTATACACAAAATGGAAAGTACAATTACTTCATTCAATCCAATCAACAAGCTATATTATCTTATAGTTGCCAGTACAACGAAACCGCATATAATTATTTGACGCGTATTGCAGAAGCCTATGGAGCGCAATTTTTCTATGATGGAGAGGTATTGTATTTTGGAGATATTCCCAAGACAGAAACGACTTTGTCTTTGGTTTATGGTCGAGATATTGAACAAATTAAAGTAAGCATGTCTGCGCAACATGTTAATCGCGAATTTTACGGTTATAATAGCCTAGACAATGAGCATTTAACAGCTACGGGCGACACGACACTTGAGGTGAAAGGAACTTTAGCAAAACGAGCATATGAACTATCACAACGCGTTTTTACCTGTCCTTCTGTCCAAGCAGCACCCATCAAAGCAACTACAAATCAGGATATAACACAAGCTCAGAAAGGATTGATCGGGCGTGTTGGCATGAGTGTTTTTACTATTTCAGGAACAACAACGAATCCTTTTTTGTACCCAGGTTGTTTAGTAGAGCTCAGTATGTTTAACGCATTGGAGCGAGAAAATCATTTTTTTACGAAGTTAATGATAACTAGTATTTCACACGAAATAGATGCGCTAGGGGCGTACAAAGGGCATTTCGAAGCGGTCGATGCCGATACGGGTTATATTCCGCGTGGAAATTATCAAAAGCCCATTGTAGAACAACAATTGGCTACTGTAATAAGTAATCAGGATCCCCAAAATAAAGGTCGAGTACAAGTGCAATTCGATTGGCAAAATGTCGATCTGAAAACTGCTTTTATTCGCGTTATGTCACCCGATGCAGGAAGTAGTACAAACGTCGATACTAATCGGGGTTTTGTGGGAATTCCAGAAGTAGGAGATCAGGTTTTAGTTGGCTTTATCAACCAAAATCCCGATCGACCTTTTGTTATGGGAGGAGTCTTTCACGGACAAATAGGTGCAGGGGGAGGAACAGAGAATAGCACAAAAAGCTGGAGTACTAAAAGTGGTCATATTATCGAACTCAATGATCAAGGAGGAATTCAAATTATAGATAAGAAAAAGAATACAATTCAGCTAGACGGAGAGGGAGTAATTACCATAAATAGTTTAAAGGCAATTGTATTGAAAACGGGAAAATCAAGTTTGTCACTTGATAAAAGCGGAAAAATATCCATACAAGGAGAGGAACTTAATCTACAAGGAGAAGAGATTTTCCATGTTGCTAAAGATAAATTGAAAGCAGTAAGTGGAAGCGCAAGTTTAACTTTAGATGCAGGAGATAATGAAGCTACACTAAGTTCTAAATCTACCTCGATCAAAGGAACAAGTGTCGTGAAAGTCAATGGAGGCATAGATGCCAAAGTAACAGCAGGTGGAACTGCTTCTATTGAAGGAGCTATTGTTAAATTAAATTGAGTAATATGGATAGTAACCCTATTCAACAACGGATAGAAGAATTTGAACAAAAATATTTAGAAATTCGCTATACCCAAGCCTATAAATACCTGATTTTGCGCACAGCTCAAGACGATTGGGAAATGCTAGAGGCTTTTTATGATTATATGTTGGGTATTGATAACGAGGTTGAAGATGTCGTGCTTGTATTTCAATCGGCTTTATATCAAGTAGAAACGTATAGCCAAGCCCTAGTAGAAGAGCTTTTTGCCTTTGTGCTTCTTTGGAATTATGCGGATAAACCTGATAGCATAGAACATAGTTTTATAGATTGGAAAATGAATAGGAGCTTATCTTCGACTAAAAATACAGCCGCTTTATTTGTTGCTAATATCAATGCCTTTTGTCAATCAGTTACATTAGAAGAGGACTCGAATATTGTTTGTGTACTTCATTATCAAAATAAAGAATCTCGCCCTATCCTTCATTGGTTGAAGGATTTAGCTCAATTAGAATTACATCCTAGCGTAACTATTGTTCTCAGTGATACATTTGAAGACCCGTTGTTTAATGCTTTTAAGGATTATTCTCCCAAGGCAACTCAAATTTTACCCCATCGCTTTGAACTCAATCAGGCAATAAAGGAAATTGCCGCTATGGGTGATCCAAATACTCCTGATACAAAGTATAGATATCACATGGTGCAGTTGCACGAGTCTATAAACAAACAACGCGAAAAGGAGGTGCATAAACACGCTAACTTCTGTTTAGAAATCGCCGATCAGAATAAAGAAAATGACGCGAATTGGTATGTACAGAAAATGTTGGTCTACAGTACTTGGTCAACGTTTGAGTTTAGTAAAAAACAGTTTAAACAAGCAGTAAAGTTTATTGATCTCGGCATAGATTCCCTACTTGAGGTAAAGGGGAAACTTGTAGAAGATATGGTAGATCGATTGTTGGGACAAGGTTTTTTATTTCGTGGTAATCTATACTTGTTGTTAAAAGAAAATGAGAGAGCTCAAGAAGATTTTATGCAAGGGGAATTACATTATATCAATTGCCAAGATTATCTTATGCAAATTGAATCTGTTCGATTGATCGTGCAAGCGGCTGAAAAAATTGGCGATAAAAAAATAAAATACGAAGCTTTAAATAGAGGAATACGCTTAGGTGTAAACCTCAATCCAACCTTGGCTCAAGCTTCGACCTATACTTTGTTAGTCAAAGAGGTTTTAGCGGCTAGATACAATTCATTTATTTCTGACAGTGAACTAGATGCAATTGTCAAGCCATTATTAGGAGACCAATGGCGTGTAAATAATAAAAATGTCAAAAGTATAATGACAAAAAAAGAGCACTAATGAATACAGAAGATAAAGGATGGTTGGTTACCCTGATAGAGGTAATCCCCGAACTGCCGGGCATGGTGTTGTTAATCATTGGATTACTAGTCCGATACTGGGCAATCAAAGGCAAGCCGTGGATGTATGATACAGGTGGACCAGGTGTGTTTAGCAATATTACTTGGATCAAAAATACATTTGGTGAGACCGTTGCTCAATGGTCTAATTTACTTATTGCTTGGGGGATTATTGTGGCAGGATTCGCTTTAATAGCATTAGGCGTGTGGCTGAGAATTTCTAGTATGACAAGTAAGTAAAGGAAAAATATTCGATTGGTCGGTTGAAGATAAAAAATAGAGTATGAACTATGTTTTGCTGTAAATAATCAGGGTGATTATGGAAGAATAAAATTGGATTAACAAAGCATAGGCTATTCCTTCAATTAGACAAGAAAAACGATTGGGGATGTGTAACAAATTCCTTGAATGGCTGTACTAAAAGTACAAGTAGATTTTCCTTGATTAGGGGGAAATACAATCCGTTCAGTATAGATTCTATATTAAATCCTATTCAAAAAGCAACAACTATGATTATTAATACAATAAGTGAGGGACTAAATTTCTATTCAACCCTAACAGGTTTTGCAGGACAAGCTAGTTCAGATATAATGCTCCCGTTGTTGAAAATGGGGAATTTCACGAAGGGAAGTGCTTGTTTACCAGTGGCAAAGCAATTAGATCCCGTTATTAATTTAGTGGATATTCACATGATTGTGATTCCTCCGTCTCCTGCCCCTATACCAATGCTACATCCATTTATTGGATTCTCATTGCGTCCTAAAGATTTTCTTGCTTTAGCCGCTATGAGTGTGAATATAGCCGTAATGAATGCTATCTCGGCAGTGATTACACAGCAAGTGATGGATGGCGATATTTCACTAGTAGATGGAATCGTGATGAATGGAGTTGCCGATTTTATCGAGAGTCAAGTGCGTATTTTTATCGGAAATTTAGGAGCATCAGTAAAAATGGGTACAGTTTTGCCTCGTGCTATTGCAGGAACGAGTATTCGATGTCTAAATCACATACCCATTGGGGGAGGTTTTCATCCTATAGCCGATAATACGATCACCAAAAATACGGGTCACTCATGGCTAGGTAGTATGTTTGTCTTGGCTGATGGATCACCACTAGTTGGCGCTTGTGCTCATTTACAAAATGTGTGTTCTGATCTAGGGATGACCTCCATCCACGATGCAGGATCTTCTCCTGATCCAGAAAAGGGAATAAAAGCAAAACTCTATATGCCGACAGGAATGATTATACCTATTCCGTTGACGCGAATGGTTCTTACAAATCCTGTTCCATCAGCTGTGAACCCGCTGCAAGTTCCTAAAATGCTTTTTCGAGCAGGATTGAATAAATTAAAAGCGAATCGGATAAAGCAAGTTAAGATAAATGCTGAAACTGGTAGGCCTTGTAGTAATACATCGAGGGCTTTAAATCGAGTGAATAAAAAACTTTTTGATTACGATTTAACTCGAGGGCTGTACAATAAAATTGATAAAAAAATGAAAACCTACGTCGGTCATCCCGTGGATGTAGCTGGGGGTGATCTTTTTACAGATAGCAAGGATTTTGATTTTGCTGGGATTATACCACTATCTTTTGAGCGTGTATGGTATAGCGATAGTGATTACCAAGGACCATTGGGATATGGTTGGCACCATAACTATGATATGGCCTTGTTTGTTGATGTAGCTCAGCGAAGAGCTCAAGCGCGTTTAGGAGATGGTCGTTTAATTAATTTTGACCGCATTCCAACGGAAGAATTTCCTACACCTCGCTACCATCGTTCGGAACAGCTGTGGTTGTGTTATCATGTAGACGGTTTTTATTACCTCAGAAATCAAAAGGAAGAATTGTATTTTTTTGATACCACGCCATTGCATCCTAAACACAAAGGATTTCCATTATCGTCTATTCAAAATCGCAATGGTTTTGCTATTCGATTTAATTATGATAACAATGGATATTTAAAGGAAATTACAGATTCCGTTCATCGGGTTTTCTCTATTGTGAATGACAAGTTAGGCCGTATTATCCAAATTTGGGTAGATCCTCCTGAAGAAGGAATGCAAAAAGTTTGTATTGCAAGGTACGTCTACAATGAGCAAGGAGATTTAGTGGAACATTATGATGAAATTCATCAACCGTTGCGAATGATGTATGAAAATCATTTGCTTGTAATGGAAACGTGGCGAAATGGGCAACGTTGGTTTTTTAACTATGATGGTAATAAAACGGGGGCAAAGTGCATCGAAACTTGGGGAGATGATCGAATACAATATGTTAAGTTAACCTATTATGATGGTGAGACGCATACATGTGATGGTGAAGGAAATAGAGTTATCTATAAACACCTTAATCAGGTGGTGTATGAAACTATTGACGGTAATGGTGCCGTATGGAAAAAAGGGTACAATAAATATGGTGAACTTGAACGCAGTATGGATCCTTTGGGAAATGTACAGAACTTGTTAAGAGATACTTTCGGCAATATTAGTCAAGTGATAGAACCAGACGGACAATTTACTCAATTTAGATACCTCGATGAAGAATATCCTTATTTACCAACGGAAATTATTGATTCCCGCGGTGGGAAATGGAGCAATAAGTATACAGCGGAGGGTAAACTTCGAGAAAAGTGCACCCCGCTTGGTGTAAAGACGAAGTTTACCTATAATGAGGACGGACTTTTATCAAGTATTACGGATGGACTAGGTGCTTTGACAACATTAGAATATGACAAGCAGTACAACAAATCATGTGTAACTGAGTTGAGGAATAAACAAACGCATTATCATTATGATCTGTGGAATCGCTGTATAGGAATGACAAATGCTTGGGGCTTACAACAACGCATCGTACTGGATGGATTAGGGCGTACTTTGTTGATTAATGATTTTGACGGCAACACGATCGAATTTAAGTACGATGCCTTGGATAATGTGATTCATTATCAAGATCATCACCGTAGTATTTGTTTTACCTATAAAGGGATGCATAAATTAGTCAGTCGTAAAGAAGAGGGAAAGACGATGTACTATAGGTATGATTCGAATGAGCGACTTTGTCGTATTACAAATGAAGAAGGCCAACATTTTGATTTTGATTTAGATGCGGCGGGTAATGTTGTACAAGAAACGGGGTTTGATGGTGTGGTAAAGAAATATAAGCGCAATGCTGCAGGGTGGATTACAGCTGTTCAACGTCCTGCTAATCGATGGACAAAGTATGAATACAATGAAATGGGACAGGTGATTCAGGTTGATTATAGTGATGATCAACGTGAAAGCTATACGTATGAGGCTGGATTGTTGCGTCAAGCTGTGAATAGTAGTGGAATCCTTAGTTTTCGATATGATGCACAAGGGAAGCTTGTGGAAGAAAATTTTGAAGGTCAAAAAGTAGAACGTACTTACGATGATTTTGGTCGTTGTATGAGCTTAAAAAGTAGCTTAGGTGCTGATTTTGAGTTTCAGTATGATGCGTGTAGTAATGTGACAGAAAGCCAGTATAACGATTGGAAGGTTATGCATGCGTATGATTCTTTGGGTAAGGAGTGTGTGAGAACTTATACAGGAGGGATGCAACAGACGTGGAAGTTTGATAAAGTAGGTAGATTACAAACGCAGCGTACTAATAAACAAGAGATTTCAGGTATTAGTATTTCTCAGTTTTATCGCGATTACGTTTGGAATACAGGAGCATTATTGCTTGAGATTACAGAGCAAGGGCATAAAAAGACAGGGTTTCAACGCGATAAAAGAGGGTTCTTACAAGGTGTAATTTACGATGGAGGAGAATTAGAAGAGCGAGGAGTAGATGCAAGTGGAAATTTGTATCGACAATTAAATTGTAAAGATAGCGTGTATGTTAAGAATCGTCTGCAAGAAACGAATACGGCCCAATACAAATACGATAAAGAAGGTTTTTTGATAGAAAAAGAAGAAAAATACACAGGTAAAAAGTGGAAGTATGAGTGGAATGGTGCGGGTATGTTAAGCCAAGTGTTGCTTCCTGATGGGCATAAAGTTGGTTTTGCATACGATGCTTTGGGACGTCGTGTACGAAAGTATTATAAGAATGCTATTACGCATTATGTATGGCGAGAAGATGTTGTCTTACACGAGTATAAAACCTTTGATGCCAGAGAGACAACGGCTGAAGATATGATTACCTGGGTGTTTGAAGAAGATAGTTTTATCCCTATGGCTAAGCTCAAAGGTGATGCGCGCTATAGTTTGGTAACGGATCATTTGGGCACCCCTATTCGAGCCTATACTGCTCAAGGAGATAAGGTTTGGGAACGAGAGCTAGATAGTTGTGGCAATACTCGATGGATAGTAGGTGAAGATGGATTTTGTAATTTCTTGTATCAAGGCCAGTTATATGACAAGGAAACTGGTTTGGCCTATAACCGCTTCCGCTATTATGATCCCGAGGTAGGAAACTACATTGCACAAGACCCTATTGGTTTAGCAGGGAATAATCCTACATTATATGGTTACGTAAGTGACCCTACAAAAGAATTGGACGTGTTTGGATTGAGCAAAAGTTCCAGTTATGGATGGAAGAGTACCGCTGAGCGCTTGAATTATAGACCACATCATAAACAGCAATTTAAACAGGTCGATACTCGGTTTCTTCCTGGAGTGTAAGTCTTGAATTCTCCGGTATCGGTCCTGTTTATTTGATCCCTTGGGATGGAGCTAATGATGATGACAAGATTCACCTTTTTGACTATTTTTTTATGATACAAGTGCAGCTTGATTTAGCTCTTTTACCGCTTAAAAAAGGACAAGCGTATTAAAGCCATGTAGAGCTGTATTATCTAACACAGAAAGAGAGAGTCGATAAACAAATAAAAAGGGTTTAGAAGGCTTTATAAATCGCTTTCTGATGAGGTTAAGTGTCTGAGTGATAAAGTGTTTTTTTCTGTTATGAAAAAAGGCCTTAAAAAGTATTTCTTTTTAAGGCCTTTTTTATATCTATTGATTAAGATTCACAACTGCTACAGTTTACCAAGTTGGTCACCATTTCTTTCGAAACACTTTGACTTCTTTGGTAGTAGAGCGTTTTTACTCCTAATTCCCATGCTTCAATCATCAAGCGGTTTACGTCTTTAATAGGCAATGAAGAAGGAATATTTAAGTTCAAACTTTGTGCTTGATCTACGTATTTTTGTCTGATCGCCGCTTGTTGAATAATTTCCAATTGGCTGATTTCTTTAAACGTTTTAAATACTGCTTTTTCTTCTTCTGTTAAGCCTTCTAATTGTTGAATGCTTCCTCCAGAAAGCATGATGTTTCTCCAAGTTTCTTCATTGTCCATTCCTTTTGACTCTAATAAAGTCGTTAGGTATTTGTTTTTTCGCATGAAGTTTCCTTTGGATAAACCTGCCTTGTAGTAGTTACTACTGAAAGGTTCAATTCCAGGAGAGGTTTGTCCTAAAATAGCAGAAGACGACGTTGTAGGCGCAATAGCCATCGTAGTTGTATTTCTTCTACCATATCCTTTTAAGATTTCGGGTTCTCCGTATATACGAGCTAATTCTTGAGAAGCTTTATCTGCTTTGGCGCTGATATCTTCAAAAATTTTGTTCGTCAACATTTTAGCTTCTAATCCTTCAAATGGAATCATGTTCTTTTGTAAGTAGGAATGCCATCCTAAAACACCTAAACCTAAAGCTCGGTGTCTTTTTGCAAAGCGGTTTGCTGAAGCTAAATAGTAGTTACCTTCCGTTTTTTCGATGAATTCTTGTAATACTGCATCCAAGAAGAAGATCGCTAATTTTACAGCTTCTGTATCTTTCCACTCATCGTATAACTCCAAATTCATAGAAGATAAACAACAGATGAAAGACTCATCATCAGAAGAGGGCAACATAATTTCAGAACAAAGATTACTTGCGTTGATACGCATATTTAAATCTTTGTACACTTGGGGTTTATTGCTATTTACGTTGTCAGAGAAGAACAAATAAGGCATTCCTTTTTGCTGTCTGCTTTCCAGTACTTTGGCCCATAATTGTCTTTTTTCTTTATCTCCGTCAATCATTTCTTTCATCCAATAATCAGGAATACTTACTCCATAGAATAAGTTTTGAATTGGATTTCCGATATTTTTTATGTTTAAGAACTCATCACAATCCGGGTGATCGATATCCAAATAAGCTGCAAATGCACCGCGTCTTACTCCCCCTTGTGAAATCGTATCCATAGCTGTATCAAAAAGCTTCATAAAGCTTACTGCACCACTACTTTTACCATTATCTGTAACTGCACTCCCTCTTTCGCGTAAGCCTCCGAAATAACCCGAAGTACCTCCACCGATTTTGGTTTGCATAATAACTTCCCCTAATTTGTGCGTAATTCCTTCGATGCTATCTGGAATATTTACGTTGAAACACGAAATTGGCAATCCGCGTTCTGTTCCCATATTTGCCCAAATCGGTGAACTTAAACTCATCCACCCACGTTCAATCATCTCTTGAAAAGATTCCTTCAATTCTGGCTTAAACAAGCGCTTTGCAGCTGCCGTTGTGATACGGTCAATCGCTCCTTCAACCGTTTCTCCTTTCAACAAATAACCCCTGTTTAGGATTTGTTCACTCTCTGAGTTTTTCCACCACAGTTTTTCTTGTAGGTTATCGTTTTCTTTTACTTCTAATGGTAATGCGAAATTGTTCATAGTATTTTTTGTGCAATTATAAGGGGTTATTAGAATAAATCTTCAGCGGTTATACTCTTATCGTGTTTGGTATAATCTACTGGTCTTTTGGCGAAGAAATCGTCTAAACTATTAGCGAAAACCTCTTCTTCAAACCACGCCATCGGTTTATACTGTTCTTGCGTGATATTATATACTTTCTTCAATCCAATTTTCAACATGCTTTCGTCTACTCTAAATTTCATAAAGTTTAATAAATCAGCTTTATTTACAGTTTCAATGGCACCTGTTTCAAAAATCCAATCTAGGATTTTAGCCTCAATATCAATCGATGTTTTTACAACGTCATTTACGTGATTGATCAATTCATCATCAAAGAAATCGGGATATTCTTCGCGGATGATATTGATAATATAAATCCCCGCATTGGCATGGATTTGTTCATCAACAGAAGTCCAAGCAATAATATTGCTTACGTTTTTCATCAATCCTTTAAATCTTGTGAAAGATAGGATAATGGCAAATTGACTAAATAAAGATACGTTTTCAATTAGTAGCGAAAATAAAATTAACGATACTACATATTTTTTGCGATCCGTGCTATTATTTGAATTTTCTAAAACAGAAGACAAATACTCTACGCGTTCTTTGATTACTGGAATTGTTAACAATGCTTCAAATTCGTCATTGTAACCCAATACATCCAATAAACGAGAATAAGCTTCTGAGTGTCTAAATTCGCATTCTGCAAAAGTAGCTCCTAAACCATTGAATTCTGGCTTTGGAAAGTGACCAAATAAATTACCCCAGAATGTTTTTACTGCTACTTCAATTTGAGCAATAGCTAATAAACTGTGTTTGATTGCCAGCTGTTCCTCTTTTGTTAAGTGAGAATGGAAATCTTGTGTATCTGCTGTGAAATCTACTTCACTATGTACCCAAAATGATTTGTTAATCGCTTCAGTAAATTGATAGATACCTGGGTATTCAAATGGTTTATAGTTAACTCTTTTATCAAAAATAGACATAGCAATATATTTTTAAATTAATATCAGACGTAGGTTTTATAATGGCAGTAAACAGGGAACGTTTTAGTCAAAAATGTTGTGCTGTTTTGCTTAAGTCACTTGATTGTACACTCTTACAAAGAGTGTGTATTTCAAAAGTGAACTGTGCTAAGTTACTATTTAGAAGCTATGATGTCAACTTTATTTTAGATTAAGTTATCAAATATTGTTAATAACTTTTACACCCCTGATTCTACCTTGACTTTCGGTGGATTGGTCTTGATTTTAGGAGTTTTTAGTAGTTTTTATTCAGATTAATTAGTATGTAAATCAAGTTATTTTTTTCTCAAAAATGTTGAAAAATGACGTTGGATGAAATGAAAAAGTGCATCGATTCACGGAGAATGGATGCACTAGTGTATTCGTATTTTTTGGTTTAGTTTAATTGAGCCACAATAGTTCTCCAGGTTTCAAGTTCTGGAATTCCCGGTTTTCTTTTTCCAAAGAATTGAACGATAATTTCCCCCATTTCATTGAAAACTTCAACTGCTGTAACAATGCCGTCTTCTGTTGGTTTGCGAACAATCCAAGTTTGAGCAACTTTATCCATGTCTAAGTGCATGTTGAAGTCTGGATCTAAAACATTATACCAGTTTTGATGCCACATCGTTTTGTTTACCTCACCCGTGTGAATTTGAATATTTCCTCTATTTCCTACAAAAACCATGATAGGAGTTTTTTCTGCAGAAGCCTGTTCTAATAATGCAATAATAGCCTCTTTTGTAATTTGTTTTGCATAGAATTCACTCGGGGCTAAACGCAAGGCTTGTGTTCTCGTTACGTTGTATTTTTTTAAGAGACTAAAGAAGTTGTGTGTATCTTTTAAGCTCTCCCATTCTTGTCTAAACCCTTCAACATCGACTTCTTCGTCTAAGCGTTCGTCAAGATTTTGAATGTAAGGTTCGGTTTTGTCGGTAAACTCTTGATTTTCTGCTTTATATTTAGCTACAAGTGCGTCGAATGCGTCCGTATTACTCACAGAAGTTAAGTAGATTTTGTGGATGGCTTCTCCGTCTTTTCCAAAGAATTGCAAGCTCTTACGCACAATATTTCCCGTTTCTTCAACTACGGCAAAAACGTATTTCCAGTGTGATAAAAAGATGCGTAAATCAATGTCTGGATTAACGAACAAACCAGCATGTGGATTGGAGAAGTCAGGGTTGCTGTAAATTCCCTTTCTCTCGTGTACACATTCGTCGTTACGCGTTAAAGCCATAACCTTTCCTAAAGATTCGATTTCGCTTAAAATAGCAACTATTTCGGGTTTTAATAATGTAGCTGTTTCTCCTAGTGTAGTGGCTAATAGTTCCATTTCACTAGCATTTAATTCAGACGCTGCATTTCGGATGCGCAAACGTGGGTTTTCTTCTTTTAATTTTGCCCAACGTTCTTTTAAAGCTAATATTTCAGTATTCATTTTTTAATGTGTTTATACTCCAAAGATGATTAAAGGAGCGTTATTAACTGGGTTTTTTGTGACAATACACGGAAATTTATATACCTGAGAAAGAGTCTCTTGGGTTAAAACTTTTTCGGGTGTATCATAGTGTACTTTTTCTCCTTTGTTGAGTAAAAGGATGCGGTCAGCATATTGTGCAGCGAGATTCAAATCGTGAATAACAACAATAGCTGTATTACCTTGTTTGGTAAATTCTTTAATTAGATTTAGAATTTTATGTTGATGTAAAACATCTAGATTGTTTAATGGCTCATCTAAAAACAATAATTTGTTTTCAATAGAGTTGTTGAGTTGAGAAAGAACACGAGCCAAATGCACCCGTTGTTTTTCTCCACCCGACAAGTGATTGTATTCTCGATGTTGAAGAGGGCATACATCAATGCACTCCATGCTGTGTTGGATCGCTTTTTTGTCCTCTTCTGAAGGAGTATGCTCAAAATAGGGGTATCGCCCCATCATGACTACATCTTCCACTTGTAGAGGGATGTCTGTATTGAATGATTGAGAGAATTTAGCTTTGTGTTTAGGCAATGTTTTTTTGCACCATTTCGGATATTCACATTCTTTGAGTAAGATGCGGTTACCTGGTTGGTGTAATTCATCAGCAAGTAAACTCAAAAAAGTGGATTTACCTGCGCCATTAGGTCCTAATACCGCAATAAATTCTCCATTCTGACAACTAAAATCGATGTTGTTGATTAAGAACGTATTTTTGGCTTTAAAACTAACTTGAAGGGCTTCAATCATATTACAGTGATTTTTTGAATTTAATTAAAATAGCAATGAATACTGGGGCTCCCATAATAGCAGTTAAAATCCCTATCGGAATCTCGGTAGGAGGAACTAATGTTCGACTAACACCATCGGCAAGTAGAAGTAAAATTCCACCCGCAAAAATGGATAAAGGAAGGATAAAGTAGTAGTTCGACTTGAATATTAGACGCAAAATATACGGTACTACTAAGCCGACAAAACCTATCGTTCCTGTAAAGGCGACAATGGTTCCCACCATTAGGGCAGAAAACAAGATAATTCTCTTCTTGATTCGCTCCACGGTTATCCCAAGATGATTGGCATCTTTTTCTCCTAACATCATGGCATTTAATGCTTTGCCTAAGTTAAGTAAATAAATTAAAGATACGCCAATGACACTAGTTAAAATTGCTATTTTCGTCCACGTTGCTCCGGCTAAACTACCTAATGTCCAAAATGTTAGGTTTCTTAGCTCCTCATCATTCGAGACAAAGGTCAATAATCCCGTTATTGAACCCGATAAAGCTGTAATAGCAACACCTGAGAGTAATAGAATACTAATGTTGGTTTTGCCATTTACGGTGGACATTTTATACACAAAACTCATGGTGAGAATGGCTCCAATAAAACTCATGATACTCAAAAGCGAATAGTGGAGAAATTCTGGAATAAATGGTTTTATAAACGCGCCTAAAACAATAGTGATGGAAGCAAATAGTACAGATCCAGAGGTAATTCCTATTAAATCGGGCGACGCCAAAGGATTTTTAAACATCCCTTGTAAGGCTGTGCCAGCTAAAGCTAAACCACCCCCAGCTAGCATAGCCATAATAATACGGGGTAATCGCACATGTGTAATAACATATTGATCACTCGGGTTTACTCGTTCCGGATGAAAAAGTAAGTTGATTAGGGTATCTAGACTACTAGCTTCAAAGTTGTAAACTCCAAGAAAAATAGACACAGCTGCCATACCCAATAATACCATACCCAAGGTGCCTATATAAAAAGAGAGTCTTTTCTGCATGTTGTTTTTCCTTATTCTGATAACTTTTGATTCAATTGTGTAACGGCAGTTCCGACTCTAGGAGTGAACCCTGTTAACAATAAACCATCCATTGCAATGATTTTTTTGTTTTTCCCTGCATTTGTACGGTCTAAACCTTCAATTTTTAAAACACCGTCAATACCACCCATGCTTTGTAATCCTGTGTCAAACAGTAGAATATAATCGGGATTGCTGTTTAATAGGGCTTCTGGAGTAAGGGGTTTAAAATCATCAAATCCTGTTACTGCATTTTGTCCTCCAGCTAACTCAATGATATTTTGCATTGGTGTTTTATCACCTGCTACAAACAAGTTCGCTGCTCCTCTTGCATAGATGAAAAGAACTTTCGGTTTGTTTTCCAATGTTTTTAACTGCGCTTGATCTTGATCAATTTTAGTCAATAACCCGTCATAATCCGTAAGATTTAATGATGTAGCTACCTCTTTGATCAATGTTTTTGTGCCCTCAATTGAAAAATCTTGGTCAAGGACTACCAACTTAATTTTAGCCTCTTCTAGTTGTTTTTTTAAATTGTCGTTTAAATCCTTCTTTGCAATGTAAACAAGGGTTGGTTTTAACGCCATTAAAGCTTCAATATTGATTTTATTTACGTGCTCTAATTGTGTTGCCGTCGTATTCATATCTGCGGGATAGGTGCTTGTAATATCGATTCCCACGATATTTTTTCTTTGACCTAAATCAACTAAAGTTTCTGTAATTGCTCCACTTAAGGAAACAATACGCTCGTTTGAAGTTGCTACTTCTGTGTTAGTTGTCTCAACAGCTTTCTCTTCTTTGCTGTTCTTACACGCAACCACTGATAATGCGAGTAGGACTAAAAGGGCAGTTCTTTTCATACCGGATTCTTATTTTAATTAAATCTGAATAGAGGCAAAAATAGAACTTTTTAAGCGCAATCAAAATATATTAAGATTAATTTTAAATAATAGACACAGTGAGGGATAAGGGAGATAAATGTTAAAAAAAATCAAACAGAAAAGAGTGTGAATAGGGGATGCTTAAGCAGACTAGGTCAAGATTGTTTTTCGACCTTTTGCCTTGTGTTCATGGTCAATCGATTTCTTTATTTACTGTATATTTGTATAAATAATAAAAACTATGAAAAAAATTTTGTTTACTGCAGTTGTTGCATTTTTGGGAATGACAACTGCCCAAGCTCAATTTGGTAAATTGAGCGGTAAGAAAATCGATGCTTTAACTACGGCTGCTTCAGCGTTTACGGTATCGGATGCTGAAATTAAACAATCTGCGAAAGAGGCTGTTAAATGGATGGATGAGAATAATAAAATCTGTTCTCTTGATTCTAAACAGAAAGATATGCGTGAGTATGCAGAACGTTTAGAGCGTATTTTTGGTCCATATAAAAAGTACGATGGATTAGATTTAAACTACAAAGTGTATTACGTTACTGATATCAATGCCTTTGCTTGTGCAGATGGAAGTATTCGCGTGTTTTCATCGTTGATGGATATTATGACAGATGATGAATTATTAGCAATTATTGGGCATGAAATTGGGCATGTGAAGTTAGAGCATACGTTAAATGCTTACAAGCAGATATTACTGACAGAAGGAGCCGTTAAATTTGTTGGGTCAACCCAAGGAACGGCTGCGGATATTATGAATTCAAACTTAGGAGGTATGGCCGAAAAGTTTATGGGAGCTTCTTTCTCTCGTAAACAAGAAACCGATTCCGACGATTATTCCTACAAGTTTTTAGTTGCGAATAACAAAAATCCACAAGCCTTGGCAGATGGATTTCAAAAGTTTGCTGATATGGAAAAAGAATATGGAGCTGATAAATCACTAGGGGCTAAAATGTCATCGAGTCATCCTGATAGTGAAAAACGCGTAAAACGCGTAGAAGAGCGAATTAAAAAGGAGGCAAAAAAATAAAGAACTCTATTACAGAAAAGAGAGAGGACTGTTTCGCAAAAGAAACAGTCCTTTTTTTATTGCTTTTTATCGCAAAAGTGTTCAAAGGCAAAGGTGAATATACCGAAATTTTGAACGAAAGGCTTGCTTTGCTTTTAGGAGGGTTTTAATTTAATCTAGTGAGTTAAAAATAAATTAAAATCCTTACATCTTGCATTTTAGCTGTTTAGGCATGGAGTTTTTAGTTTTCCTCTTTTAGAAGTAAAAGGTATAGTGTCTTTTTGTAAATATTACATTTAATTGGCAATAAATAGGGCTTAGTATTGCGAATAGATAGTTTTCTACAAACAAATGAGATTCACTATCTTTGTCTATAATTTTGATTAAAAAGAAAGATTATGTTAGATATAAAAGCAGTTAGAGAAGATTTTCCAATTCTAAAGCAACAAGTGAATGGAAAACCCTTAGTATATTTTGATAACGCTGCTACCGCTCAAAAACCCAAAGTGGTAGAAGAAGCGATCAAGACATATTACGATACGATTAATGCAAATATTCACCGTGGTGTGCATACGTTAAGTCAATTGGCTACGGATGCCTATGAAGAATCGAGAAGAAAAGTACAACATCACCTCCATGCAAAAGAAGATAGAGAAATTATCTTTACTCCTGGAACTACCTTTGGTATTAATCTAGTAGCCAGTGGATTTGGAGCCTTGTTGCAACCTGGGGATGAGGTGATAATCTCGGCCTTAGAGCACCATTCGAATATTGTACCTTGGCAATTTGCGTGTGAGCGCTCAGGAGCTACGTTAAAAGTAATTCCGATGAATCAAAAGGGCGAACTAATGATGGATGCTTATGCTGCCTTGTTGTCTCCAAATACTAAAGTAGTAGCGGTTTCCCATATTTCAAATGCCTTGGGCACGATTAATCCAATCAAGGAGATGATTGCCATGGCCCATGCTGTTGGTGCGGCTGTTTTAATAGATGGGGCACAAGCAACGCCTCACATTAAGCCTGATGTACAAGATTTAGATTGTGATTTTTACGTGTTCTCTGGACATAAAGTATGCGGTCCTACAGGTACAGGGGTACTCTATGGAAAAGAAGCCTGGTTGAATAAATTGCCGCCTTATCAAGGTGGAGGTGAAATGATCAAAACGGTAACCTTTGAAAAAACGACCTATGCGTGTTTACCGCATAAGTTCGAAGCTGGAACGCCTAATATCGCAGGGGGAATTGTGTTGGGTTATGCCTTAGATTATTTAAACAAATTGGGATTTGATGCTATTCAGGCCTATGAACACGAGCTTTTAACCTATGGAACCCAACGCTTGTTAGAAATTGAAGGACTGCGTATTGTTGGAACTGCAGCGCACAAAACATCAGTAATTTCCTTTAATATTGAAGGATTACACCCGTATGACGTTGGTGTAATTGTCGATAAATTAGGTGTTGCTGTTCGTACAGGACACCATTGTACACAGCCTATCATGGATTTCTTTGGTATTCCGGGAACGATTAGAGCGTCGTTTAGTTTTTACAATACAAAAGAAGAAATTGACATTTTAGTAGAGGCTGTGCGTAAGGCGCAACAAATGCTGTCCTAATTCAACAAAGAAATTACAAGAATATGACTATAAGAGAAGCACAAGAAGAAATAATGGATGAATTCTCCATGTTTGAGGATTGGATGCAGCGCTATGAATACATCATTGAACTTGGAAAATCACTTCCAATCATTGATGACAAGTATAAAGTAGAAGAAAATTTAATCAAAGGTTGTCAATCTCAAGTATGGCTACACGCTGAAAATATAGACGGAAAGGTTGTATTTACGGCGAATAGTGATGCCATTTTAACAAAGGGAATAATTGCCATTTTAATTCGCGTTTTTTCTAATCACAAACCAGTGGATATCGTAGAAGCAGATTTGTCTTTTATTGATGACATCGGTTTAAAAGAACATTTATCACCTACGCGTGCCAATGGTTTAGTTTCGATGATTAAACAAATTCGCATGTATGCTTTGGCTTTTCAAGCCCAATAATTTTAATTCAAAGAAAAGAGTTTAAGTATGGAAGAAATAGACGTACAACAATTAGGAGAAAATATTGTAAGAATATTGAAAACAATTTACGATCCTGAAATTCCGGTAGATATTTACGAGTTAGGGCTGATTTACGATGTATTCGTCAATGAAACCCATGATGTTAAAATCTTGATGACTTTAACGTCACCCAACTGTCCTGTGGCCGAAACATTGCCTATGGAAGTAGAAGAAAAAGTAAAATCAATAGACAAGGTGAATAATGTTGAGATAGAATTGACGTTTGAACCGGCTTGGTCTAAAGATTTAATGAGTGAAGAGGCTCAATTAGAGTTAGGGTTATTGTAAGATGGAAGGAGAAATTGTAAATAAAGTTGCCAATAGCGCATTGAAGATCTTTGATTTAGAGGACATGTATCCGAATAATCCAAGAATGGAAGTAGATATAGCGCAATGGCTTTATGAAGGTTTTGTTCTGCGTGAAAAAGACTTTAGAGCGGCGTTAAAAGAGATCGATTGGACGATCTATCAAAATGCGTATGTGGGATTGTATTGTTCAACAGATGCCATTTTACCTGGCTGGGCGTATATGCTTTTAACGAGTTATTTACAGCCTGTTGCTAAGCGCGTATTCCTCGGAGATAAAAATCATTTAGAAAAATCCATTTATCAAGAGTTGTTATTCGCAATTGATTATAGTGAATATCAAGATTTACCTGTGATTATCAAAGGTTGTTCCAAGAAGGATATTCCTGAGGAAGCCTATGTCTTAGCGACTCAGTTAATGATGAATACAGCGCGTTCTGTCATGTTTGGAGAGGCGTGTTCTGCAGTACCAGTTTACAAACGTTTAGTAAAAAAGTAATTTTTTTTTGTCTTTTTCGTGCTTTATTGTTATTTTCGTGTTAAAATAACAGTATTATGAAAAAATTTTTGCTTAGCATTGCTGCTGTGTTTATGTTGTATTCCGCACAAGCTCAGGAGGCTGAAGGAACGGAAGTGCAAAAAAATTGGACTTCAAAGGGGAATTTTGCTCTTATTGCAAATCAGTCGAGTTTTTCAAATTGGCAAGCAGGTGGGGACAATAACCTTGCCGGTAACGTAAACTTGAATTACGATTTGAATTACAACAAAGAGGGTTGGACTTGGGACAATAAGTTTCAAGTTAGTTATGGTCTAACGAAGTTAAAAGGTGAAAAAGAGAAGAAAACGGATGACCGTTTAGAGATTACCTCTTTACTTGGAAAGCAAATGACGGACAAATGGTACTATTCATTATTCATGAACTTTAAAACACAGATGGATTCTGGTTGGGATAAAGACGGGAATAAGAATACGCACTTTATGTCACCAGCTTATTTGCAAATAGGACCTGGTTTATTGTGGAAACACAACGATAACCTGAAGGTAAACATTGCACCAGCAACGTCTCGTTTTATTATGGTTCACAAGCACTTTACTGAATTCGGTGATGCTTTTGGCGTTGAAAAAGGTAAAACAATGGAGTACCAACTGGGGATGGCCGTTAATGGATACTACAAGTTTAATCCAATGGAAAATGTTTCTATTGAGAATATCTTAAACTTGTATTCTAACTATTTAGAAAAACCAGAAAACGTGGTATTAGATTATCAATTGAATGTTGTTTTGAAAGTGAACAAGTACTTATCTACAAACTTGACTTTCCAAGCAATATACGATGACAAAGCGTACCAAGGATTCCAATTACGCGAAATGATTGGTTTGGGAGTAAATTATACGTTTTAATTGTACTAGTTGCGATTGAAAAAAAGCTCGAGTCTTAGACTCGAGCTTTTTTTATTACAACAAATTAATTTGTTGTTGAATAGCTTGTGTTCTAACTTCTGTAGGCCATAAGCTGACTTGGACTTCGCCAATGTGTCTTTTGCGCAGCAAAAACATACACAAACGCGATTGACCTATTCCACCACCAATACTCAAGGGAACTTGATCTTGTAAAACCAGCTGATGATAGTATAAATTCATTCGACTACTTGTTTGAGTAAGAGCTAATTGCTGTAGCAATGTCGTTTTATCTACACGTATACCCATGGAGCTCAACTCAACTGCTTGCTCTAAAATAGGATGCCAAACGAGTAAATCTCCATTCAATCCTTTGTAACCTTCTTCTGTGGTTGTGCTCCAGTCATCATAGTCCGATGCGCGACTATCGTGGGGTTGACCATCCGATAATGGGTGCCCTACACCAATAATGAAAACAGCTTTATGCGCTTTAACGATCGCTTGTTCTCTTTCCTTTGGAGATAGGGTTGGGTATAATTGAAGCAACTGTTCTGCGTGTATAAAAGAGAGAGCATCGGGAAGTATAGGCTCGATTTGAAGCTCTTGCCACACGATAGCCTCCGTTTCCTTTAGCGCCTTGTAAATGTTGCGTACAGCGGCTTTTAAATAGCTTAAACAGCGGTTGTGAGTGTCTATCCTCAATTCCCAGTCCCATTGATCTACGTATATGGAGTGTAGAGGACTATATTCTTCGTCTGCTCGGATGGCGCGCATATCCGTTATAATTCCCTCATAAAGCGGCAAATCGAGTTCCTGTAAGCGAATTCTCTTCCATTTAGCTAAAGAATGAACAATGACAGCATGAGTAGGTAAAAATTTTACAGGAAAAGAAACTGCTTTTTCTACGCCATTTAGATCGTCATTAATTCCCGTTCCTTCATTGACAAGCATAGGAGATGAGATTGGATGTAAATTTAGCGCTTTACTTAGTTCGTTAGCAAAGGTCTGCTTGATTAAGGCAATTGATTTTTCGGTCTGTAAAATTTCAGTTTTACGCATAATAGTACCAGTTATAAAGTTATAAAATAAAAAAAGGCCCCTCAAATGAGGAGCCTTGAAACGTTGAATAAATAATATAAGTATTAGCTTATTCTCCTTCCATAAGAATTCCCCTTCGAAGTGCGGATGCAATTCAAATTTGAAGAGAAATTAATAGTAGTTAGGGTCGATATAAGCATAACGAATTGGCGTTTAATTAACGGAAGAATAAAAGTAGTACATTTTATCTTTGGTGTCATCAAAAATAAAAGTTAAATTTTATCTTCTTCATTTTCAATTAAATGTTCAAAATCTGGATACAAGAAATTGTTGTAAGGGAATCGAGTAATGTGAATGTGGCGAACTGCTTCATACACTGTTTTTCTAAATTCCTCAAAGTTCTCTTTGTTGGTAGCGGATATGAAAATAGCATTTTCTGGACCCACTTTATTCATCCAGGTTTTCTTCCATTCTTCAATCGAGTAATGACGAGAAGTGCGTTCTGTCATCAAATCATCTTCTGCAATCACTTCCGGGTGATAGGCATCAATTTTATTGAATATCATAATGGTCGGCTTGTCATCGCTTTTGATGTCTTTGAGAATGTCGTTCACCGAGGCAATGTGATCTTCAAAATCGTGGTGAGAGATATCTACAACATGCAGAAGTAAATCAGCCTCTCTAACTTCATCTAATGTGCTTTTAAAAGATTCGACTAGTTGTGTTGGTAATTTGCGGATAAAACCTACCGTATCAGATAGTAAGAAGGGCAAATTGCCAATGACAATTTTTCGAACGGTTGTGTCTAAAGTAGCAAATAACTTGTTTTCAACAAAAACTTCACTTTTTCCAACGGCATTCATTAGTGTCGATTTTCCAACGTTCGTGTATCCCACAAGGGCAACACGTACCATTGCTCCACGATTACTGCGTTGAGAAGCCATTTGCTTGTCAATTACTTTTAATTTTTCTCGTAATAAAGTGATTCTGTCGCGTACAATACGTCTGTCGGTCTCAATTTCTGTCTCTCCAGGTCCACGCATTCCAATCCCCCCACGTTGTCGCTCCAAGTGCGTCCACATCCCGGCTAAGCGAGGAAGTAAATATTGAAACTGAGCCAATTCTACCTGTGTTCTTGCATACGAGGTTTGTGCGCGTTGTGCAAAAATATCTAAAATGAGGTTGGTGCGATCGAGTACTTTGCGATCTAAAATTCTAGAGATGTTTTTCTGTTGAGCTGGAGTAAGTTCATCATCAAATATTACCGTGTGGATATCATGCTCTACAATATAATTTTTGATTTCATCTATCTTTCCCGTTCCCAAGAAAGTTTTTGGATTGGGTTGATCTAATTTTTGTGTAAAACGTCTGTGTACTTCACCACCAGCCGTAATGGTAAGAAACTCAAGTTCATCAAGGTATTCGTTTAACTTCGTTTCATCCTGGTCTTTGCTGATAATACCAACAATAACAGATCTTTCAAAATTTATTTCTTCTCTATCAATCATATATACATTGTCTATGTAGACAAAATTAGTAAAAAAATGTGGGTTGATTACTTTCGTCGAGAAAGAGTTTGTCAATCAATAGAATGAAACGCACTAAATGGATAGCGAAGTGGGGCTGTTTACAAGTTTATACAAGGGGAAGTATTTTGTAGTAAATGTTAATTAAACAAAGGGTTTTACTGTCTTTTTAAGACTTCTTGTTTGATAAAAATCGGGTTATAATTATAAGAAAATGATGTATTGTAGTTTTTTTATTTAAAAAAAGAGTATAATTCAATTTATATTAATTTATGTTTTGTTAATATTAATATAAAAAAAATTATATATTTGACTGTAACTAACCTAAAACGAATACACATGAAAAAAATTACAGTGCTTTTCTTTCTCCTGTTGAGCGTATGCTTTGCTTACGCACAAGAGGTAACGATTGGCACAGGTACAATCACTCAAGAATATCCTTTGTCTAGTTACTATGGACATCAACGCTCCGCAGCCTTATATACTGCGACTGAAATTAATCAAACTGGATTTATTAATAAGTTGGCGTGGGATATTGGCAAGATGGGTGAGCGTAGACCTGTGAAAATATACTTGAAATCGGTAGATGAAAATAGTTTAGTCGCTGCAAATTGGGAAACATTGACTACCGGAGCCACTTTGGTATACAATGGGACATTTACGGCGGATAATGATATTTATGGTTTTCATACCCTTAATTTAGACCGAAGTTTTAATTATGTAGGAGGAACTAAAAATTTAGTAGTTTTAGTAGAAACAAATGCTGGAGGTGCTGGGTTGGATGAAGCAGAAGGGTTGAAAATTAAAGCCAGTGAAAGTACGAATAGGCACTTAACAGCTAGAGTTGATAATACAAATGCTACGGGTAATTTATCCTTTGTTTCAAGTCGACCGAATATTAAAATGATATTTGGCTCTGAAATTAGATGTTATGGTATTCACGCTTTTATTGATACGGTTAGGGCAACAAGTATCCGCATTGCTATAACGCCTCAGGCTACAACAAATTCTTTTTCGTATGAAGTTAGAACTCAAGGTAATCCAGGCTCTGGAGCTACGGGTTTAGCTACATCAGGAACAGTTACAAATTTGAACACACCATTTTTTAATATTAGAGGGTTAAGCGAATTAACAACGTATACATTATATGTTCGCGCAAATTGTGCAAATGACCAGTTTTCTCTGTATTCAGAACCACTTACTTTCAGAACAATCGAAAATGTGGCAGGGTATTTAGTAGAAGATGATTTTGAAGGAGATTTGAATTTTATCTTTGTCAATGATACAAATAACAAGTGGCACGTTGGGAATGCTGTACACAATGGTGGAACAAAATCACTTTATATCAGTAAAGATGGCGGACAAACTAATACGTATAACAATGCAGGGGTACAGGTGTCACATGCATATAAAGAGATTGCTATCCCTCAGCATGCAGAAGATTTACAAATTAGTTTTGATTGGCGTTGTTTGGGGCAAGGAGATGTAAAAGATTATTTTAGAGTGTGGCTCGTGTCTTCTGCGTATACTCCAACAGCAAGAACTCAAATTACTGCTAATGCAACTAGAATTCAGGTTGGAAAAACACAATATTATCAAGATGCTACTTTCTCACATGAGCAGACTTTCTTACCAGTAGCTGCTTTTGCTGGACAAACTGTGCGTCTTGTTTTTGAGTGGAAACAAGATTCAAGTTTAGGAGAAGATCCTCCTGCAGCTATCGATAACTTAAAAGTGAAAGCTTATTACTGTAAGAAAGTTGACGTTAATTCAATTCAAGTTTCTAATATTACTGCTACAGAAGGGACAGTCACTTGGGCTTCGAGTAATGCAGCATCGTATGAGGTATTTTTGACAGAATCTCCAAATATTCTTCAAAATTCAACTAACCGAATTATATCTACAGATTTCAGAGAACTTAGTCCTGCAACAACGACTAATACAACCTATACATTTACCAATCTAAAACCAGGTACACAATACTTAGTTTGGGTTCGCGCTAAATGTGGACCAAATGAGTGGAGTGTTTTCAGTGGGCCGAAAATTTTGGCTACTGATATGAAACTTGTGGATTTACCGTATAGAGAGGATTTTGAAGGTGTTACAAATTTCGAATTTAAGAAGAATGACGTAAAGAATAAATGGTTTATTGGATCAGCGGTAAATAATGGAGGTTCAAAAGCACTATACATTAGTGAAGACTATGGAGCAACAAATACCTATAATGTTGTTGGATCTCAAGTTTCTCACGTCTATAAAGACTTTAAAGTTCCTGCGGGAACACAAGAAATAAATGTGCGATTTGATTGGCGTTGTGTTGGACAATTGGGAGGATCAGATTATCTTAGAGTATGGGCCGTGCCTCAAAACTTTGTACCGACTACGGGAATCCAAATTAACGCACCAAACCCTCAACTGAACAGAATTCAGGTAGGAAAATTTTATTATCAACAACAACAAGAGTTTAAATTTGAATCTTCTGTTTTTGATGCAACAGCATTTGCTGGGGGCAATGTACGTTTAGTATTCGAATGGCGTCAGGACGCAAGTGGTGGAACTCAACCGCCTGCAGCTATTGATAATTTAGTGGTGGAGGCAAAAACATGCCCAGCGCCGAAGAATTTTAGAGTTGTAGAAACTAGTGGAACTTCAGTAACTCTAAATTGGGACAGAATACCGAGACAGAATAAGTTTGAAATCTATCACAGTACAACAAATGCATATCCAGGTGATGAAGTAACAGAATCTATTGTTACGACTCAAAGACCATATAAATTGAATGGACTTGAACCTAAGACAGATTATGTTATCTGGATTCGAACGATTTGTTCAGAAACGAGTAAAAGTGCTTGGGTTCCTTTATTGGTTAATACAGGACAATTACCTGCGGACTTCCCTTATGTAGAGGATTTTGAAGGAGTAGATAATTGGGATTTCAACAAGAGTACTACGCATACCAATGAGTGGGTTGTTGGTTCAGCTGTAAATAATGGAGGATCAAAATCACTGTATATTACACAAGATAAAGGAGTAACCAATTCGTATAACGTCGCAGGTCAATTGATTACACATGCCTATCGCGATATTGCAGTTCCGGTGGGAACAGCTGAAGTAGATATGAGTTTTGATTGGCGTTGTATGGGAGATGGTACCACTTCGAAGCGAGATTATTTCAGAGTGTGGTTAGTTCCTAGAACGTATAATCCTGTAGTTGGAACTCTAATTACCACGGAAGTAAATCGCATGCAAGTGGGAGGAATGCTCAATCAACAAGGAAACTTTGTGACGTTCAATGTAGAAGATATTGATATAAGTAGATTCGAAGGAAAGACGATGCGATTGGTCTTTGAATGGATTCAAGATGCAAGTAACGGAACTCAACCTCCGGCGGCTATTGACAATATAAAAATAGGAAAGGGATCTTGTCCAGGAGTTCGAAATCTACAATCGGAACCTATTGCTGGTTCAAATCCGAAAAGTGCTTCATTGACTTGGGATGTCTATGGAGTTGAAGCACAGTGGGAAGTATTTATTATTGAATTAGATGACCCAACGGTTCCAGGTGTAGCTACACAAGGTATTATAGTAAATGAACCGCGCTATGTGTTTAGAGACCCTGACCCAACGAACACAACCGATCGTTTTTATAAGTTTTTTGTGCGTCCATTGTGTGATGCTGTGAATGAAAGAAAATGGTCCAAGCAAGGGGTTATCTCATTTATTCCTCCTCCAGGCTGTGCTAGAGTAGAAGCGGGCATTGAATTTACAGAGCTTGAAGGTTTACAACAGAATGAAAAAGGAGAGTATGTTATTTGTGATAAAGGAACATTTAATTTTAAATTAGGTGCTTCGTATTATGATATTTTAAAAACAAGCACATACAAAGTTGAGCCAATTGAATATCGTCCTCCTTTTCCTTTTAGAGGTGGAAATTCGGTTAGTTTGACTCGAGACGATTATTGGTCTGGCATTATTGATCTTGGATTTGACTTTTGTTTCTTTGGGAATACGTATAATAAAGTACTGATTGGAACCAATGGAATGATTACATTTAGTATTAAGGACTCGGTTCCAGGTGGGCGATATAGACCTAATACGGGTAGTGAATTTAGGTTTGGTCCAGAGCATCAAATACCTATTGATAGAGGTGCTTATCCTCCTTATGTTAATACGATTCACGGGGTTATGCAAGATATGTATCCAACATTGTCACCAGCGGACTATTCTGTAAACTATGAGATTGTAGGGAAGGCTCCTTGTCGTACCTTAGTATTTAATTTGTATCATATGGGAATGTTTAGCTGTGGTTATGATAGAAATGACATAGAAGGATCAACCACAACTTCTCAAATTGTACTGTATGAAGGAACAAATATCATTGAAGTATATGTTAAGAACAGAAAAGCTTGTGTAAGTTTTAATGATGGAAGTGGGCTGATTGGTATTCAGAATGCAGATGGTACTGCAGCTTATACACCACCAGGAAGAAATTCAGGGGCATGGAATGCTCAGAATGAAGCATGGCGTTTTACTCCAAATGGATTGTCAACGGCTGAATTTACTTGGGAAAAAGACGGAGAATACTTCTCTTCTGCGGCTGAAATTAACGTTGATGTAACCGAGACTGTAAAATATACAGCCAAAGCGACGTATGAGATTTGTGAGGAAGAAACGATTTTAACCAAAGAATTTATTTTCATAAAAGAAGATTTTTCAATCGGAAATATAAAAGATTTAGTCGATTGTGCTAGACGACCAGGAGAATTTAACTTATTTGATTTAAGAGACGCGTATAATGATATTTATGGGGATCTAGATCGAGAGCGTTATACGCTAAAACTATTTGAAACGATTGATGATCGAGATAAAGATCGTAATCCATTGCTAGATATTGTTAAGTTTAAAGGAACAAGTAAGCCCATCTATGTTAAGCTTACAAATAAGTTTACGGGATGTATAGAACTAAAAACGTTTAAATTAAATGTTGCTCCACATTTGACAGTAACAACGCTAAAAGATCAGAGTGTATGCGGTTCGTATTTACTTCCTAAATTGGAGAAGGGTGAAGCATATTATACCAAGCCTTATGGAAAAGGGAAGAAATATGAAGGAGGAGAAACCTTTAGTGAAGTAGGTATTCACGATATCTATATATATAAAGAAGAGAAGGTTGAAGGAGCAGCAGAAGATGAAGCTGGATGTTATGGTCAATCTCAATTTGTATTAGAAGTAACAAAACAGGTAGTTGCAGATCAAATTGCCAATATGGTGTTGACTTGTGAAATATATAAACTGCCAACCTTGTCGGAGGATAATAAATATTATACGTTGCCAAATGGAGAAGGTCAGGAATTACTTCCAGGCATGCCAATCATCGAACCAACAACAATTTATATTCTGGCTAGAAATAAAGGTGAAAAAGGGGCGGTTTGTATTGATCAAAGTAGCTTTACCATTGATTTTGATGAATGTCCAATTCCGAAGGGAATTTCACCAAATGGAGATGGAGTAAATGATAGCTTTGATTTGACTGGTTATGGTGTGTCGAAAATTCAAATCTTTAACCGCAGTGGAATAGAGGTTTACTCCCAAGGCAGGTACAATAAAGAATGGATGGGACAAGACAAATCGGGTAATAAGTTACCTGCTGGAACGTATTATTACATTATTATTTCTAATGGAAAACAACGTACAGGTTGGGTGCAACTTAATTAATAATAAAACTAACAACTGTGTGTGTGAAAGCACACAGTTGTTCAAATTAGCTAAATAATTAAACCGTATATGAAAAGAATATATTTAACATTAGGGGTACTGAGTTTACTTAGTTGTCTTGAGGTGCAAGCGCAGCAGAATCCGCAGTATACGCAGTATATGTACAACATGAGTGTTGTAAATCCTGCTTATGCTGGCTCAAAGGATGCTGTTTCAATGGGAGCATTGTACCGCAAGCAATGGGCCGGCTTTGATGGGGCACCTGAAACGGGAACTTTTTTCATCAACAGTAGAGTAGGAAAAAAAGTGGGTGTAGGTTTGTCTTTTATCAATGATCGCATCGGTCCGGTTACGGAGAACAACATTTACGGAGATTTCTCTTATACTTTAGAGTTAGGAGGAGTTCACAAGTTAGCTTTGGGAATCAAGGCAGGCGCAACGTTCCACAGTGCCAATCTATTTTCTGATATTGGCGATGGTTATACGATTGACGCGGGTGACCCTGCATTTGGTCAAGACAGCAAATCGACCTTATTCAATGCTGGAATTGGAGCGTACTACTATACGGATAAATACTTTATCGGATTAGGGGTGCCCAACATGATAAAAGAATACTATTTGAATTACGATGGGAAGAACTTTGGTCAACGCGAGATTCACATGTATTTGAACGGAGGATATGTCTTTGACTTGGATCAAGATTGGAAATTAAAACCCTCAACGATGATCAAATACGCGATGAATTCACCAGTATCCTTTGATTTGAATATGAATGTGATGTACCTGAACAAGATTGAAGCAGGAGTTAGTTACCGCTTAGAGGACGCTGTTGGAGGAATGATTAACTACCGCGTTACCCCACAGCTTCGCGTTGGTTATGCATATGATTACATCACATCGGATATCAACAAAGTAGCCAAGGGTTCTCACGAGTTTATGGTGTTATACGACATTTTCTTGTCTAAGAAAGTATCTAGTTCCTCTCGTTATTTCTAATCGAATAAAAAGTACAGCATGAAAATAAGAAAGGTTTATTTAGCACTGTTATTGGGTGGATTTTTATTCACTCAAAATGTTAGTGCCCAAGAGCCGATAAAAACTCCTTTAGAGATTGCAGATGAGCATTACAAGCACTACGAGTTTGTAGATGCAGCAAAGGTTTATCAGAAGTTAATCCGCGGGGCGAAGACAGATAATTATATTTATTTACAATTAGCGGATTGTTATTACAATGTGTTTAATACGGTCGAGGCAGCAAAATACTATGGCAAAGCTTTAGAAAAGAACCCAGATTTAGATTCTGAGTTGTACTATCGCTACGCACAGATGTTAAAAGCTAGTGGACGTTATGATTCGTCCAATGCGGCAATGCGTAAATTCTCAGAGCG
The DNA here is from genome assembly GCF_009792295.1 of Myroides fluvii. Classification (NCBI taxonomy): domain Bacteria; kingdom Pseudomonadati; phylum Bacteroidota; class Flavobacteriia; order Flavobacteriales; family Flavobacteriaceae; genus Myroides; species Myroides fluvii. The sequence goes on along the minus strand of NZ_CP039934.1, from coordinate 1,364,662 downwards.
CAATCCCGAGGACCAACGCGCTATCGCCTTTATGCGTGAGCCGGATTATATTCCTCGCTTACGCGCACAAGAGGAGCTTTTTACCTTTGAAGAGTCTGGAATCAACGACCGTCAAGGGAATGATTTTGGCGCCTTTTTAACGGTAGGAGATACGCTTTATTTTGCCTCTACGCGCAAAGGCAATAAGTCTAAGAACAAATACGGCTGGGACAACCAAGGGTATTTAGATATCTTTCAAGCGAAATACAAAAACGCTGAAGATCCGTTGTATGATGTAGAACCCGTATCGGAGTTGAACACGAAGTATCACGATGGACCAGCTACAGTAACAGGAGATGGTCAGACGATGTACTTTGCTACGGAGAGTTTCCGCGCCGGAAAGTTTACCAAGAACAAAGCTAAGTTGGTAAAGCTTGGTAAGGTTAGCGTATTTAGAGCCACGAAGAAAAAGGGTAAATGGACGGATTTCGAACCTGTACCGTTCAATGGCAGCGATTACTCGGTAAGTAACCCAAGTGTGAGCAAAGATGGACGTACGTTGTACTTTTCATCTGATATGCCAGGCACCATGGGTAGCACAGATATCTGGAAAGTGGATATCGATGAAGAGGGTAACTATGGAACACCCGTGAATATGGGTAGCCAAATCAATACAGAAGGACGCGAATCGTTTCCTTTTATCTCCGAAGAGGGCAAGTTGTACTTTGCTTCTGATTCCCGCAAAGGGTTTGGAGGGTTGGACGTTTACGTAGTAGACTTGGCCATTCCCCAAGCAGAACCGAAGAATTTAGGATCGCCGATCAATACGGCCAAAGACGATTTCGCCTTTTCTTTTTACCCCGGTAAAGACATTGGATTCTTCTCAACGAACCGCATTGGTCGCGATGATATTTACAAAGCCAAACCAGTTTGTAATACCGAGATGTATGTGACGGTAACACACAAGGATACCGGACAGCTTTTACCAGGAGCTCGCGTAGATATTTACGACGATCGCAAGAACTTAGTTGAGACGAAGTTTGCAGATCAGCGTGGAATTGTGGAATACGTTGTAGATTGTGGTAAATTTTACCACTTACAGGTAGACATGGATGACTTTGAAGGGAAGTCTGTAGAGGTTCCATTGAACCGCAAAGGAGGTCGTCAATTAGTTCAGGTTGGCTTGAGACCTATTGAAGTAATCGTGACCAAAGACGAGATCATCCTAGGAGAGGTTTACTTTGAATTTGACCGATTCAACATCACCCAACAAGGTGCTTTGGAGTTGGATAAATTGGTAAAAGTAATGAAGCGCAATCCACAGATGCGCATCAAGGTAGGTTCTCATACGGACAATCGCGGAAGCGCGACGTACAACCAGAAGTTGTCTGAGAATCGCGCGAAAACGACGGTTCAATATGTGTTGTCAAAAGGCATTGAAGGCTATCGTTTAGAATCACAAGGTTACGGACCAAGTGTACCGAAGATTGATTGTAAAGCGAACTGCACCGAAGAAGACCACGCGATCAACAGACGCAGTGAGTTTGTGATCTTGAAATAGTTAAAAGAATTAAGTTTAGTATATTTTAAGAAGTCCTTACCATTTACGATGGTAGGGACTTTTTTTTGTTGAAAAAAAAGAAGGTAATAAATGTTAAATGATTGAATTTCTGAGAACTTGAATGAATTTGTGAAAAAAACTATATTTTAAATATTTTAGTTGTTATTGTTTGCGATGTAAGTTTTTTAACTTAAAAAAAAGAATATAGTGAATGGATTTATTTTTTATTATGAGCTATTGGTAATAAAAAACCTTTATAGCTAAGAGTTTGCCGATAGTACATAACTTCATTTTGTTAATCTTTGTATAAAAAAATTCTATATTTGACGTTAACTAACTTAAAACTTAAAACGGATGAAAAGATTTGCAGTGCTTTTCTGCTTCTTGCTGAGTGTTTTTTTTACTTATGGGCAAGAGGTTGTAATTGGCACAGGTACAACGCTAGAAAGATACCCCATGGGGGCTCTTTGGGGCTATGAACGATCAGCTGCTCTTTATACAGCAACGGAGATAGGTCAAGTGGGATTTATCAATCAAGTTGCTTGGGAAATAGGAACAGTGGGACAGGCTAGACCCGTTAGGATTTTCTTAAAGGAGATAGAAGAGAGCACATTGGTTGCAAATGATTGGGCAAGCTATATTGCCAATGCAACACTGATGTTTGATGGAGTTGTACGCCCTACAGCTACTGGATTTTATCCTATTACTTTTTTGTCTTCCTTTAATTTTACGGGAGGAAATAAAAAATTATTAGTATTAGTTGAAACAAATTATGGAGGTTCAGGAGGTGGATCTACCTTCAATATCAAGAGTACAGCTGCTACAAATATGCATTTTACTGTAACTAAAGATACGGATCCTCCTACGACTAATCTAAGTGCACAAGCAAATCGTCCTAATATTAGATTGACGTTTGGCCCTGAAATTACTTGTCCATCAACTAGTGCGATATTGACGAATACTACTGCTACAACAGTTAGTTTTAATGTAGTGAATCGCAATTCAACGACAGGGGTTTCTTATGAAATTAGAACCGAAGGAACTGCTGGCTCTGGAGCTACAGGCTTAGTGAATGCTGGAACAGTTACAGATTTAACTACCTTGCCAGTGACCGTTTCTGGATTGACTCCATCCACAACGTATTCTTTATATGTTCGTGCAAATTGTGGAGCAACTGAAACCTCTACATTTTCTGATCCAACTGTTTTTACGACAGGACAAGTAGCGGCAACGTTGCCTTATTCAGAAGATTTTGAAGGTACGGTGAACTTTAGTTATACGAATCATACTGTAAATAAATGGGTAGTAGGCACTGCTGTACAAAACGGAGGTACAAAATCCTTGTATGTTTCTAAGGATAACGGAACGACAAATACATATGATACGGATGTTTCTACCGTAGCACATGCATATAGGGATTTGGTAATTCCTGCGGGAACAAATGAAATCGCTGTTAATTTTGATTGGCGTTGTGTAGGTGAAGGAGGAACATGGGATTACTTTAGGGTATGGATGGTTCCTGTATCTTTTATTCCTACACCAGGTACCCAAATTTCAACTGCGACAGATAGAGTGCAGATAGGTCGAACTCAATATAATGCCAATGCAACATTCTTAAGAGAGCAATTAGTGGTAAATGCTACTGCTTTTGCAGGTCAAACCATGCGTTTGGTTTTTGAATGGAAACAAGATGGAAGCGGAGGTGCTCAACCTCCAGGGGCAATTGATAATGTAGAAGTGTCTGCTATTACTTGTTCTACTCCAACAGCTTTGCTATTGAATGCGTTTACTTCAACTACAGCAACAATAGCTTGGACTGGAGTGACAGGGCAAACACAATATGAAGTATATTATACTACAACAGCTACAAATCCTGGAGCAACAGTTACAGGGTCTGTAGTAACGACAGATAACCCGTATACTATAACTGGTTTAACTCCTAATACACAATACTATGTTTGGGTGAGAACGGTTTGTAGTGCTACAGATAAGAGCTTCTGGGTACAATTGCCAATTTTAACAGGGCAAGTTCCTGGAGAATTACCTTATATTGATGGTTTTGAAGGGCAAGATAATTGGAGTAAAGGCAGTAACTCCGTTAATAAATGGGTGGTAGGTACTGCTGCTCAAAACGGTGGAACTAAATCGCTTTATATTTCAAAAGACAATGGAACTACAAATACGTATGATCTTACTGCTGCAACTGTAGCTCATGCATATAGAGATTTGGTAATTCCTGCTGGGACAAATGAAATTGCTGTTAATTTTGATTGGCGTTGTGTAGGTGAAGGAGGAACATGGGATTACTTTAGAGTATGGATGGTTCCTGCATCTTTTATTCCTACACCAGGTACCCAAATTTCAACTGCGACAGATAGAGTACAGCTAGGTCGAACTCAATATAATGCCAATACCGCATTCTTAAGAGAGCAATTAGTGGTAAATGCCACTGCTTTTGCTGGTCAAACCATGCGTTTGGTTTTTGAATGGAGACAAGATGGAAGCGGAGGTGCTCAACCTCCAGGGGCAATTGACAATGTAGAAGTGTCTGTTATTACTTGTTCTGCTCCAACGGCTTTGCAATTGAATGCGATTACTTCAACTACAGCAACAATAGCTTGGACTGGAGTGACAGGACAAACACAATATGAAGTATATTATACTACAACTGCTACGAATCCTGGAGCAACAGTTACAGGGTCTGTAGTAACGACAGATAATCCGTATACTATAACTGGTTTAACCCCTAATACACAATATTATGTTTGGGTGAGAACGGTTTGTAGTGCTACAGATAAGAGCTTCTGGGTACAATTGCCAATTTTAACAGGGCAAATTCCTGGTACGTTGCCTTTCGAAGATGACTTTGAAGGAGATAATAACTGGTCGACAGGAAGTAACTCATTGAATAAATGGGTGCTTGGTACTGCGGTTAATAACGGAGGAACAAAATCACTCTATGTAACAAAAGATGAAGGTGTAACTAATACTTATAACAATTCAACAGCAACAGTAGCACATGCTTATCGCGATATTGAGATTCCAGCGGATGCGATTGAAGCAAAATTGAGTTTTGACTGGAGAGCTGTAGGGGAATCATGTTGTGATTATATCAGAGTATGGATTGTACCAGTTACGTTTAATCCAGTTTTAGGAACCCAAATTGCTGCTGGAGCGAATCGAATTCAAATAGGAGGAAACCGCAATGTTCAGGAAAACTTTACGACGGTTATCGAAAGTGTTGAAGTTGCAAATTATGCCGGAAGAAGCCTAAGACTTGTTTTTGAATGGCGAAATGACGGTAGTGGAGGGAATGATCCTGCAGGAGCTATTGATAACGTTAAATTAGAACAGATAACATGTCCTAGAGTTACAGGTTTAAGCGCATGTTCAGGAAGTGATTATATCAATTATGGATGGGATTCTCAAGAGGGAATATCAGAATGGGATGTGGCAATTGAGACTACTGATTTAACAGAACCTGCGGACGCAAATATCAGAAGAGTTCAAGAACCAAACTATTCAGCAACAGAACTAACTGTAAATACAGATTATTATTTTTATGTCCGTAATATTTGCGAAGGAGGAACAGTTAGTATGTGGAGAAAAATAAAAGTGAGAACTTCTAGTACAAGTATTTTAGATGCAGAACCTTTCTGTGCTGGACCGGAAGGAATTATTTTCCCAAATAACAATACTGAAAATGGAGCTGAAGAATATCCATATGGAAGTAATACAGCAATAGCATGTGTTACTTCAGTAAGATTTCCTGTTTGGTATTTCTTGAAGATAGATCAAGATGGGGAGTTGGTATTTGACATTATTCAAAACTCGCAATTTGATGCTAATGGAACTCCTACTGGAGCTACTATGGATGTTGATTTTGTAGCTTTTGGACCTTTTGATAATTTAGATCAAGCTTGTGCAGAGGCCATTTTAGGACCTTGTGCAGGTTGTACGAGTAATTCTAATCCGAATGATGGTCGATATCCAATCGGTAATGTGATAGATTGTAATTACTCTACCTCTGCTATTGAGAAATTAACAATACGCAATGCTAGAAGAGGGCAAATCTATGCGATATTGATTACGAATTTCAATAGAGGCCCAGGTTTTATTAAGCTCGTACAAACAAATGGAAATCTAAATAATGCTGGGACAACAGACTGTAAATTCTTGTGTGAAGTGGATTTAGGTGAAGATCAATATCTATGTGCAGGAGATTCTTATGAAATTAATGCTAAAATCTCAGCTGCAGGTTCAACGGAGGATATGACATACACTTGGTTTAAAGATGGAGAAATGCTTGATCCAGCTGTATTTAATACGAATAAATTAACCGTTATAGAATCGGGAACCTACCGCGTACGTGTGGAAAAAGATCTTTGTGAAGAAAATCCAGAGGATGAAGTAGTGATTACATTCTACGAACCAATTAGTCTTCGTTTACCTAAAAAAATAGAATTGTGTGATTTAGAAAATGTTGGGTATGCTATGTTTGAAGTAAAAAGCGTGGTAGATGAGGCTCTTGCTAATCATCCTGAAGCAACAACAATTAAACATAGATATTATCATACTTTAGCAGATTTTAATGCGCAAAGAAATGCGTTTGAAATGGAAGATCAATATCAATCTTCTGGAAATGAATCTATTTTTGTTGAAGTGTATCGCGATAAAAACGAGGAGTGTAGAGGATATTTTGAGATTGCACTTAGCATTAAAGCAACGGCTTATTTTAACGCAGAATTCTCGTATGAAGGACCAATTTGTATTAACAATATTGATCAGCTACCAATTATCCCTGGTTCAGAATTTACGCCAGGAGGGAAGTTTACATATAAAACAATAAGTCATACCAATCCAAAAGATCCGAGTAAAGCACCTAAAGGTGGTTTATCTCTAGATGCGAATACAGGAACAATTAATGTAGCTTCAAGTACAGCTGGTGTTTATGAAGTAGAGTATTATTATGGAGTGCCAAGTACGATGTGTGGTGAACCTGTTAAGCATACTGTTACGATTACTATTTTTGAGCGTTTCGAAATTGCACTTGATGGAGATTGTTACGATGGTAACTATTACATGAGAGTTATTGATGTTGCTGGTAATATTGACATGGATCATGCGAAGTTTGAATGGGTTGGACCTGGCAGTTTTACAGCAGATACAAAAGAAATTACGGTCTCTGAAAAAGGAGATTATACTGTTTATATTACAACTGCAGATGGTTGTTTTGAAGAAAAAACAATTACCTTAGAGCCAGAAGAAATTAACTGTTTGATTACACGTGGTATTTCACCAAATGGAGATGGGCTAAATGATTATTTTGATCTTGTTAATTACAAAGTGTTGAAATTTAAGGTTTTTAACCGCAACGGTGGTGAAGTGTATACTCATGGTTTAGGTTATACCAGAGAATGGATGGGACAAGATAAATCGGGTAATAAGTTACCATCAGGAACGTATTTTTATGTGATTGAAACGGTACAGAAAACAATTACAGGTTGGGTACAAATTAATTATTAATAAAACAAACAACTGTGTGTGAAAGCACACAGTTGTTTTATTACTATTTATAAAATTAAACCGTATATGAAAAGAATATATTTAACATTAGGGGTGCTGAGTTTACTTAGTTGTCTTGAGGTGCAAGCGCAGCAGAATCCGCAGTATACGCAGTATATGTACAACATGAGTGTTGTAAATCCTGCTTATGCTGGCTCAAAGGATGCTGTTTCCATGGGAGCATTGTACCGCAAGCAATGGGCCGGCTTTGATGGGGCACCTGAAACGGGAACTTTTTTCATCAACAGTAGAGTAGGAAAAAAAGTGGGTGTAGGTTTGTCTTTTATCAATGATCGCATCGGTCCGGTTACGGAGAACAACATTTACGGAGACTTCTCTTATACTTTAGAGTTAGGAGGAGTTCACAAGTTAGCTTTGGGAATCAAGGCAGGCGCAACGTTCCACAGTGCCAATCTATTTTCTGATATTGGAAATGGCTATACGATTGACGCGGATGACCCTGCATTTGGTCAAGACAGCAAATCGACCTTATTCAATGCTGGAATTGGAGCGTACTACTATACGGATAAATACTTTATCGGATTAGGGGTACCCAACATGATAAAAGAATACTATTTGAATTACGATGGGAAGAACTTTGGTCAACGCGAGATTCACATGTATTTGAATGGAGGTTATGTTTTTGACTTGGATCAAGATTGGAAATTAAAACCCTCAACGATGATCAAATACGCGATGAATTCACCAGTATCCTTTGATTTGAATATGAATGTGATGTACCTGAACAAGATTGAAGCAGGAGTTAGTTACCGCTTAGAGGACGCTGTTGGAGGAATGATTAACTACCGCGTTACCCCACAGCTTCGCGTTGGTTATGCATATGATTACATCACATCGGATATCAACAAAGTAGCCAAGGGTTCTCACGAGTTTATGGTGTTATACGACATTTTCTTGTCTAAGAAAGTATCCAGTTCCTCTCGTTATTTCTAATCGAATAAAAAGTACAGCATGAAAATAAGAAAGGTTTATTTAGCACTGTTATTGGGTGGATTTTTATTCACTCAAAATGTTAGTGCCCAAGAGCCGATAAAAACTCCTTTAGAGATTGCAGATGAGCATTACAAGCACTACGAGTTTGTAGATGCAGCAAAGGTTTATCAGAAGTTAATTCGCGGGGCGAAGACAGATAATTATATTTATTTACAATTAGCGGATTGTTATTACAATGTGTTTAATACGGTCGAGGCAGCAAAATACTATGGCAAAGCTTTAGAAAAGAATCCAGATTTAGATTCTGAATTGTACTATCGCTACGCACAGATGTTAAAAGCTAGTGGACGTTATGATTCGTCCAATGCGGCAATGCGTAAATTCTCAGAGCGCAATCCCGAGGACCAACGCGCTATCGCCTTTATGCGCGAGCCGGATTATATTCCTCGCTTACGCGCACAAGAGGAGCTTTTTACCTTTGAAGAGTCTGGAATCAACGACCGTCAAGGGAATGATTTTGGCGCCTTTTTAACGGTAGGAGATACGCTTTATTTTGCCTCTACGCGCAAAGGCAATAAGTCTAAGAACAAATACGGCTGGGACAACCAAGGGTATTTAGATATCTTTCAAGCGAAATACAAAAACGCTGAAGATCCGTTGTATGATGTAGAACCCGTATCGGAGTTGAACACGAAGTATCACGATGGACCAGCTACAGTAACAGGAGATGGTCAGACGATGTACTTTGCTACGGAGAGTTTCCGCGCCGGAAAGTTTACCAAGAACAAAGCTAAGTTGGTAAAGCTTGGTAAGGTTAGCGTATTTAGAGCCACGAAGAAAAAGGGTAAATGGACGGATTTCGAACCTGTACCGTTCAATGGCAGCGATTACTCGGTAAGTAACCCAAGTGTGAGCAAAGATGGACGTACGTTGTACTTTTCATCTGATATGCCAGGCACCATGGGTAGCACAGATATCTGGAAAGTGGATATCGATGAAGAGGGTAACTATGGAACACCCGTGAATATGGGTAGCCAAATCAATACAGAAGGACGCGAATCGTTTCCTTTTATCTCCGAAGAGGGCAAGTTGTACTTTGCTTCTGATTCTCGCAAAGGGTTTGGAGGATTGGACGTTTACGTAGTAGACTTGGCCATTCCCCAAGCAGAACCGAAGAATTTAGGATCGCCGATCAATACGGCCAAAGACGATTTCGCCTTTTCTTTTTACCCCGGTAAAGACATTGGATTCTTCTCAACGAACCGCATTGGTCGCGATGATATTTACAAAGCCAAACCAGTTTGTAATACCGAGATGTATGTGACGGTAACACACAAGGATACCGGACAGCTTTTACCAGGAGCTCGCGTAGATATTTACGACGATCGCAAGAACTTAGTTGAGACGAAGTTTGCAGATCAGCGTGGAATTGTGGAATACGTTGTAGATTGTGGTAAATTTTACCACTTACAAGTAGACATGGATGACTTTGAAGGGAAGTCGGTAGAAGTTCCATTGAACCGCAAAGGAGGTCGTCAGTTAGTTCAGGTTGGCTTGAGACCTATTGAAGTACTCGTGACCAAAGACGAGATCATCCTAGGAGAGGTTTACTTTGAATTTGACCGATTCAACATCACCCAACAAGGTGCTTTGGAGTTGGATAAATTGGTAAAAGTAATGAAGCGCAATCCACAGATGCGCATCAAGGTAGGTTCTCATACGGACAATCGCGGAAGCGCGACGTACAACCAGAAGTTGTCTGAGAATCGCGCGAAAACGACGGTTCAATATGTGTTGTCAAAAGGCATTGAAGGCTATCGTTTAGAATCACAAGGTTACGGACCAAGTGTACCGAAGATTGATTGTAAAGCGAACTGCACCGAAGAAGACCACGCGATCAACAGACGCAGTGAGTTTGTGATCTTGAAATAGTTAAAAGAATTAAGTTTAGTATATTTTAAGAAGTCCTTACCATATCGGTAAGGGCTTTTTTTGTACCTTGGTTGTAATTTTGTTGGCACATTATTTGAAATACAACAAGTGTTTAACTTAAATAGTAGAAGAAATGAGGTTTTTATATTACAATATAATCGTTTTATTTTTTGTGTTTGCTACACAAGTGCAGGCACAAAATGCAGTAGTAACTGCCCAGAGCTATGACATTAGCGATAACTTGGATTTGCAAGCAGTTGCTTCTATTTTTGGAGACTCAAAAGATCTTGCAGATTTTGAATATCGATTGAATGATCCTAGTTTGCGTATCAATAACCTCGATTTAAATAACGACGGTTATGTTGACTATTTGCGAGTTGTTGAAGTGGTAGAAGGAAATGCCCATTTAATCGTTGTGCAAGCCGTTTTAGGACGTGATATGTATCAAGATGTAGCTACAATAGAAATTGAGAAAAATAGCCGTAGAAATCAAGTTTCTGTGCAAATTGTCGGTAATAGTTATTTGTATGGACCAAATTATATCTATGAACCCGTATATGTTGTAACACCGCCTGTGTTTAGTTTGTTCTGGGGGGTATCATATCGCCCTTACTATTCCTCATGGTATTGGGGATATTATCCTTCTTATTATTCCTATTATTCGCCTTATCCAACGGCAACTTATATGGTTCATGTACACAATCACATTAATTATAGCAATCGCTATGTGTATACATCGAACCATTATAGCAATGGTACTCGAACATTATATAGTGATGTAAGAAGAGATTATTATGAACGATCAAATCCGAATAGATCGTTTTATGATAGAAATAATGGATATTCAAACCGCCGTGAGTTATCGAATGCAAGGACTTCTTATGCGGAGGCAAGTGGTCAATCAAATTCGAGGAGTAATTATGGCTCAACAACTAGTCAATCAAATTCGAGAAGTGAGTATGGATCAACTACGTCAACCCGTAATATCAATCGTATTGACGACAGTAATGGACGTAGTTCTTATTCTTCGTCAACCTCATATAAACGCGGAGAATCGCTAACAGATAGAGAGGGCGGAACCTCTTCGCGCAGTAGTTATAGTAATTCAAGTGTGAATTCGAATAATGAAAGTTCACGTAGTAATTATAGCTCGTCAAATAACAATACCGGTTATACAAATTCAAATGGATCGCGTAGTAGCTATGGTTCATCAAATAGTAGTTCGAGAAGCACTTCAACAGGATCGGGTAGTAGTTATGGCTCGTCAAATAGTAGCTCGAGAAACACGGGTAGTTCTCGTAGTAATTACGGTAGTTCAGGTGCTAACAGTTCGAGTTCTCGCAGTACTTCAAACTATGGTTCAAGTTCAAGAAGCAGTAATCCAAGTTATAGTTCGGGAAGTAGCTCAAGTGGATCTCGAAGTAGTTATGGCAGTTCTTCCTCTGGGTCTAGAGGTAGTTCCTCTTCAACTTCATCGAGAAGTACATATAGATAATTAATTCGCATAAAAAAACATCGGGCATCCTTATTGGGATGCCCGATGTTTTTTTAGTTGTATATTTCGTTCAACAATTTTGCCAAACGAAGGCCTCCTTTTAAAAGTTGTTCTTCTACGGTATCTTTGAAATCAAAGTGATAACGGTAACTTAAATTTTCGTTTTCTTCTGCGCTGTTGTAAAGTGTATTAGCGATAGAATAAGAGTCGAAAATCCAATCTTCTAAACTGCCTTGTACCAGGGTTTGATTATGTGTTTTATTGTGAATATCTAAAACTGTCGCGTATTCGGTATAGCTGTATTTGTCGAAATCAACTAAAGCAGAATCCCATAAGCTATGTAGGTTTGTCGGTTTTCTAAACCACTCTACTTTTACTCTGTTTCCACCTAAATCTTCAGATCTTCCAATGTGTAACGGTTGGTGTGCATCCCCAATGATGTGGATCAAGAAATACAATTTTTGTTGTTTTTGCTCTAAAGTGAGGGTATTACTTTTTAATTCATCGATAAGTACAAGTGCTCGCTTGTATAAATTTTCATCTGTAGAGTTACTCAATTCTTGGTCAAAAGCAAGACGACTCAAATCACCGGGCATATTAACATAATGCCAGCTATCTGCAAATTTCCACGTAGGATCCGATTTAATGAAATCAGGCCAATTTGCCCAATAAGCCAATTGTTGGTTGCCAATGATTTTTTTTAATTCTTTCTTTGCTTTTTTGTTTAAGTTTCTTTCTGCTATCTCAGCTATAACGCGATGTCCTGTAGTTCCCCAAGCAAAAATTGCCGTGCTTTGCAACAAGCAAATAGTCATTGCTAAAGCAATTAAAATTTTTTTCATGTTTGTTTTATTAATTAAAAAGAGCTTTTAATTCCGTAGCGTCGCTGGGTTTCATTTTTCCTGCAAGTACTAAGCTCAGTTGTTTTCTTCTCAAGGCCGCATCAAAGCGTTTGTGTTCTAATTCTGTTTCGGGAATTAATTCAGGCACTGGTACAGGATTTCCCATATCATCAACCGCAACGAAGGTATAGATTGCTTCGTTGGCTTTTGTTTTATTGCCTGATTCGCGATCTTCAATCCACACGTCTAGATAAATTTCCATCGATGAAGTGAAAGCTCTTGAAATCTTCGCTTCGATGGTGACTACGCTTCCCAAAGGAATGGGTTTATTAAAAGCAACGTGATTGACTGATGCAGTAACACATATTCTTCTCGAATGTCGTCTAGCTGCAATTCCCGCGGCTCTGTCCATTCGCGCTAATAGTTCACCTCCAAACATATTGTTTAACGGATTTGTCTCCCCTGGGAGTACTAGATCACTGATTATAGTGGCTGATTCAGATACTAATTTTGCTTTCATAAAAAATTATTTTAGGCAAAGATAAAGACAAAGCAAAAAAAAACCGAACGTTTCGCGTTCGGTTGGTATATTTAACGTATTATTTAATAAAAATCCAAGCTTCTTTATTTGTTGCACGGTGAATTTCTTTTAAGGCATCTTTGGCTTCTTCATGTGTAGTGAAACTACTATATACAACAGGATACATACCATATTTTGTACGTCCTAAAAATGATGCATCTTCAAATCCTTTCTTTTTTAAGATTTCAACCTCAATAGCAGCATTTTCCTCACTTCTAAAAGCAGCCGCAACTAAATGATAAGGAGTTGTTACAACTGTAGTTTCATCCTTAACGGGTAGCGCAATAGCATCTATTGCAGGCTCAATGATGAAAGTGGCTTGTTGAATCTTGTTTTGTACTTGTGATTGGACGTTGTTTTCAATGGACAAGGTTTGGTCATTTACATAGGCTGTATAACCATTTTGTACCAATACACTACCAATACCTAAAGTTAGAACTAACACAGAAGCATATTTAAAGAATGTCGCTGTGCGTCTTGTTTTTCCTCTAGCGGTTTCAAGCGCAATAACGGTTGGTGTAGCGGCATTTTCTTCTCTTTGAATTGCTTGAACCCCTACTGAAGATAAACCGAATGAAGTAGCCAAGTAGTTTTGATTTTGAATCGGAGCAAATTGCAAGCTCTTCTCTTCATTATAACTAAAGGTACCTATAGAGGCTAAGCTTAATGAATCAAAAGAAGTCAAGGTATCATTCCAATCAGCAACCATCGCTTGAATACGCATAACAGCTTCCTCGTAAGAAAGTCGCTCTTGTGTGGCAATGTGATTCGCTAATAAACCGTCGTTGTTCACAATATTTCTATTAAAAGAAATTCGCTTTTGTGGAGGAAAAAACAATTGTTTTTCCACATCGTAAAAAGACGATTGGATTTCAGTGATAAAAGCACCAAATCCTGGAACAATAACGCAGGGATAGCGATATAATAAGGCTGATATGTATTGAGTCATCTTCATAGTACAAAAGTAGTCTAAACCAGTGGTTTAGCAAATAATATGCGGAAATTTTTTATTAACAATTTAATCGACCGATCGCCACTTCTTAAGTAATTGGTATTGAATGGTTAGATTTTTGATGTTAGCTCTACTAAGGTAAGGAAATTTAATTAATTAACATATTTTTAATGAAAGAAGAAGACTTGTTTTTCACTTTAGCTTTAACCAAAGTGAATGGAGTGGGACCTATTATAGGAAAGCGCTTGATAGAAAATTTCGGAACGGCTAAAGGTGTTTTTGATGCTTCGTTTAAGGAACTGATTAGCAAACGCGTTTCGGAATCTTTAGCCACTCAAATTGTAAAGAAGGGGGAATTCTCTTGGGCCGAGAAGGAAGTAAAGTTGATGGAACAAGCAGGTGTTCAACCGTTGTTTTACCAGGCGAAAGAATATCCCTATTATTTGAGGCAATGTGAGGATAGTCCTATTTTGCTCTTTGCGAAGGGCAATGTAACTGCGAATTGGGCCTCGCGCAATGTTGTGAGTATTGTAGGAACGCGCAATCCGACCTCAAGGGGGTTGGATTTTTGTACTCGTTTTATGGAAGTGGCACAAGCCTATAACCCAATTATAGTTAGTGGTTTGGCGTATGGTATTGATATCTGTGTGCACAAGCAAGCACTCGCTTTTGGACTGGAAACATTCGGTGTTTTAGGACATGGATTAAATCGTATCTATCCCGCGAAGCATACCACAATTGCGGAGAATATGTTGGAAAAAGGAGGTTTGTTGACTGAATTTGCTATTCAGAGCAAAATTGATCGAGAGAATTTTATTCAACGCAATCGCTTAGTTGCTGGAAGTAGTCAAGCAACAATTGTGGTAGAAAGTGCGATTAAAGGCGGTTCTATGAGTTCCATCGCGTTTGCCAACGATTACAATCGAGAGGTGTTTGCTGTTCCGGGAAGAATTGACGATATTTTGAGTCAAGGCTGTAATGAGTTGATTCGATCCCATCGGGCGCAATTACTCAGTGATCCCGTTGAAGTAATTGAGATACTCCATTGGAATAAAACCAAAAAAGAGCATAAAGTGATTCAACCCCAATTATTTGTTGACCTCAATGGAGAAGAAAAGAAGGTTTATAGTTACTTGGCCGAAGTACAGCGTGAAGTCATTGACCTTATTGCTCAAAATTGCAGTCTTCCTATCTATAAAGTGAGTACTATTTTACTGCAATTGGAATTACAAGGGCTTGTTCGTCCTCTACCGGGCAAGTATTTTGAATGCATTGGGGAGTAGAAAAAAATAGGGCATCTTACAAGAAGATGCCCCTATAGTCTTATTTAATTGCGTATCCTAATTTTTCTCGAACGCGATTTAGCGTTTCTGTAGCAACAACAGATGCCTTTGATGCACCAGTGAGCAATAAACGGTCTACCTCTTCTAGGTTATTGATATAGTAATCATATTTTGTACGAATATCTTTGAATTTTTCAACAATAAGTTCAAATAATTCTTGTTTAGCATGTCCGTAACCATAATTCCCTGCTTCATACTTTGCTCTCATCTGTGCTATTTGCTCTGATGTAGCTAATAATTTATAGATGGTAAATACATTACACGTATCTGGATTTTTAGGCTCCTCTAAGGGCGTACTATCCGTTTCAATACTCATCACTTGTTTTCTTAACGCTTTGTCGTTTTCAAAAATATTGATGATGTTGTTTCTCGATTTACTCATCTTGTTTCCATCAAGACCTGGTACAATCATCACCTCTTCTGAAATTTTTGCCTCGGGTAGAACAAATGTTTCTCCCATTTGATGATTGAAGCGAGCAGCAACATCACGGGTAATCTCAATATGTTGCAATTGATCTTTTCCAACGGGAACAAAATTGGCGTTATACAATAAAATATCCGCAGCCATTAGCATAGGATAGGTAAATAACCCTGTATTAACATCAGCAAGTACCTCTGCTTTATCTTTGAAAGAGTGTGCTAACGTTAAACGTTGAAAAGGGAAAAAGCAACTTAAATACCAAGTAAGTTCTGTCGTTTGCGGTACGTCAGACTGGCGGTAAAAAGTTACATGATTAACATCTAAACCACAAGCAAGCCATGTCGCCGCAACACTATAGGTGTTTTCCTGTAATGTTTTTGCATCTTTTATTTGTGTTGCTGAATGTAAATTCGCAATAAAAATAAAAGACTCATTCTCTTTGTTGTTAGCCATTTCTACTGCTGGTAGAATTGCCCCTAAGAGATTCCCTAAATGTGGCGTTCCTGTACTTTGAACCCCTGTTAGAATTTTAGCCATTGCGTGTTTGTATTTATTATAATAGCAAAGATATAGCATTTGTTGGGATTGTTTTTCTTTTTTTGATTTTCCTTGGTTTAACATTTCTTTATTTTTTACTTTTGAAAGGCTGCAAGAAATTTTAAATGCACAGTTGAATGAAATACATCCGAACGTTTTTTAGTGTTGTATGGCGCTGTTGGTTTTACCTATGGATGCTCATCGTAATACTTTTGTTATCTCCCTTCCTTCTTGTAACTATTTGGTCTGACCAAACCTATGCTACCTTCTATAAAGTTGCTCGTTTATGGGCGAGATTAACCTTTTATGGCATGGGAATGTCTTATCGCGTTGAGTCGGCTTATCCATGGGTAAAAGGAAAAAGCTATATGTTTATTGCCAATCATACTTCGATGATGGATATCATGATGATGTTGTTGTTGGTGAAAGACAATCCTTTTGTATTTGTTGGGAAGAAGGAATTAGCGAAGTTGCCTATTTTTGGGTTCTTCTATAAAAAGACTTGTATCTTGGTGGATCGAAAAGATTCGAAAAGTAGATATCAGGTATTTCAAAGTGCACAAAATAAGTTGAATCAAGGATTGAGTATTTGTATCTTTCCTGAGGGGGGTGTACCGGATGATACGAGTATTGTGCTGGATAGTTTTAAGGATGGAGCATTTCGCTTGGCTATCGATCATCAGATTCCGCTTGCGCCAATTGCGATAGGATACCTCAAATTCTATTTTCCGTTTCAATGGGGAATGGGTAAACCAGGACAAGTGCCTGTTGTTCTTTTACCGCCAATTGAGACCAAGGGAATGACCCAAGAGGATAAAAAAGAAATCAAAGACCAAGCGTATCAAGCTATTCATAAGGAAGTCGTTCAATGGAACATTAAACGAAAGGGATAGCGCTTACTATACACGTAAAAAAAAAGGCCAAAAAATCAATTGATTTTTTGGCCTTTTTTACATGAAAAACTTGAATTAAGCTTCTCTATTTTTAATTTCTTCTTTGATTTTTAATTCCAATTCTTCCATTAATTCTGGGTTGTCTTTGATCAATGATTTTACAGCATCTCTACCTTGTCCTAACTTCGTGTCTCCATAGCTGAACCAAGAACCACTTTTCTTGACAATTTCATAGTCTACAGCTAAATCAAGTACCTCTCCAACTTTAGAAATACCTTCGCCATACATGATGTCAAATTCTGCTGTACGGAAAGGAGGCGCAACTTTGTTTTTTACAATTTTTACCTTGGTGCGGTTACCAATCACGTTTTCTCCATCTTTAATTTGTGTGGAGCGACGAATATCAATACGAACTGATGCATAGAATTTTAATGCATTACCTCCCGTAGTTGTTTCAGGACTTCCGAACATAACCCCAATCTTATCTCTCAATTGGTTAATGAAGAATACAGTACAATTCGTTTTGCTAATGGTTGAAGTCAATTTACGTAAAGCTTGTGACATTAAACGAGCGTGTAATCCCATTTTAGAATCTCCCATATCGCCTTCAATTTCTCCTTTTGGAGTCAAGGCAGCAACCGAGTCAATCACAACAATATCAATTGCACCAGAGCGAATCAAGTTTTCTGCAATTTCTAATGCTTGCTCTCCATTATCGGGTTGAGAAATGATTAAATTGTCAATATCTACTCCTAATTTTTGTGCATAAAAACGATCAAAAGCATGCTCTGCATCGATAAATGCCGCAATACCTCCCGCTTTTTGTGCTTCAGCAATCGCGTGTAAGGTTAAAGTTGTTTTTCCTGATGATTCAGGTCCATATATTTCAATAATTCTTCCTCTTGGATATCCATTTACCCCTAAAGCTAAGTCAACACCTAAGGAACCTGAAGAGATTACTTCAACTTCTTCTACAGCGGTATCTCCCAATTTCATTACAGTCCCTTTTCCGTAGGTTTTGTCTAACTTATCTAACGTAAGCTGTAAGGCTTTTAATTTAGCTTCTTTATCTGCACTCATTTTTTTTGAAATATTGATTCGTAACTGATGTAAAAATAAGATAAAAATTTTAGAGATTTTGACTTGAATGCAATTATGCTACAAATTGTAGCAACGCAAGTGGTTTTACTTGCTCTTATTTTATTCCTTTCGGCTTGTGAAAGTGTGATTATACTTGAGACTTCGGTGTTTTTATCGCATGGGGTGCTTTTTGTGGCTTTATTTTATAACAAAAAGCGAGTTTATAGCTGTTATTTTTTTAGTAAATTAGTAGGACATCATAAATATGGATAATAATGCAGGGGTATAGTTTAGAATTTCTTTGTTTATGTTGGCTTTGACTGTAAATTTCATATTCAATTTGATTTTTGTAAGGGCTTAGTTTATACCTTTGTAAAAAATACACACGTTAAGTTCACGGAATTCAATTATTTAAAATCATATTTTGTGATGTCACAATCAAAATCGACACATCTCGATCGCGTGTCACTAGGTACGCTATTGGTTACTTTGGGAATTATCTATGGCGATATTGGAACTTCACCGCTCTATGTGATGAAAGCCATTATGGGAAAAGCTATCATTCAAGAAGAGGTTGTTTTAGGAGCTATTTCTTGTGTGTTTTGGACCTTAACCTTGCAAACCACAATCAAATATGTTTTTTTGACGCTCAAAGCGGATAATAATGGGGAGGGAGGAATTTTTTCGCTGTTTACCTTGGTGAAAAAACTCAAAAAACCTTGGTTGATTGTTCCTGCAATTATTGGGGGTAGTGCGTTACTTGCGGATGGAATTATCACGCCACCTATTTCTATTTCTTCTGCAGTAGAGGGATTAAAGATTTACCAACCCGAACTGGCAACAATTCCCATCGTTATCGGAATTTTAATGGGGATATTTTTTATTCAACAGTTTGGTACTAAAACCATTGGGCGTTTTTTTGGGCCAATGATGATGGTTTGGTTTTTGATGCTTGGGATTCTTGGATTTAGTCATTTAATAGATAATCTAAGTGTTTTAAGAGCGTTAAACCCATATTATGCTTTTCATTTGTTGACTATTCATTCAGAAGGCTATTTGGTTTTGGGATTTGTGTTTTTGTGTACCACTGGGGCAGAGGCATTATACAGTGATTTAGGTCATTGTGGAATCAAGAATATTCGAATCAGTTGGATGTTTGTCAAAACGATGTTGGTGTTGAGTTATTTCGGACAAGGGGCGTTGTTGATTGAACATGCAGGTTCGACCTTGATGGATTTAAGTCCTAACTCAGATCAACCCGCAAACCCGTTCTATCTCGTTATGCCTGATTGGTTTTTGCCTTTTGGAATTGGAATTGCCACACTTGCGGCGGTTATCGCTTCTCAAGCTTTAATTAGTGGGTCGTTTACCCTGATTAATGAAGCCATTCGACTCAATTTATGGCCGAAAGTACGCGTGAAATTTCCAACGAATATTCGCGGCCAACTCTATATCCCATCCATCAATTTCTTGCTTTTCATCGGGTGTGTCTTCGTCGTATTACACTTTAAAGAGTCTGGAAATATGGAGGCTGCCTATGGTTTGGCCATCACCCTTTGTATGATTATGACGACCATTTTATTAGGGTATTTTATGGTGCTCAAACGCGTGCCGCTCATCATCATTATCATCGTAGAAATTATTTATTTATCCATTGAAGTTTCTTTCTTTATCTCCAATGTGCAAAAATTCTCACATGGAGGTTATGTAACGGTGATTATTGCCGGAGTACTAGCTGCGGTTATGACCGTGAATTACCTTGGTAAGCGAATCAGACGCAACTATACCGATCTTGTGAATATCGTCGATTATCAGGATATTTTGACGGATTTAAGTCAAGATCAAAGTATGCCGAAATACGTGACAAACTTGGTGTATTTAACCAATGCCTATAATCCTTCAAAAATTGAGTACAAAGCCATGTTCTCCATTATTAATCGCCGTCCAAAACGAGCAGATAATTATTGGTTTGTCCATGTGAATGTAGTCGATGAGCCTTATAAATTAGAATATAAAGTCGTAAAATACGGCCCCCATCAAAATATTTTACGCATTGATTTCTACTTGGGATTCCGAAATGAGCAACGCATCAATGTGTTGATGAAGCAAGTGGTTACCGAATTGATGCTACAAAGGGAAATCGATATTACCACGCGTTATGAATCCCTACATAAAATTGATGCTATTGGCGATTTTGAATATGTGTTAATCGAAAAAGAATTGTCCTACGACAACGACCTGCCGATGAAAGAGAAGATTATTTTAGATCTCTACGACTTCTTGAAAAAGATCTCTTTATCAGAAGAAAAGGCGTTCGGTTTAGATAGTAGTGCGGTGAAAGTAGAGCGTTTTCCTTTGATTATTAAGCCCATTGAAGACTTACCGCTGAAGCGTTTAGAATAAAAAGGTATAATTTTGTAAAAGACTGATTTATAGTGAAATAAATCAGTCTTTTGCATTTTGGTCTTTGTTTTTTAAATCAAATGCATATCTTTGCACTTTGAAATTCTTCCATTTAGAATTTCATCTTCGTTTTTTTATTTATTCTACACTTAAATTTATATAGCATGCAACTGTATAACACATTAAGCGCAGAAGAAAGAGCAGAACTTATTGAACAAGCAGGAGAAAACCGCTTGACTTTGTCTTTCTATGCGTATGCCAAAATCGAAAACCCACAACAATTTAGAGATGATTTATTCTTAGCATGGAATGCGTTAGACGCCCTAGGTCGTACCTATGTAGCTCATGAGGGAATCAATGCACAAATGTCTGTGCCCGCATCTAAATTCGAAGCTTTCCGTCAAACCTTGGAAGCGTATGATTTTATGCAAGGCATTCGCCTGAATGTTGCGGTTGAACAAGACGATTTATCCTTTTTAAAGCTAACCGTAAAAGTTAGAAATAAAATCGTTGCGGATGGATTAAACGACGATACGTTTGATGTAACCAATAAAGGAATTCACTTAAGAGCAAAAGAGTTTAACCAGCTACTAGAAGATCCCAACACCGTTGTTGTGGATTTCCGTAACCACTATGAAAGTGAAGTAGGGCATTTCGTGGGTGCAATTACCCCTGACGTGGATACCTTCCGCGAATCATTGCCCATCATTAAAGACCAACTGGAAGAAATCAAGGAAGATAAAAATTTGTTGATGTATTGTACAGGTGGAATTCGCTGTGAAAAAGCCTCTGCTTACTTCAAACACCACGGATTCAAAAATGTATACCAATTAGAAGGGGGTATTATTGAATATACCCGTCAGGTAAAAGACGAAGGACTAGAGAGTAAATTCATCGGTAAAAACTTCGTATTTGACCACCGCTTGGGCGAGCGAATTACAGATGATGTAATTGCCAATTGCCATCAATGTGGAAAACCTTGTGATGTACACGTAAACTGTGCAAATGAAGCTTGTCATTTGTTGTTTATTCAATGTGACGACTGTGCAGAACACATGCACGGATGTTGTTCAAACGAATGTTTAGAAATCATCCAACTACCTGTTGAAGAACAAAAGAATTTGAGAAAAGGGATTCAGAAAGGGAATTTAATTTTCAAAAAAGGACGTTCGGAGTCGCTGAAATTCAAGAAAAATGTTGACGGGACGGAAGAAATTCAACCGGTAAAGGTGAGTACAGTTACTCAAATTAGAAAAAAACAGGTCGAGCGCAAACAGTTAATCGGAACGGTTCAACATTATTTTACCAAAGCAAGTGTCGGGCAATTTTTGCTAGACAAAGAAGTGAATATAGGAGATAAAATTGCCATTATCGGACCAACAACTGGAGAGGAACGTTTGACATTAGACAAAATGTTAGTCAATGGACAAGAGGTTGCTGTTGGGCAAGCGGGAGATCGCATGACGATGGAGCTAGGTTTCCGCGTGCGTAAAAACGACCAAATCTTTAAAATACTAGATTAAATATATAAGCTATGACAGTTTCAGGAAGAGTTGAATTGATGGCTCCCGCTGGAAATTTCGAGTCGTTGCAAGCTGCAATTGACAACGGAGCGGATTCAGTGTATTTTGGAGTCGATCAATTGAATATGCGCGCACGTTCAACGGTGAATTTTTCGGTGGATGATTTACCCGAAATAGCCAGACGTTGTAAGGAGAAAAATGTACGTACCTACTTGACGTTAAACACGATTATTTACGATCATGATTTGTCTGTAGTAAAAACCTTGCTCAACAAGGCAAAAGAAGCCGATTTGACAGCCGTAATTGCTTCAGATCAAGCGGTAATTGCCTCAGCTAGAGCAATCGGTTTGGAAGTGCATATTTCTACGCAATTGAACGTGACTAATATTGAAACTGTTAAGTTTTATAGCTTATTTGCTGATACCATTGTATTATCGCGTGAATTGAGTCTGCGCCAAGTCAAAAAAATTACAGAAGCCATTGAAAGAGAGCAGGTCAAAGGACCTTCAGGAAATCTGGTAGAGATTGAGATTTTTGGCCATGGAGCACTGTGTATGGCCGTTTCTGGAAAATGTTATTTGAGTTTGCATTCGCATAATTCATCTGCTAATCGCGGGGCATGCAAGCAAAATTGCCGTAAAAAATACACCGTTATCGATCAGGAAAGTGGATTTGAAATCGAGATTGACAATGAGTATATGATGTCTCCGAAAGATTTATGTACCATTGATTTCTTAGATCAAGTGATTGACGCTGGAGCAAAAGTATTGAAAATTGAAGGTCGAGGGAGAGCTCCAGAGTATGTAGCAACTGTCATTCGCACCTATAGAGAAGCGATTGATGCCATTGCCGAAGGAACGTATAGCCAAGAAAAAGTTGCAGCGTGGATGGCCGCCTTAGAAACAGTTTACAACCGCGGTTTCTGGAGTGGATACTATTTAGGACAGAAGTTAGGCGAATGGAGTGATAACCCTGGAAGCAATGCAACACAAAAGAAAGTATATGTTGGTAAAGCAGCTCATTACTTTCAAAAGGCATCCATTGGAGAGTTCAAAATTGAGGCGTATGACATCAAAGTAGGTGATCGTATTCTAATTACTGGACCCAGTACAGGTGCTCAAGAATTGACGATAGAAGCTTTGTTTGTCAATGAACAACCTGCAGAAAAAGCAACCAAAGGAGATGATTGTACGCTTAAGTTACCTTTTCGTGTGCGATTATCTGATAAAATGTATAAAATCGTAACCAGCGAATGATTGTAATTACCTTGCAACGAGACAAGTGTATTGGTTGCAATTATTGTGTAGAAGTTGCGCCTCAGCAGTTTCAAATGTCGAAAAAAGACGGCAAAACGGTCTTGTTGAGAGCCACTAATAATAAAGGATTTCACACCTTAAAATCGCCAGACTATACCATTTTGGAGGCCTGTGAACAAGCAGAAAAAATATGTCCTGTCCATATTATTAATGTCAAAGAAGTATAAATATGAGAAAAATATATTATTTGAGTTCATGTGATACCTGTAAGAGAATTTTGGGACAAATGCCAAAGCTTGATACATTCGAATTGCAGGATATCAAAAAAGAACCCATTAGCGCTACTCAACTAGAGGAGCTGTATGTTCGAGTGGGAAGTTATGAAAAACTCTTCAACAAACGAGCACAACTGTACAAAGCTAGAGGATTAAAAGATCAAAACTTACAGGAAGAAGCGTATCGAGATTTAATTCTAGA
Source organism: Myroides fluvii (assembly GCF_009792295.1). NCBI lineage: Bacteria > Pseudomonadati > Bacteroidota > Flavobacteriia > Flavobacteriales > Flavobacteriaceae > Myroides > Myroides fluvii. The sequence goes on along the minus strand of NZ_CP039934.1, from coordinate 1,340,869 downwards.
GCAGTACACCTTTCTCAATCGTCCCGTAATCATCGTAGAGGACAATATTTTTGTAGGAAACAGCAAAAAAGTGGTAGAAGAAGCGATTGAAGTAGCATCAAAATAAAAAAAAATCGAAGTTTTTACTTCGATTTTTTTATTTGTAGTATGTTGTTTATTAGTGTGTTGAGTTTTTTTATGGTGAAATAGTAAAGAAAACAATAAAAAAAATGTGACTAAATGAGAAAAAAATGTCTTAATAGTGAAAAAGGGAATGATTGCTATGAAGTTCTCTGTTTTTAAGAAGAAGAAAATTTACGCTATACTGGTTTGGAATTTTAATTGTTTATTAAGGGGTTCAATCAGAAAGAAGAGCCGGTATAGTTCTTTGTTAAAAAAGAAAAATTGCTATTGAAAAAGAACATTTTATTTCCTAGATACTAGGAGAGTTGAAACATACTTAACGCAGTTATAGATTGGTTTGTTTTAAAAAAGTTACAGTTAAGTACAACGTTGGTTTGAAGAAGGGAAGCTTAGGCTTCCCTTTTTTTAGTTAACATTAAATCGTTAACGGTTCACAGTTTGGTAAACTGTCCACTGTCCACTGTAAACTGTTCACCGTTAACCATTTTTTCATACCTTTGCAGTCATTATCTATAAGAATATGATACATTCAATGACGGGGTTTGGTAAAGCATGTTTACAATTACCCACAAAAAAAATCACAATCGAAGTGAAGTCACTTAACAGTAAGAATCTAGACTTAAATGTGCGTTTGCCTTTGAGTTATAGAGAAAAAGAATTGACTTTGCGCAATCAAATTGCCTTAGAGCTAGAACGAGGAAAGGTAGATTTCTCTTTGTTTTGCGAAATTACTGCAGAAGAAACATCGAGTAAAATAAACGCCCCAATCGTCTTAGCTTATATTGAGCAAATGAAGGCGATTATCCCGAATGCTGACGCAACGGAGTTGATGAAAATGGCTGTTCGTATGCCTGATGCATTGAAAGTAGAACGCAATGATTTTGACGAAGCCGAATGGAAAGAGATCGAAGTAGTCATCCAAGAAGCAATTCAGAACATGAAAGCCTTCCGCGTTAGCGAAGGAAAGTCATTAGAGAATGACTTTAGGGCTCGTATTGCGAGTATCTTTTCACATATGGATCAAGTATCTCTTTTAGATAAAGAGCGTATTGTAAGCGTGAAAGAACGACTTCGCACTAATTTAACGGAGTTGCAACTGACTATTGATGAAAATAGATTTGAACAAGAAGTCATTTACTACTTAGAAAAATTGGATATCACAGAAGAGAAAGTGCGTTTATCTAAACATTTAGAGTACTTTTTAGAAACTTTAGGAGGTACGGAAGCAAATGGACGTAAATTAGGGTTTATTGCTCAAGAAATGGGAAGGGAAATTAATACTATGGGATCCAAGTCTAATCATGCAGAAATGCAAAAAATTGTCGTAAAGATGAAAGACGAATTGGAAAAAATCAAAGAACAAGTATTAAACGTATTATAAAGACAAGATTAACACAATATGAATAAGGGGAAATTAATCGTTTTTTCTGCTCCATCAGGATCGGGTAAGACAACAATAGTGCGTCATCTATTAGAGCAAGGAGATTTAAATCTTGACTTTTCTATTTCGTGTACTTCACGCGAAGCACGAACAGGAGAAGAAAATGGAAAAGATTACTACTTCCTTTCTTTAGACGATTTTAAAAAACACATTAAAAACGATGATTTTTTGGAGTGGGAAGAAGTGTATCGCGATAATTTTTACGGAACATTAAAGGCCGAAGTAGAACGTATTTGGGCTTTGGGAAAAAATGTTATTTTTGATATTGATGTTGCTGGAGGATTGCGCATTAAACGCAAGTTTCCCGATGAAACACTTGCTGTTTTTGTAAAACCACCGAGTATTGATGAGTTGAAAATCCGCTTGAAAAAGCGTTCAACAGAAAGTGACGACAAAATTAATATGCGTATAGCGAAAGCTTCTGTAGAATTGGCAACAGCCCCCCAATTTGATACGATTATCAAGAACTACGACTTGGATACGGCCAAAGAAGAGGCTTATCAGTTGGTACGCAACTTTGTAAAATAAGAACAGATGAAAATTGGTTTGTATTTCGGAACCTTTAATCCAGTGCATATAGGACATGTGGTTATCGCAAATCACATGGTTCAATATACGGATTTAGATGAGGTTTGGATGGTGGTAACACCCCATAATCCCCTAAAGAAAAAGAAGGGATTACTCGAAGACTTTCACCGTTTGCACATGGTTAATCTTGCTACAGCAGATTACGATTACATTCGTTCATCGGATATTGAATTTAATTTGCCTCAGCCTAATTATACCGTCAATACGATGGCTTATTTGCAGGAGCGATTTCCCAAGCATGAATTTGCCTTGATTATGGGAGAGGATAATTTGGATTCTCTGCCGAAATGGAAGAATTATCAAGTTCTACTGGATCAATATAAAATCTATGTCTATCCTCGTTTAGATCGAAGTAGAATAGAAGAGAGTCCGCTGATGAAACATCCCCATGTTGTCAAAGTAGAAAATGCACCTGTGATGGAAATTTCAGCAACTTTTATTCGAACGGCGGTCAAAGAAGGAAAGCATATACAACCTTTAGTAGATAAAGAGGTGTGGAAATACATGGACCACAATCTTTTTTACAAAAAATAGAACAAGGAGAAAGGGCTGTAAAACAGCTCTTTTTTCTTTATTATACCGCTAAGGTATAAGGTAGAGCAAGAATTGCTAGTATATAGACGAACAAGCTATATTTTTGCACAGAATACAAGAGAATGAACAAAATGTCTTGGAACTATAGCCTATTGTTTTACAGTTTTTCAATTGTTTGCATTAAGTTTTTTAGTTACTTTTGACAAGTTATAAGCTAAAATTATGAGTGATTATCCAAAGTTTGCAGTAATTGGAGGAGGAAGTTGGGCAACGGCTATCGTAAAAATGTTGAGTGAAAACTTACAGCAAATTGCGTGGTATATGCGAAATGAAAATGCGATAGAAGAAATTAGGGTAAACTACCATAACCCTAATTATTTGAGTTCTGTCGAGTTTGATATTAATCAATTGTTGCTGACGAATGACATTAATAAGGCTGTTTCTTATGCAGATTATGTGATTTTTGCGATTCCTTCTGCTTTTTTAAGTGAGGAGATGGAGCGACTATATGTTAGTTTAGAAAATAAAGTAGTCATTTCCGCAATTAAGGGAATTATTCCTGAAACAAGCTTAATTGTCGGAGAACACTTTCATCAAACCTATGGTGTTTCTTATGATAATATCGCTGTTATCACAGGACCTTGTCATGCCGAAGAAGTAGCTTTAGAGCGATTATCTTACCTTACGATTGCTTGTCGCAACGAAGAACATGCAAAGGTAATCGAAAGCTGCATCAGCAGTCACTACATCAAAGTAAAAGTAACAGATGATATTATCGGAACAGAGTATGCTGCGGTGTTAAAGAATATATACGCTATTGCTTGTGGAATGGCCCATGGATTGGGATATGGTGATAATTTTCAAGCACTATTGATGAGTAATGCTATTCGCGAGATGAAAAAATTCATCAAAAAAGTGCATCACATGAAACGCAATATCAATAATTCGGCTTATTTAGGAGATTTACTGGTAACAGGTTACTCCCTTTTTTCGCGCAATCGCATGTTTGGTAATATGATAGGGAAGGGGTATACTGTAAAGTCTGCTCAAATGGAGATGAATATGATTGCAGAAGGGTATTACGCCGCTAAAAGCGCGTATGAACTCAATGCAAAGTACGGAGCTAAAACCCCGATTATCAATGCGGTGTACGATATTTTGTACAACGGCAAAGACCCTAAAAAGACGTTTAGAAAGCTGACAGAAAAATTAGATTAAAAAAAGTATAAAAAAGACCGTTATCGGTTTTTTTTTGACATATAGCAATGTAATGAACTGATATACAGTTTTTTATGTTGCTTTTTTTATTTTTAATGTGTATTGAAAAATAGCTATAAATCCTTGATATATAGTCTTTTATAGGGCTTTGCCTAGGGAAAAAATATAGTAAGTAGTTTTGTCCTGTTAAAAAAATAAATAAAATGGATCATTTAATTAATCACCCTGGCCTGTTGGCTGTTTTTGGAATTGTAGTATTGGTTATGCTTTTGTTGGATTTAGGTGTTTTCAATCGAAATAGCCACGTTGTCTCAACAAAAGAAGCGTTAATTTGGACCGTAGTATGGATTAGTTTAGCCATGGTATTCAGTGGTGTTATCTATTACTATATGGACTTTGAAAACTTTGCGCGTTTCCAATCTGCTTATTGGATAGAAAAAGCCTTGTCCATTGATAATCTTTTTGTGTTCATTTTGGTTTTTACCTTCTTTAAAGTACCTAAAGAATTGCATCACCGCGTATTGTTCTGGGGTATTATCGGAGCATTGGTATTTAGAGCTATCTTTATCTTTGCCGGAGTTGAGCTAATTAACCATACCTATTTACCTGCTTTTGAATTGTTTGGGCATGTTGTTGAAATTAATGTTGTCTTGACAATTTTTGGGGTGTTTTTATTGGTATCGGGAATCAAATCTTGGTTTGCTAAAGAGGATCATAGTGAAGAACAAGATTTAACCAAGAACTTTGCTGTGCGTATGGTACACAAATTCTTTAAAGTGAGCAATGAATACGACGGAGATAAGTTTTTTACAGTCAAGAATGGAGTAAAAATGGTAACCCCGCTTTTTGTTGCGTTGATGGTTATTGAATTTACAGATTTGGTTTTTGCTGTAGACAGTATTCCAGCTATTTTTGCAATTGCGCCAGATGATCCCTTCATCTTATATACATCAAATATATTCGCTATTTTAGGACTGCGTTCACTCTATTTCCTATTAGCAAATTTCATGGATAAATTCTCTAAATTGAAATATGGTTTAGCCATTATCTTATCCTTTATCGGGGTGAAGATGATTATTTCTCCTTTCGTACATATTGAATCTTTGGTTTCTTTAGCGGTAATTGCAAGTGTATTAACCCTGTCAGTGGTGCTATCCTTGCTCTTTCCTCCTAAGAAAGAGAAGGAAGTAAAAGAATTGGAATAAAACAATATAAAAGTAAAAAAGCGACTGCCTAGCAGTCGCTTTTTTACTTTTATATCTCTTCATCATTCTAGTTTGTGAACTAAGATTGAAAAACCAACATTCGGAATACATATAAATAAGTTGTAAGCTATTGATATATAGTTATTTTACGGCTGTAATTCCTTCTTTATCTGCGTAAGCAAGTTTGGCAATGGCTTCATCTGAAATGCTCTTAGCCGGAAACACAAAGTTTTTATCATAAAGTCTAGCACCTTGAAAATAAGACAACATAAAGGTATTGTCTAAATCAAAAATAGCTTCGTCTAGAAGTTCTACTTTCTGCGATTCACCAGCTGCTAAGGATGGAAAGGCATGTCTAAAAATACTAGAGGTTTTCTTTTCACCATTTAATTCTCCTTCTGCTTTGGAAACAATTAGAATGGCCTCAATAGTCTCGTTTGAATTATTAAATAAATAAGCGTACCACGCATCTTGTAAAAAATCGTCGTTATACTCTTTTACCACTGCAATTTCTACTTCTAGTACTTGTGGTATTTCTATGTCTTTTTTCATGCGAATAAAATTTGCGCAAAGATAAAATTATTTCTGCGATTCTTCTTTTTGTTTTTCAAACTAGAGTTTGGCCTGAAATTTGTAATATAGTTATTGATAATGATAGTTTTTTGGTTTTAGTTTGATAAAGAACCTTCCGCCGTTTTGTGTGGAAGGTTTTTTCATGGAAGAAAGTTTGAAAAAACGTGTAACGTTTTCAAGGTTACCTGTACTAATAGATAACAACTAAATAAATGTATGATGTACAACTGGTTCTTTACCTTAGAGCGAAAGCGTTTAGCAAGGGGAAACAAGAGCAATATGGATCTTGTGGTGCTCGTGTTCAAATGGCTCGCCATTATTTACTTTGCGTGTATGATGCTACTCGCAGGAATAGCAACATATCAAGGCATTCAAGAATATTTTACTGATGCAACTCCTATTGAGGTTGTTAGTCGGTATCTGATCTATTATTTTGCCTTGGAACTCACTTTTCGATTTTTCTTGCAGAAAGGCCCTGTCGCTAGTATTAAACCGTATTTGATACTCAATATTCCACGATCTAAAATTGTGACTTTTTACGTCGGAAAAACCTTTCTGAGCGCTTTTAATATCGTTCAATTGTTTTTCTTTGTCCCTTTTGCAATTGTCGCAATTTCTCATGGAGAAAATACACTTGCTGTATTGACTTGGACACTTGCTGTATACAGTGTTGTGTTTATGATGCACTGTGTCAACATTCTTATGAATGCTTATGCTCCTGTATTTTATGGTGTGATCGGATTTGTGGTGCTTTGTTTTGGTTTACAGTATTACGCTATTGTCGATCCCACGTTGTACACCCAATATTTTTATTTAGTAGCGTATCAATACCCTCTGAGCCTAGTTGCTTATTTGCTTGTATTGGGGGTGTTTATCTGGAGTACATATCGCTTCTTTGTCAAACGCATGTATTTAGACAACCTCGAAAAAGTGCGTATTAAAGAGGGAATTGTTTTGGAAATGAGTTGGTTAGATCGATTTGGACGCTATGCTAGCTTCTTGCGAAATGATATTCGATTGATTATCAGAAATAAAAGAGCAAGAGTCACCGTTTTAATGAGTATTCTTTTCCTCTTTTATGGCGTTTTTATGTTTAACACCTCAGGCAAAGAAGCAATGCCGGAATCTTTCGCTGTATTTCTTGCCTTCTTTTCAACGGGGGGATTTTTGATGTTGTTTGGTCAATATGTACCCAGCTGGGATTCTTCTTATTATCCATTGTTGATGACGCAAAACGTTTTTTATCGCGACTACCTTATGTCCAAGTGGTTGATTATTGCTCTTGGCACTTTTGTTTCTACCGTGTTATGCTTCTTTTATATATTCGTCAATATGCAGTTGTTTTATTTGATCCTTGCTATGGGAATCTTCAATATTGGAATTAATGGATATTTTGTACTGTGGGGGGGAGCGTATCTCAAAACACCAATGGATTTAACAGCAGCCAAAAATGTATTCGCCGATAAAAATGCATTTAATATCCGCGTGATGTTGATTAGTTTACCCAAAGTTTTACTCCCTATCCTTTTCTATTTTGTTGGGTCGTTGGTGTACCCCTTTTGGGGAGGGTTTGTTTTGCTTGTTCTAATCGGGATAGCTGGTATATTCTTACACCAACAAGCGTTCAAGTTTATTGAAAAAATTTATACTCGTGAAAAATATGCGGCATTGGCTGCTTATAAAAAATAATAATCGCTATGATACAAGTAGATAATTTACGTAAAACATATAATGGAACTACGGTTCTTCAGCTGGATTCACTGACTATTAATCAGGGAGAGAGCATTGGTTTGGTAGGAAATAACGGAGCTGGAAAAACCACCTTTTTTAGCTTGTTATTGGACCTTATCCAACCTAGTGCAGGAAGTATTCACTCCAAAGGACAGTTGGTTTCCACTTCCGAGCATTGGAAAAAGTACACGTCTGCTTTTTTGGATGAAACCTTCTTAATTGGCTATCTAACAGCAGAAGAATATTTCGTTTTTTTAGGTAGTTTACGCGGTTGGTCTAAAGGAGATGTCGATGCATTTATCTTAGAACACCAAGCATTCTTTAATGGAGAAGTCCTCAACCAAAAGAAATATATTCGCGATTTTTCTAAGGGAAATCAAAAGAAGATAGGTATTGTTGGAGCATTTATTGGCAATCCGGAGTTAGTTATTTTAGATGAACCCTTCGCGAATTTAGATCCTTCTACCCAAATTCGCTTAAAAGAATTAGTGAAGAAGAAACGAGCGACGCGAACGATGACAATAATTATTTCGAGTCACGATTTACAACATACGTATGAAGTATCCGATCGCATTATCGCTCTAGAAAAAGGTTCATTGGTGCACGATGTGTTGACTGAAAAATTAACATACCAAGAACTTGAAGGCTTCTTTAGCATCGAAAATTAAAGAGTTAACTCGTATACAAAGGGCAGCGTTCGTTTTAAGAACGCTGCCTTTTTTTGTGATTTACATTGACCTACAATCTCCTTTTCTTTTGTGATTTGCATGGATTTATTTGCTAATTTTAGGAGATTGTTTAGGAATAAAATCAAATTGCGCCTTGTTGTTGAACTTTTATAGTGGCAAAAGGCAATCTGTAATAAGGCACGAACAAGACCTTTAATTTTTAGCAATATTTGCATAAAGTATTAAAAAGTGATGTATTTTTACTGCCTTGTGAATAATAATAACAAGAAAAAATAGTTGTTATATAAAGTTTAACCCAGATATTGAAAACAAAGTTTATCATTCGGATAGGAGGAATTATCCTGCTAATTATGTCTTTTATAGCGTGTTCCGTAAAAAAGGATAAGATGTTGAATAGAGGATACCATGCTTTGACAACAAAGTACAATATTCTCTTTCACGGCAATGAGTCATATGCTGAAGCACTTGATGCTTTAAAGCAAGACTATTTCGATGATTATTGGGAAATCTTGCCTATTGAGCGCATTCAGATTGAGGTTGATCCAGAACGAGAATTTGAAAGAGGCGTATCCCTAGACTCTAAACAAGGAAGTTTGTTGGACAACTTAGCGGTATCTGGCACGGATTTGGGTGGTCCTGAAAGCCAAGATGGACAAGGGTTTACGCGTTCCGAAAACAAGGCTGTAAAAGCCATTCAGAAGCACTCCATGTACATCAAAGGAAGAGAGCGAAATAGTCAGATGGCTAATGCTTATCTTCTTTTAGGTAAATCGCGCTATTACGATGGTCGTTTTGTTCCTGCTCTAGAAGCGTTTAATTATATCTTATACAAATACCCCGATAGTGACCTCATAGGAGAAGCCAAAGTTTGGCGTGAAAAAACGAATCTGCGTTTGCGCTATGACGACCTAGCCATCAAGAATTTGAAAGAACTACTGCGCGAACGCAAAGGGCGTTTGAACAAACAAGTTGAGTCGGATGCATATGCGATGTTAGCACAGGGATATATCAATCTTGAGCAATTAGACAGTGCTAGCACTGCATTGAAATCAGCCGTTGGCTTGGTAGCAAATCAAGAAGAAAAAGCAAGATACAACTATATCCTAGGTCAATTAAATGGGCGCCTAGGAAAAAAAGAAGAAGCAACGCAGTACTTTGATAATATTATTGAGATGAATCGCAAAGCGCCAAGGACGTATACGGTGCATGCTTATGCCGAAATATTTGAATTGTCCGATGCAAAGAAAACAGATTCTGTGGCCTTTTTAAAACAGTACAAAAGTTTGTTGAAGGATCGAGATAATCGCCCGTATCTTGATGTATTAAATCGTCAGGTGGGTCTTTTTTACCGCGATGTCGATCAACAAGAAAATGCACTTGCCTATTTAAAAACTGCAGCTAAAGAAGGTAGACAAGACAAACAACTTAAAGCGCGAAACTTTCTGAGTATAGCCGATATTTATTTTAATTCAGCAGGATATGCTGTCGCAGGACAGTATTACGATAGTGCTTTGGCTTTATTGCCACCAAAAGCCAAAGAGACCTTCCGCATTAGCAAACGAAGAGAATCACTTCGCGAAGTGGTTGATTTGGAAGTAATCGCTCATAAAAATGACAGTCTTTTGCATTTAGTTGCAATGTCAACAGAGGAGCGCAATGCCTATTTTCAGACTTTTGTCGATGAATTGCGTAAAGAAGATTTTAGAAAAATACAAGCAAATTTAGGTACTCAGAATAATTCAGGTGCCAATTTCTTCAACGCAGCAAATTTTGGAGAAGCCATTGAAAAGTCATTTGGAGAAACTAATTTTGGTAGTATGGGTGGAAAGACGACTTTCTATTTTTATTCCAATCAGGCATTGATCAAGGGGCGTCAAGATTTTAAGAGGCGTTGGGGTAATCGTACCCTAACCGATAATTGGAGGTGGAGTGCTGTGCAATCGGCCGCGAATAGTGCAAATGAGGCCGAAAATGAAGAGGCTTTAGTCGAAGAGCAAAAGAAAATAGAAAAACAGAAAGACAACACGGTTGATCCGCGTTATCAGGTGGATACCTATACAAGCAAAATACCATCAGATAGTACGCAAATTGCCAAGCTCAAAGACGAACGAGATTTAGCGTATTTTGAACTTGGGGCTATTTACAGCGAGCGATTTGGAAAAATAGCAGAAGGCGTTGATCGATTGGAACAATTATTGACGTTTGATCCTAAGGAGCGATTGGTTTTGCCAACGATGTATAAATTGTACAAGTTATATCAAGAAACAGATCCTGACAAGGCGATACAAATGAAAGCACAGATTATCGCTACCTATCCAGAATCAAGGTATGCTAAATTGATGCAAAACTTAAGTGTTGGAAGTGACGGGGATTTAGCGCCAGAACAAGTTTATGCGGCTATATATCAAGTGTTCAAAGCCGAGCAGTATCAAGAGGCTCTAGTAATGATGAAGGACGCCTTAGAGCGTATCGACGATGCTTATGTCAGCAAATTTGAGTTGCTCAATGCAATGATTATTGGGCGTACTGAAGGAGTCGAAAAATATAAACAAGCATTGAATTATTTGGCTTTGACCTATAGTTCTACGGCAGAAGGAAGAGAGGCGGCTCAATTGTTAGAACGCGTCATCCCTGCTTTAGAAAGCAAACAGTTTGCGACAACGGATTCGAGCAATTGGAAAATACTCGTAGCGGTTCCCATAGAAAGGCGAGTCGATTTTGCGGGGATTAAGGCCGATATGCAGCGTTTGGCTGGTGTTGAGGCTGGTACAGGACTGAAGTTCACAGAAGACTATTATATGGCTTCTACTACGTTATACGTCTTACATGGATTTAAATCCAAAGCAGAGGCAGAGCGAATAATTAGTCGTTTGGGCGACAATCCCGCTTATATTCCTTTGATGCAAGAAGACTATAGCGTGATTCAAATTAAAAAGAATTTACTAGAATACAAGGCTCCTGGTGTGGTTGAGGAGCCTTAAAAAAAGCGTTTTTACAATGTTTGATAAATCGAAAAAGAAAGTAAAAGGAACAGGATTGGATTTGTTGGGACAAACAAATCGAATTGTTGAAGGAACAACGATTAAAGGAGATATTGAGGCTATAGCTGATATCCGAATTGACGGCGTGATTGAAGGAAATGTCGTGGTAAAAGGACGATTAGTATTAGGACCTATAGCGCGAATTGTCGGAAATATAAGCTGTGAAAACAGCGAAATTGAAGGCGAAATAATAGGCAATATTCTTGTGAATGATTTGCTTACAGTAAAATCCGCTGCTCGAATTAAAGGCGATATCAAGGTAGGTCGTTTAGCCGTAGAACCCGGTGCGAAGATCGATGTTAAATGCCAAATGGTAGGCCAAGAGCAGTTAGCTTAATGACAGAAAAGAAATCACCCAATAAGTGGTTGGCTTTAATTAATATCCCCATTCAGATGGGGATAATTATTTATTTATCACACCAATTAGGGCTTTGGTTGGATGATAAGTATGGATTTGAAAACGCAATTGCAAATAAAATTTGTACTTTATTGGGAGTAGGTTTAGCTTTGTACCAAGTAATTAAACAAGTCAACCAGTTAAATAAATAATAGAATGGATAAAGAAACACTACAAATTGGATTAAAACTTTTTATTGGCTTAGTCGTGGTATTTGCCCTACATTATGCCGTCGTGGCTTTTACCGATGCAGGAAATTCCTTAATCGAGCTCGGATATAGTTTAGAAAAGTTTTATGGATTTGAATTCATCTTCTCCATTGTTGTATTTTTTGCGATGTTTGGAATCAAAAATAGCTTGCCCAATAATTTAGGGTTTGTCTTCTTAGGATTCATTACCATGCGATTAATTGCGAGTTATTTATTCGCAAAAAACGGATTAAATCACGAGGGATCAGATGAAGGATTTAAATACAATTTTTTACTGATTGTATTGGTTTTCCTCGGCGGGGATGCATTTATCGCCTATAGTATTTTAAATAAGAATACTACATCAAATGAAACTAAGTAAAAAAAGTTTGGTATAAAGGTATGATAATACAAGAATTATTGTACTTTTGCACAAAATTTTAGGAACCAAAATATTCAAGAAGTTAAGATATGGTGACTCTCAAGAAATCACTGAATTTATTAGCAGCTGTTTTATTTACAGCCTCGTCGGTATTTTCGTACGCGCAAACTACTACTCAAAAGCTTGAAAACTCAATTCAAGAAGCTGAGCAATCTATTGAAAGAACCCTCGAAGTAGTTGAAGGGGAAAAAATAGAAAACCCTGCTGAAATGACTCAAGCTGAGAAAGTTCAAGCTCATATTAAGCATCACTTGGCAGATGATTATTCTTTCATCTTCTTTTCTGATGAAGAAACGGGTAAAAACTATGGTTTTGCACTGCCCGTTATTTTAATTGACAACGGTCTTAAAATCTTCATGTCGTCAGAATTTGACTACGGAAAACAAGTAGTGGAGAAAGACGGACAATTCTACAAATTATATCACGGTAAGATATACAAAACAGATGCTGAAGGTACCATTACGTACGATGAAGCACATCATCCAACAAATGAGAAACCACTTGATTTCTCTATCACAAAGAACGTAGCTTCTTTGTTTTTTACTACAATTTTAATGTTTATCCTATTCTTAGGATTGGCAAAAACATACAAAAACGGACCTAATAATTTACCAAAAGGTATTGCTAGAGGGTTAGAACCTTTGGTGCTTTATGTTCGCGATGAAATGGCTGTTCCAAATATAGGAAAAGCGAAGTATAAAAAATTCATGCCTTACTTACTGTCTGTTTTCTTCTTGATTTTCATTTTGAATATCTTGGGATTAACTCCACTAGGATTTAACGTAACAGGGAGTATTTCAGTAACGGCTTGTTTGGCAATTTTTACTTTTGTGATTGTACATTTTTCTGCAAACAAAGACTATTGGAAACACATGTTGTGGATGCCAGGAGTTCCGGTGCCAATGAAAATTATGTTAATGCCAATTGAGATTTTAGGTGCAATCATTAAGCCGTTCTCATTAATGGTGCGTTTATTCGCAAACATTACAGCCGGTCACTCGGTAGTTTTCGGATTAATCGCAATCATCTTCGTAATGAAAGAAGCGCTAGGAGCAGGTGGAGCAATCGGAATCGGATTCTTCTTGTCAACGTTCTTAGTTGTATTGGAAATCTTAGTGGCGTTCTTACAGGCGTTTATCTTTACGATGTTGTCTTCTTTATTTATTGGAATGGCAGTTGCTGAGCATGATCACGAAGAAGCACATTAATAAAAGAGAAAATAAAAATTAGAGTATAAATAATTTGTTTAATTAATATTAAATTCAATACTATGACAATCCCAACTATCATTGGTGCAGGTTTAATCGTAATCGGAGCTGGTTACGGTTTAGGTAAAATTGGTTCTTCTGCAATGGACGCTATTGCTCGTCAACCAGAAGCTGCTGGAAAAATCCAAACTGCAATGATTATCATTGGAGCATTATTGGAAGGTTTAGCATTCGGTGCTTTAATCTTAGGTAATTAATCCAAGTCAGTACAAAGAGTTTATCTGTAACGGTTGGTTACAGGTAAACTTCTTATTTTAATTAAACAAAACAGGTATTAAAAAGTATAATTTTAGATAATGGATAAGTTAATTAACGATTTCAGTTTTGGACTATTTTTCTGGCAACTAATTATTATGATAGTAATTGTTGTTATCTTAGGAAAATTCGCGTGGAAACCAATTGTAAATGCTTTAGAAGCTCGTGAAGAGGGTATTACTGATGCATTAGCAGCTGCAGAAAACGCTAAAAGAGAAATGGCTAATTTAAAAGCAGATAACGAAAAGTTATTAGCTGAAGCTCGTGCGGAGCGCGATACTTTACTAAAAGAAGCTCGTGAGATCAAAGAAAAATTGATCGCTGATGCTAAGTCAGAAGCAGAAGCTCAGGGTGAAAAATTAATCGCTCAAGCAAAAGCTACGATTGAAAGCGAGAAAGCTGCGGCTATTCTTGATTTAAAAACGCAAGTTTCATCTATTTCAATTGAAATCGCTGAAAAATTATTGAAAGATCAATTATCTAACAAAGAAGCTCAAACTAGATTGGTTGAGAAAATGTTAGATGATGTAAAATTAAACTAATATCACTATGGTAAGCACAAGAGCTGCGGCACGTTATGCAAAAGCAATGCTTGAGGTTTCTTTGGAAAAAGGAAATGTTGATGCTATCAATGGGGATATGATCCTTATTTCTCAATCAATCGCTCAAAGCAAGGAGTTGAATACTTTTCTTGTGAATCCTATCGTTAAAGATCAGTTGAAATTAAACGCTTTATTGGAAGTGTTTGCAACGGTTCAAGAAGGGACAAAAGAATTATTCAAGGTATTACAAGCAAATGGTAGATTCGGAATTTTAGAAGCAATTGCTTCATCGTTTCAAAAGCAATACGATTTGTACAAAGGTATTGAGAAAGTAATTGTTACTACAGCAATGCCTATTGATGCGAGTATAGAGGCTAAAGTACTTGAAAAAGTAAAAGCTTTAGCTCCTGGAAAAGAAGCTGTGATTACAAATATTGTAGATGAATCAATCTTAGGAGGGTTTATCTTGAAAATTGGAGATATCCAATACAATGCTTCTTTAGCAAATCAATTACAAGTATTAAAAAGAGAATTAACTAATTAAAAAATCACCGCACGAATTTTCGTGTATAAACATAGATAAAAATGGCGGACATTAAACCAGCTGAGATTTCAGCGATTTTAAAGAAACAATTATCTGGATTTAGCTCTGAGGCTTCTTTAGAAGAAGTAGGTACAGTACTAGAAGTAGGAGATGGAGTTGCTCGTGTTTACGGGTTGACAAATGCTGAGTACGGAGAGCTAGTTGTATTTGACAACGGTTTAGAGGCAATGGTACAAAACTTAGAAGAAGATAACGTTGGTATTGTATTGTTAGGTTCTTCTGTTGGTGTAAGCGAAGGTGCTACTGTGAAAAGAACAGGTCGTATCGCTTCTCTACGCGTAGGAGAGAAAATGGTAGGACGTGTTGTGAATACGTTAGGACAACCAATCGATGGTAAAGGTCCTATCGAAGGTGATTTATATGAAATGCCATTGGAGCGTAAAGCACCAGGTGTTATTTACCGTCAACCCGTAACTGAACCATTGCAAACAGGTATTAAAGCGATTGACGCGATGATCCCTGTTGGACGTGGACAACGTGAGTTAGTTATTGGTGACCGTCAAACAGGAAAAACTACAGTTTGTATCGATACAATTCTAAATCAAAAAGAATTCTATGATGCAGGTCAACCTGTTTACTGTATCTATGTTGCTATTGGACAAAAAGCTTCAACTGTTGCAGCTATCGCTAAAACATTAGAAGAAAAAGGTGCAATGGACTATACAATCATCGTTGCGGCTAACGCATCAGATCCTGCTCCAATGCAAGTTTACTCTGCTATGGCAGGTGCTGCTATCGGAGAGTACTTCCGTGATACTGGTCGTCCAGCGTTGATTATTTATGATGATTTATCTAAACAAGCTGTTGCTTACCGTGAGATGTCTTTGATCTTAAGAAGACCACCGGGACGTGAGGCTTACCCTGGAGACGTTTTCTACCTTCACTCAAGATTATTAGAAAGAGCAGCTCGCGTTATTGGTGATGATGAAATCGCTAAAAACATGAATGACCTTCCAGAATCAATCAAACCTTTTGTTAAAGGTGGTGGATCATTAACAGCTTTACCTATTATTGAGACACAAGCGGGTGACGTTTCTGCTTATATTCCAACAAACGTAATTTCAATTACGGATGGACAGATTTTCTTAGAGTCTGACTTGTTCAACTCAGGGGTACGTCCTGCAATTAACGTAGGTATTTCGGTATCTCGTGTTGGAGGTTCTGCTCAAATTAAATCAATGAAAAAAGTAGCAGGTACATTAAAACTTGACCAAGCGCAATTCCGTGAATTAGAAGCATTCGCGAAATTTGGTTCTGATTTAGATGCTGCTACAATGAACGTTATTTCAAAAGGTCAACGCAACGTTGAAATCTTGAAACAAGCAGTTAACGATCCTTATACAGTAGAAGATCAAGTAGCTATTATTTATGCTGGATCTAAAAACTTATTGAGAAATGTTCCTGTGAACAAAGTGAAAGAGTTTGAAAAAGATTTCATTGAAGCTCTTAACTCACGTCATAGAGATGTTTTAGATCAATTAAAAGCAGGTAAATTCGGTGACGAACAAACTAGCGTTTTAGAGAAAGTAGCTAAAGAATTAGCTTCAAAATATTAAGAATTTTTTGAAAGAGTTTAAGCTTGTCTAAAAGCTTATTCTCTTTCTGAATTATATACGTTTTCAAATGGCAAATCTTAAAGAAATACGCAATAGGATTTCTTCTATTGGATCTACAATGCAGATTACATCTGCGATGAAAATGGTATCTGCAGCAAAATTGAAAAAAGCTACGGATACGATTACAGCTATGCGTCCTTATTCAGAGAAGCTAACTGAGATTATTCAAAATGTTAGTTCTACTTTAGAGGGAGAGAATTCAGGTGTATATTCGCAAGTTAGAGAGGTTAAAAATGTATTGCTTATTACAGTAACTTCAAACAGAGGTTTGTGTGGGGGTTTCAATGCCAACATCATTAAACAAATTAATGTTTTAGCGAATACAACGTTCAAAGGAGCAAACATTGATTTATTGACAATTGGAAAAAAAGGAAATGATATCCTTAAAAAATCATTCCACATTGTTGATAACCAAAGTTCATTATACGATCATTTTGATTTTGATCATACAGCAGTTATTGCTGAGCATGTAATGGAAGCGTTTGTGAATGAGAAGTACGATTCGATTCAAGTTGTATATAACCAGTTTAAAAATGCAGCTACTCAAAACGTAGTTACAGAGCAATTTTTGCCATTATTGCCAATCGAAACAGAAGCAACTGCAGCAGCGTCGGATTATATTTATGAACCTTCGAAAGAAGAGATCATTGAAACTTTAATTCCTTTGTCGCTAAAAACACAATTGTTCAAAGCAATTGCTGATTCTGTAGCATCTGAGCACGGAGCTCGTATGACTGCGATGCACAAAGCAACAGATAACGCACAAGAATTGAGAAATGAGTTGAAATTAAGTTACAACAAAGCTCGTCAGGCTGCGATTACAAATGAAATTTTAGAGATTGTTGGTGGTGCAGAAGCATTAAACAACTAATCGAAATAGATTATACTTTTATAAAAAGACGCTTTTTAAGCGTCTTTTTTGTTTTGTATAGGTTTAGGACTGTCTTTTGTTTTAAATAGCCTAGAATAGCTTTAGAACAGGAGAGAGGAATGAAGTAAGAGTAAATTGTAACGAAGTGTAAATCGTAACGTAGTGAAGATTCATCGAACACTAAAATATAAACCTAATGAGATAAAGAAGAATGTATATTGAAATGGATGTATATTAAAATGGATGTGGGGATATGAAAATAAAATAGCAATTCAGTGTGATAGAAAAGTAAGTATTTCTTGATTTTAGAATAAAAAAAGCTCGGACTAGACATGCCCCAAAAAGTTAGACACTTTTTGGGGTCAGTCCAGACTAACCGAGCTTTTATTTTTGTGTAGTTTATTTATTGAAAATAAATACTGTCAATTAATAATTCATAAATGGATCCACTTCCTGTTTTTAAAGAGAAGACATCTCCACTGCCTGTGCTATTGTATGCTGTATCACTTAAGTCGAGCGTTATTTTCACCCATTCACCGCCCGTATCAATGGTGCCATTGTATTGATTGGTGGTAAATTTGGCAAGGTCTAAATTGGCATTTCCTACGGTTCCTGCATTAAAAGGATCATAGCCTCCCGCGGGTTTATTGACGTTGAACGAAAGTGATTTTTTATCGGATGTTCCCTTTACCCAAACCACTAGTTTTGTCTTTCCTGCTGGTGCTTGTTTTCCATTGATTGTAAAGACAAAATCATTGGCTGTTGTTGTCCCGGAAAGTTTCATCGCATCTTTTCCGTTTCGGCCTTCTCCAGGCGCATGCGTAGCATAGGGTTTTAAACCATGCGTACTTAGCTTACTGGTAAACTCATCCCAATTGTTGAAATTGGCCACGATATCTGCAGGAGCTGGTTCTGGTTCCGGATCAACTGGTCCGCCATCGTCCTCTACTGGGGTTCCATCCTCAAAGCGAATCTCATCAATAATTAAATCGTAATTGGCCCTATTTCCATTTTTGAAACTGATGAAGGTTCTTGTACCCTCCGTGTGATATTCTCCATTGAAAGAGCTTAAATCTAAAGTGATCTTTACCCATTTCCCTTGCGTATCAATTTTTCCGTTGTAGCTATTGGTTGTGTTTTCAGGGTTATTTTCCATCGGAGTTTCATTGGGCTGAACAACTTTACTGCCTGATACCGCGTCTAAGTTGTATGCTTTGTAATTGATACCATTGGCTTTGTGAATGTTGATGGATAAAGATCGTTCTGAAGTTCCTTTCATTAAGAAAGAAAGTTGCGTTGCGTCTTTTGGCATTTTTACTCCTTGTACCGAAAAAAGATAACCATTTTGATCTCTTGCTCCTTTAATAGCTAAACCTATTGAATTCTCCCAGCCTTGACCTTCTGCCTTAGTCGCCATTGGATCACTCAACTGATTGTTAAAAATCACGCCTAAGAAATCTTCCCATTTTTCGAAATCAGCCCCTGGAAAAGCTAAGAACTTACCTGGTTTAACTTCTTCTTGAACAAATGGATCACCTTTCAGATTGAAGTCTTCCAATACACGAGGATAAAATTGAATCATGTTGTTGAAGATATCAAATATACCCGTAATTGATCCACTGTTGGCTGGAATTTCATAAGAAACAAAATCCGTAGCATATTGGCTCGTTCTGATGTAAAAAGAATTGTTGTTTTCGTCAACCACTTGTCTCAGCGTTTGATATTGTGCATCAACATCTTTTTCATCATACAGTTTTTTTCCAACGAGTCCACGAGCAAATTGTACATCCGTTACCGTGACTAATTTTCCTTTGTATTCCTTTTGGTTTTTTATTAGTTCAGCTAAGGTTACCGTATTGTTGTACTTTTTGATGTCTGCTAGTTTACAGTATTTTCCAACGTATTGAGGAATCACATCTTTAGAAATAGTCGATGTGTATTTTCCATTTTGAATACCACCTCCTAAATTAACCATGCCTTCGTTATTGTGTATATAAAGTCCACCTAGTTTTACATAAACGATTGTTCCTGGAGGATAGGTCACATAGGCAGCTTTATCTGCAAGGTTGACGATGATGGGCTTCTGTGTAGTTTCATCAACAACATGGATTTTGTTGTAGAAATTACCTCCTTTATCACTAGAAATAACCACTCCTTTGAGGATGTCTTTGGCATCTCCATTATAAGGGCCCACTTCTGTTGGGGCAGTAAGATAGAGATCATCGGTTGTTTTGGTTATGATCACCTGAGGTTCGTTACAATTCAATGAAGGCACTGAAAAGTCGTCATTCTTCGCACAACTGGCTACAAAAAAAGTAGTAAGTGCGATAAAAAATATGGATTTAAATATTGTTTTCATAGTAAAAGGAATTAGAAGTTGTAGTAAACATTAACGGAGAAGTTACGCCCATACCCATAGAAATATTTGTTGCCAAATAAGTTATACGGTCCGCTATTTCTAGCAACTTCTTGTGCGTAGTTCGCATTTCTTGCTTGTTCAAATCCTCCTGTTTTGTATTCTTTGTCAAAAACGTTGTTGATCGAGGCGAAAAATCCGATAATCGAACGATTTGGCATGCGCCAAGATTTTCCTCCTGTGATATTGACGATGGTAAAATCGTTTAACTTTTCTTGTTTTAATATATCGCGCAGTTTATCTTCTGTCAATCCTTCAAAGGGTTGTCCTGAATTATTCGGATCTAAAACAAAATTCTGTGTTCTTCGAATAGCAGATACTTCTGTATAGGCATCTGCCAAATAGTTGATGTTCGCACCAATAAACCAGAATTTGGGGTCTCGATATTCTAACCCTAAGGATAAGGCGGTTTGAGGACCATTGGAAAGTTTGTAATTTTTTAAGGAGGTTTGTCCATACTCAAACATACGGGCCAAATTATCAGAGGATAAATAAACATTGGGGTTATTGGTGTAAAAGGCTTGTCCTAGAGCGGCGGCTGCAGTTGCTTTTACGGTTTGCGTAATTTGATATTCTGCGCCAATTTCCAATCCCAACTGTCTTTTGTTTATTCCTGTAATGATTTCAGATACAAAAGAATTCCCTTTGTTGTACAGACTGCCATCATTGTCTGTTAACCCTAAACCATCTCCAAAGTAATAGTTGATTTTTGTACCGTTTTTGGTTTCTGTCAAATACCCTGTTACTCGTGCTTTTAGTAAAGGTGTTCGCAAAATATAGCTACCATCTACGCTGAAAATATCTTCGTTACTTACATTTGGCACAAAGAAATTGTTTACACGTATGTTGGCAAATGTATTCTTGATCGAAGGCGCCTGATTGATGTAAGCGATATTAAAGTCTAAGGCGTGTTTTCCTGTTATATGAAAGGTTGTACCTCCCTTAAATCCAAAATTATTAAAACTCTTGTTCTCACTTTTTCCATAAGAATCATTGAGGTAGACCGGGTTTTTATATATCCCTTCTCTTTGATACGAGGTATAACCAATGTTTTGAGCCAAGTAAAAATCAAAATAATCATAATCAAAAACAACTTGAGTAAATACGTTGATTACATCGGCAGAAAGTTTGTAGTTATAGCCAAATTTATCTCCTTTTCTTACTAGTCGATTTGGATGATGGATGTCTTTGTCTTGAAGGCCAGCATCTTGATAGGTATCAATATCTTTGAAATATTCTCCTCCTAACAAATCGGTGAGTTTTTGGTAGTTATTGGAGTGAAGTTTACGGTAATTTACTCCTACATCAAAGGTGGTATTGGCGTTGATTTTCGTGCGAAAGTTAGAGTTGAAAGACAGGATGTTTTCTTGTTGTCTGTCTTCATAAAGTATAATTTGACTTCTCCCGGCATTCGCAGAATCTCTATTGATCGCGTAGATATAGTTCCAATCTACTTGACCGCCTCGACGAAAGGCCGTTCTACTTTGATCGGCTTGTCTTAGGTCTGCAAGTGTATTTTGTTTGAAAGGGTCATGATCATCTAATGCATTAAATTCGTCCGGTGACATGCTCCAATAGCGAGGATCAATTTTCGAGGTATGAAAACTCGGTAAATGTTGGTAATAGGTAGGGTCTGGATTTAGGTTGTTTTGATAAGTAAAACGACTATCGGCAATATGGCCAAATTGATAAGAAGCTGTTGTCGTTAAGCTGCTTTTTTCATTGATGGTCCAATAGTGAGAGAGCATAAAAATAGGTTGCTCCACATCTTTGTAGCGAGAATTTCTCTTGTCTCCCTCTTGCCAACCCCAATACGAATTGTATTTGTTGCCTTTAATATCGGCTTGTTCTTGGGTTAATGGAGAATTCTTTGCTCTTTTATTTTTGGCGTAGATAGCGGAAAAATTTAAGCTGTGGTTGTCGTTGAATTTCTTCTCAACTGCCGCAAAGAAAGAAGGAGCGTGATAATTACTTCCGTCCCAATATCCTTCTTTAGCTCCCCGGTAAGATCCCGATAGTGCATAGGCCCATCCTTTTTTGTTTAAACCAGAAGAGTGTGTAAAGGTTGGTCGCCAGTTGTAATTGGTATTGGTTCCTGTGAAAGTAACTCGTGACCCTTTTCGAATATGGGAGGCTCTTGTAGAAATGGCTTGTGTTCCTAAAATACTACCAAAGGTATAGGCAGAAGGTGTAGAACCCGAAGAAAACTCTTGATTGCGCATGACGTCGTTGAGTCCACCCCAGTTACTGAATTGTGGACGGCCATCTAACACGCGGTTCATCTCAATTCCGTTAATCAAAGTTCTGCCATATTCATTGTCCAATCCCCGTACTCTAAAGAAAGCCTGTCCCCAATTGAATGCCGCAACTTGTTGGAACGGGTCTTTAGTGGCTTGTAATAATCCCGATGATGTGTCCGAATTGGAATTGTCATCACTTAGATCATTTTCATTCAGTGTGATAAAGCCTATCTGGGCTTGTGTCACTAAATCTTCTTCTATGAAAATGTCGCCCAAATCAATGGTTTGATTCGCTTGAGCCTCAATTGGAAATTGTCGACTGATAAATCCAGGATAGGATAGTACGACAATTTGGTTACCCATTTGATTGTTTTCTAGAACAAAGATTCCTTCACCATTGGTTAAAGTGGAAAGATTGGAGCCAACTACTCGTGCCACTACAGCATTGATAGGGGTTTGAGATTTGGCATCGAGTACTTTCCCTTTAATCTCGTGATTGCTTTGTGCAAACGTAAACGTTGATACTACACCAAGCAAAACAAATAAAAGTTTCCTCATAAGTGCGATTTAATATTAAACTGCTACGTTGAAAAAGTCGTGTACTTTTCCTAGTAAAGTTAAGTTTTTTAAGCTAAAAATAACTACTTTTGTAAGAGGTGTTTTAATAAATTAGGTTAACTTAGTAGTAATATGGTAAGAAAATCGGCATTAATACTGATTTGTGCTTGTTTTATGAACATGCAAGCACAAGAAAAAAAATTTCAAATTCACACCATTGCATTTTATAATGTTGAGAATTTGTTTGATACTATTCGTGATCCAAAGATTTACGATGAGGAATGGACACCGGATGGTGCTCAGGCATGGACGAAGAAGAAATACGAAAAGAAAATAGACAATCTAACGCGGGTAATGTCGCAAATTGGGACGGATGAAAATTCAAGAATGCCGACGATTATTGGTGTAGCGGAAGTGGAGAATCGAGGGGTGTTGGAAGATTTAGTTCACGCTCCGGTAATGATACCAGGTGCTTATGGCATTGTACACTATGATTCTCCTGATCGCCGCGGTATCGATGTGGGTTTGTTGTATAATACCCAACACTTTGTGCCTACACAGACTTCTAAACACACGCTGTATATATACGATCAGTTGAAGGCAAAAAAGGAAGATCACGCTACCCAAAAGCGCATTTATACTCGTGATCAATTGTTAGTGACAGGAAAGCTAGATGGAGAAGAAATACACTTTATTGTCAATCACTGGCCTTCGCGAGTAGGGGGAGAGAAAGCCAGTAGCCCCAATCGGGAAGCCGCCGCCGCTTTGAATAAGAAGATTATCGATTCACTCCAGACCATCAATCCCAAGGCTAAAATCATCACCATGGGCGATATGAATGATGGACCTTACAATAAGAGTATTAAAAAGGTGTTGAAAGCTGAAGGAGATCGCAAAAATGTTCAACCTCAAGGACTCTTTAATCCGATGGAGAAAATGTCTAAAGACGGTTTAGGAACGTTAGCTTACCGAGATGCCTGGGATATATTTGATCAAATGTTATTGACCGAAGCTTATCTAACTGAGGGATATGATTCGTGGAAATATTGGAAAGCCCGAATATTCAAAAAGCCATTTATGGTACAAGAAACAGGGCAGTACAAAGGCTATCCGTTGAGAAACAGCAACAGTGAACCTGGCTATAGCGATCACTTTCCGGTGTATATTTATTTAATCAAAGAACAATAAGAATAAAGAGCGGTTTTTTAGATGCCGCTCTTTTTATTTTTGGTGATGGAGAAGGTGTTGCTATTCGACTAGTTGCTCTTGCTCAAATCGAATCTCATCCAAAATCAAATCGTAGTCACTGGGGATAGTTGCCGTTTTACCACTAAAGCGAAAAGTTAAAAAATCACCTTCCCCAGTTGTATTATAACGGACGTTTTCTAAGGAGAGTATAACTTTAATCCATTGATTGTTTGTATTGATTACACCTTTGTATTTATATACATTACCTTCTTGATTAGTATGAGACGTAGGTAATATTACTTTGCTTGTCGTTAGATGTTCTAAATTATAAGCCACATAGGCACCGTCATCTTGATATAAGGCAATAGCTAGCGATTTAGCATTGGCAGTACCTTTGAGTAAGAAGGAAAGAGCAGTTGCATTCGAGGGCACTTGCACTTGTTTGATGGTGAAGGCATTGTCTGTTGTTGTGGGTGAACCTCGAAAAACTAATCCCGTCGAGTTGTTCCAGCCCTCTCCTGGAGCGGCAAGGGCGAATTTTAATCCCGGACGCTTTAGTACTGCTATAAAATCCTCCCAGTTTTCAAAGTCAGCGCCAGAAAAAGCCAAGGATTGACCTGGTTCTACTGGGAGATCTGTTTCTTCTTCTGGATGCTCCACATCATCTGGACCCTCTGGATTGGGGGCAATATCCCCAAAGGGCGGTTGATCCAAGTGGATGTCTTCCAAGATTCGCGGAAAAAACTGAATTTGCTTGCTGAATACATCTATAATGCCGATGAGGCTCCCACTTTCCGACGGAATGGTGTAATCGGCAAAGTCTTTGGTTAGTTTACCCGTTCGAATGTAGAGGCTATTTCCTTGTTGATCCACTATTCTGCGCAAGGTATAGCCTTGTGCGTCAACCTCGAGGGGATCATATAGTTTTTTGCCCACTAATTTACGGTCAAATTGTACGTTTTCAAGTCGCACCAATTGACCGGTGTATTTCTCGGTTTCATTTTTTAATGCTTCCAAGGGGAGTGTGGTGGTATAAGGCTCGAGGTCTACAAGTTCGCAGTATTTCTGAATGGATTTGCTGATGGCATTTTTAGCAATACTACCGATGTATTTTTTTCCATTGGAAGAAGTGTAGATTCCCCCTCCAATTGCTAATTTGCCATAAGCATAATTGCAATAGAGTTCACCTAAGGCGAGGACGACTTTTGTGCCAGGTGGGAATTCCGTAAACGAAGCGCTCATGTCTAAGTTGATGATGGCGGGTCTATGGGTTATTTCATCGACAATATATAATTTATTGTAAAAATTTCCTCCTTGATCACTGGAAATGACAAGACCTGCAAGTGCATCGCGTTCATCACCGGGATAGAGACGTATAGCGGCATCTGCCAGATTTTGAAGATTTTCTAAAGTTGTGGTGGGAACTAGTGTGGGGTCCATGCAATCGAGCGTGGGGAGTGAAAAGTTGTCATTTTTGGCGCAACTACTTAAAAGTAAAGCATAGAAAATGAGGGTGATTGTCGTTTTTTGTTTTGTTTTCATGGGTTGAGCATTAAAAGTTATAGTAAACCTGAATAAAAAAGCTACGTCCGTAGCCGTACCAATATTTGCTGCCAAACACGGGGTGATTTCCTTTGGAACGAGCAACTTCTTCTGCATAAGTTGCATTTCTCGCCTGTTCAAATCCCCCAGTGCGATAGGTGGAATTCAGGAGATTTTGAATCGAGGCAAAGAAGCCAATAATTGTGCGGTTCAACAGCCGCCAAGATTTTCCGCCATTGATTGAGAGTAAGGCAAAGTCAGGAAGTTTTTCTTGTCGAAGTACTCGATGTAGCTCAGCAGGAGTTAAATTTTCAAAAGGAAGTCCCACTTTATCTGGATCCATGATGAAGTTCTGCGTTCTTTTTAGTGGAGCGATTTGAACGTAAGCATCGGCGAGATAGCTGAGAGTAGAACTGATAAACCAAAAAGAAGGCGCTCGATACTCAAAACCGACCGAAAAAGCGGTTTGTGGTCCATTGGCAAGACGATAGTTAGTCAGTTTAGACCTACCGTAATCTAAAGGATTGGTTAGGTGATTGGCGTATAATTGCAATCGAGGGTCCCGAGTGTAAAACGATTGTCCAATGCCAGCTGCGGTGGTTATTTTCAGCGTTGGAGTGAGTTGATAGGCTGCTCCAAGTTCTAGCCCTACATGGCGCTTGTCGACTTCGGATAGGATTTCGCTTAACAACTGACCTTTGCTATCTGTGAGTCCCAACCCTTCGGTGTAATAGGTGTTGAGCTGTGTGCCGTTGTGGATGTTGGCCAAATAACCCGTAATTTGCGCTTGAAATTGAGCGGTTCTAAAGGTGTAGTTAGCATCTACACTAAAAACAGTTTCCTGTTTTAAATTGGGGATGATCTTGTTATTCAGACGGACATTGGCAAAGGTGTTTTGAAGGGTAGGAGGTTGGTTGTAAAATGCAACATTTGCATGAAAGATGTGCCTACCTGAGAGGTAGTAGGTAAACCCTCCCTTGATACCCAAATTGTTGAATACAACGAGATCGCTTTTTCCAAAAGAAGTTGTTGGAAAAAGAGGGCTTTGGTATAAACCTACTCTTTGATAGGCTGTATAATTCATTGACTCAGCCAAATAGAAGCTCCAGTGGTTGTAGTTGAAGGTAAATAAGGTAAACGCCTCAGCCTCATTTCCTTCAATTCGATAGTTATATCCATAGGTATCGCCCACTTGGATCTCGCGATTGGGATGGTGCATATCGCTATCGCGCAGGCCTTCTTCTTGGAACGTATCACTATCTTGATAGTAGGTGCCCCCCAATAGGTCAACGGCTTTCTTAAAATTGGACGACCGGAGTTGACGATAGGTAATACCCGCATTTAAAGTCATGTGGTTTGTGAGTACAGCGTGAAAATTAGTGTTCGCGGATAGGGTATGATCCTCTTGTCGATCCTCATAGAGGATAATTTTACTTTGTCCATTAAAGTGTTGATTTTTCTTGTATATATCCGCCCAGGCTAATTGTCCATGGCTATTGAAGGCTATTCGCGCTTCTTCCGCTTGTTGTAAGGCGGCTAATGTGGCTTGTTTGAAAGGGTCATCCTCCGCTAGTGCATTAAATTCGTCGGATGAAAGTTGCCAATAGGCGGGATCAATTTGGGAGAGATGGAAACTGGGGAGATTTTTGTAATAAGTTGGGTCAGGATTGAGGTTGTCCTGATAATCCAATCGGCTGTTGGCGTGATATCCCCATTGATGTCCAGCTGTTGTGGTTAAGGAACTGTGTTCATTCATCTCCCAATAATGAGTGAGCATAAGTAGGGGCTCTGCAAGATCTTTGTAGCGCGCATTTCTTTTTTCTCCCTGTTGCCATCCCCAATACGCGTTGTATTTAACTCCTTTTATCTCCATTTGTTCTTGGGTGTTGGAAGAATTTTTAGCGCGTTTGTTCTTGGCGTATATCCCTGTCAAGTTCAAACTGTGTGAGGGATTGATTTGTTTTTCTAGGGCCATAAAAAATGAGGTTGCATCGTAGTTACTTCCAGGCCAATACCCTTCCTTGGCTCCGCGATAGGAGCCTGAAACGACATAGGCCCACTTGTTTTTGCGCAAGCCAGAAGCATAATGTCCAAAAGAACGCCAGCGATAACTGGTGTTGGATCCAGAAAAACCTAGACGCTTTCCTTCTCGCAAAAGAGAAGCTCGAGTGTCAATGACTTGTGTGCCCAAGATGCCGCCAAAAGCTTGAGGAGAAGCCGCAGCGCCGGTTGTAAGTGTTTGATTTCTAGTAGCCTCGTTTAATCCTCCCCAATTGTTCCATTGGGGACGCCCATGATGTAGCTTATTCATGATTAAACCATTGAGTAGCACTTTGCCATAAGCATTGTCAAGCCCACGCATGCGATAAAACCCTTGACTCCATGAATAAGCCACGGCTTGTTGAAATGGATTTTTTGTCGCTTGGAGTAAACTTGCTGATCCTTCAGCTTCCAAATTGTCGTCTTCAAGGTCGTTTTCAGTCAGCTGGATTAAACCAAATTGCTCTAATGCTGTGGTATCTTCCTCTAAGACCACGGTGCCTAAGTCTAAGTGTTGTTCGGGTGTAAAAGATAGGGTAAATCGCTGTGTAATACACGTGGGATAGGACACCTCCATGGTGTAATTGTCTTGGGGAATAATAGATAAAACAAAGGCTCCTGTGGCATCCGTTAAGGTATAGTTATCGGTACCGCTTTGTTGTACAAGGGCTTCTTGAAGAGGCCGACGGAATCGTCCGTCAACTACTGTTCCCTTGAGTACTACTCGATGTTGGGCATAGGTTAACATCGAGCCATGGACTAGTAAT